>CAYNRI010000040.1:10217-23187 GCA_964399575.1 uncultured Rikenellaceae bacterium
GGCTCATCGACTCCTTTAGTTATCAGATCATCAATAAGCACCCCAATATATGATTCATCCCTGCCAAGAATCATTTCCTTAAGTCCCTTTATTTTCAGAACAGCGTTTATTCCAGCCATAATTCCCTGTGCAGCCGCTTCCTCATAACCAGTCGTACCATTAATCTGGCCGGCAAAATATAAATTCTCAATTCTTTTTGTTTCAAGTGTTTCCTTAAGTTGAGTAGGTTGAAAAAAATCATATTCAATTGCATAACCCGGCCTGAATATCTCAACTTTTTCTAGGCCCCTTATTTTCCTTAATGCTTTCAGCTGAGTTTCCAGGGGTAAACTGCTTGCAAAGCCGTTAACATAATACTCTACAGTATTTCTTCCTTCTGGTTCAATAAAAAGCTGGTGTGCTTTTTTATCCTTGAAAGTAACAATTTTATCCTCAATGCTCGGGCAATATCTTGGACCTCTTCCCTTTATTATTCCCTGAAAAAGCGGACTGAATTTCAATCCCTTTCTTAATTCCTCATGAACTTCCTCATTTGTATATGTTATATAGCAACTTCTTGCATCTTCTATCTCCAGGTTCCTGTTCAAAAATGAAAAACATCTCTTCTCCTCGTCTCCCTTTTGTTCAGTCATCGCACTAAAATCGATTGTTCTACCATCAATCCTCGCGCTTGTTCCGGTTTTCATCCTTTCAACTGTGAATCCTATTTCCGCAAGTTGTTCACTCAAGCCTGTAGATGCTTCATCTCCCGCTCTTCCTCCTACCTTTCTGCTAAATCCTACATGCATAAGTCCATTCAGAAAGGTACCATTTGTAAGTATTACTGCATCACAATAAAACTTTGTTCCGAATGATGTTTCAACTCCTATTACCTTATTATCTTCAATTATGAGCTGTTTCCCCTCTTCCTGCCATATGAAAAGATTATCTGTATTTTCAAGGGCTTTCCTCCATTCAATTGAAAACTTTTGCCTGTCACACTGAGCCCTAGGACTCCACATTGCCGGTCCTTTTGACCTGTTAAGCATTCTGTACTGTACCATGCTCCTGTCTGTTATCAAGCCGCTCAACCCTCCGAGTGCATCAACTTCTCTTATAATTTGACCTTTGGCGATACCTCCCATTGCCGGATTACATGACATCTGAGCAAGTTTTGTCATGTCCATTGTAATTAATAATGTCCTTACTCCCATTTTTGCAGCAGCATGAGCAGCCTCACATCCCGCATGGCCTCCGCCGACAACTATTATATTATAATAAAACTTCATTTAGCTTCTATCCCTGAAATCCAATCTTCTCCCTTTTGTATCATTATCTTTCTCTCAACAGAACTTTTATCATCATAACCACATAAATGCAAAGTCCCATGAATCATTACCCTGATAAACTCTTCTGTGCAACTAACTTTATAGTTAACTGAATTTTTCTTAACAGTTTCAATGCTTATGTATATTTCACCATTCAGAATATTTCCCTCATTATAATTGAATGCAATAACATCAGTGTTATAATTATGTTTGAGGAATTCCTTGTTTATCTTTCGTATCTCCCTGTCATCTGTAACAATAAAAATAAGGTCACCCGGAATCATTTTTTCACTCCTGATGACCTTTTCTATTTTGTTCAATACTTGTTTGCTTCCTTTTAGCCTGAATTTAACATTATCGTAAAATATTCTGATTTTCAAGCCCTGACATTTTTAAAAATTAAAGTTACCTTGTTACCTTTCTTATTAAATTTTATATCATCCGCCAGCTTTGACATCAGAAAAATGCCTCTTCCATTAAGGGCTTCGATGTTTTCAGGACGTGTCGGATCCGGTACTTCCGAGGGCTTAAATCCCTTCCCTTCATCAGCAATTGTTACTTCAAGATTAGAGTCTCCCATCTTTATATCAACACTAACAAATTTACTTTCATCTGATTTATTGCCATGTATAATAGCATTATTAACAGCCTCAAGGGTTCCAATCAGAATTTTGCCATAATTATCCTGATTTATACCTGTTTCAGCTGTTATGTTGTCAATTGCATTTTCTATGATACGCAGATTTCCGATCTTAGATACTATTCTGTATTTTTTCAGCATTTCCCTGTTTTCTATTTCCTTATACTGAATTTTTTTTAATTTGTTTCAATCCGATTCACATTTTTGTAATCCAGGCTTCCGGATCAAGCGCATTTCTCTCTTCAAAAATCATAAATTTTAAAGTACAGTTATTATTTTCACCAGGATTCTGATATATATCTCCAACGACCTGTTTTGTATCTACATTATCTCCCTTTTTTACCCTTACCCTTACAAGATTATTATATACAGACAAATATTTCCCATGCTTTATTATAACAGTCATATTCGCACCCTGGATTGTAGAAACTGCTGAAACCTCGCCTTTGAAAATACTTCTTGCCACAGTATTTGGCTGACTTGTAATTTCAATACCAATATTTTCTTCCGTCACATATTTAAGTATCGGGTGAGCATGCTTTCCAAAATGACTTGTTATTACACCCCTTTCAACAGGCCATGGCAATCTGCCTTTATTCTCGACAAAATTCTCACTTATAAGCTTTTGTTCCGGCGTAAGTACTCCCTTGCTTGCTTTCTTTCTTTCTTCATCTATAATCCTCGCTATCTCCTTTTCAATTCTCCCTGCGACTCTTTTCTTTTCCTCCAATTCCTTCTGAAGCTGTTTCTCTTTATTTCTCAAAGACCTTAAGATCCTCTGTTCTTTTGTTTGCTCCCCTTTCAGAAGATTTTTCTGTTGTTCCTCCTTTTGCTTTAAATCAGATACTTTGCTTAAATCGCTTTCCAGCCTTGATTTTGTTTCTCCGATTTCATCCTTTAACTCTGCAATTATTTCAGATTCATTTCTTCGAAACTTTGTTATCTGTTGCAGATATTTTATTCTTTTATATCCCTGATTAAAGTCTTTTGCAGATAAGATATAGATGATCTCCGGATTTGACTTTCTAAGCCTGTATGAATTCATTATAGAATTTGAATAATCATTTTTAAGAATTTTCAAATCTCCCTCCATCATATCAATTGCGAGACGGTTAAGTTCTATTCTTTCATTAAGCAAATTAATTTCATCATTCATTCCCTTCACAACTGATTCACGTAAAGAAAGCTTGTTTGACAAAATTCTTAAAGAATATACGCTCTCTTTTTTTTCTTTCTCTGTATTTTTAAGAACCTCGTCAACATAAGCAATCTCTTCCAGTGTTTTTCTTCTTTGGTTCTCAAGATCCGCCCTGGATTGCGAATATGTTAGTCCTGATAAGCAGAAAACTATAGCAATCACAAAAAGGGTTAATTTCTTCATCTCAATAATATCCTTTCATATCCGCTGCCGGGAATGAACTTAATATCATCACCAGAATTAATATCAACATCTGAAAAATCAATAGTTAAGGAAGAGTTTCCACTACCATCATTTATTCTAATATTTCGTGGAAATATAACACCCTGATTTATCGAAAAATCGTTATAATTGATCTGTATTTCCTCCCGGCCACTCATTCCTCTCAACAAAACAGAAATTATTTTACTGTTTGAACAATCTATCTGTCCTGAAATTCTCCGATCTTCAAGAAATCTGATAAAATCAACTGTTCCATTAATACACTTTTCATTTTTATTGTTCGTATCTGAATCAAAAATATAGTCACCCAGTAACAATGGAATCGCACTGATTGATACACCATATTTATTCTTTATATATTCCGGAGAACCGTAAAACAATTTTCTGTTGATTCTATCATTAATTAAAATTGTGTCATTACTTAAAAAAATTCTTTCTGCTTCAATACCAGTCCTGCTTCTGAGACTTATAAGGTAATTGTAAGGCTTTCTGAATTTTATTGTAGCTAATATTTTCTGACTTTCTTTCTCACTTTTTAATTCGATTGTTGCTTTTCTAATATTAAAATCATTTGTTGTCAGGTTAATTGATTTCAGATCTACTAAACTGTATGCCGTTTCATTTTTAGCACTATCTGTTAAATGCCTGCTTTTTTTTGTAACCGAGCATGCTGACAAAAAAAATATCAACAGAATAGTGATCAGTTTCCAAGACATTTTTTTATCTCCTCCCTTATTTCATTGTTGGTGCTGTCCAGTTTAAGAGCAATATTCCAGTTAATTACGGCATTTTTACAATCACGTCTTTTCTTAAAAATATAGCCGAGATGTTCATACAAAACTGAATCATGCTCTCCTTCTTTACTAATTACTGACTCCATAACCTTCTGGGCTTCCTTTAATTTTCCTCTCTTGTAGAGCACCCATCCATAAGTATCGAGGAATGTGGGATTGTCTGTTTCAGTTTTAATAACTCTCTCCGACATCATCTCTGCATCCTTTAATCTAATATTCTGTTCTGCAAGGTAATATGCATAATTATTCAGAATTGTAATATCATTACCATCTACTTTAAGTGCTTCTTCAAAAGTATCAAAGGCTTCCTTATATTTTTTCTGACGATAATAAACATCAGCTTTCAGACTAAGTACCTGCATCATCATTTCCTGGCTGTCTCCCGCAAGAATAGCAGCTTTTCTAAGTTCTTCAAGAGCGATTTCGTAATCCTTATTTTCAGTTGCTCCAGATGCGTAAAGCATTTTTGCAAGGAAGGATCTGTTAAACCTTGTAGAACATTCTTTACCTTTTTCCTGAAGTTTTTTGTAATTTTTTTGATCCAGGTAAACGATCAGCAACTTCTCCCAGGCAAAGTAATTATCAGGATTTTTTGAAATAATCTCTTCAAGCCTGAGGGCGGCATCTTCAGGTTTATTCTGCTTTATCAGTAGTTCGGGACGCAAGAGCACAATTATATCATCATTTAGATTATCAGCTTCCAAAATCATTAACGCCACCTGAATGTTGTTTGAATATTCATTTACAATTTCAGGATTTTCAATAATGCGTCCCATCAAGGAGATCTTTTCCTCACGTACTACGTTTTCATTTAATAGTGTTTTACTTAAAAACAAAAATAATTCATTATAATTTCCTGAATTCAGAAGAAAATCACAATATGAGATATGTATTGAAGGATCTTCAGGGTTCTTGACTAGAAGCTCTTTATATACATTTGTAGCTTTTTCATTTTCTCCCATCGCATGATAAATTTCGGCTAAAAATCCGTTATAGAGTATTTCATCCGGATATTCAATCAACAGCAAATTAGTTTTTTCAAGTGCCTCATTATATTTTTTTGCCATCATCAGATTCTTGATACTTGCAACCGTCGAAGTTTCGTTGATCCCATACTTTTGATCAAGACGTTTGAAAATCAAATCAGCATTTTCATAATTACCGTTTGCACTGTACAAATTTCCGAGATTAAGTAATAAATTTTCCTTTTCAGGATAAAGAACCACAGCTTTTTCATAGAAAATAATTGTGCTGTCAATATTATTTTCATTATAGTATATTCCTGCAAGCATCATCAGATACCAGAAATTATGAGGAGCTAAGGTATGTGCTTTTCTGGCATAAATTTTCCCGCGGATATTATCCCCCAGACCCATTACAACCTGTGCTTTCTGAAAATATGCTGCATCACTCCCCGGATTAATCTTAAGACACTGTTCAAGTCTCTGAAGGGCTTCTCCGCTATTGCCCATAAGCTTCTGTTTGACAGCTTCTATAAAAAAGTAATCAAACCTTGCAGAATCATATGTTTGAAGCTTCCCGTCAAGCGGGATTTTTGCCGGTGCCATATCCTTCCCGCATGAAAATAAACAGATCAGAACAAGAAAAATGATACCTGTAATTATATTTGATTTTTTCATAGTTAAATTTTGCCTGTATGGCCAAATCCCCCCTGGCCACGTTCAGATTTTTCTAGGGTTTCAACATTAATCCATTCTGCCTTTTCGTGTTTAGCAATCACCATCTGACAGATCCTCTCTCCGTCATTAATACTGAAATCTTCATCCGAAAAATTAATCAGAATTACACAAATTTCGCCTCGGTAATCTGCATCAATAGTCCCCGGTGCATTAACTATCCCTATTCCTTTATTAATCGCAAGACCGCTTCTTGGTCTGATCTGTGCTTCATAGCCAACAGGTATTTCAATAAATAAACCAGTAGGTATCAGGATACGTTGCATAGGCTTAAGAACAACCGGAGCTTCAAGATTCGCCCTCAGGTCCATCCCTGCAGACGCCAATGTTGCATAGGAGGGGAGAGCGTGCCTTGATCTGTTAACTATTTTAATTTTCATTTTGTCCCTTTTCTCAGAAATTTTGATATCGTCTGATCTTTTACCTGCGTAAAGATTAAAAAAATCAATAAAAAGAAAGTATTAATTATCAGTTCGCTCATAAGAGATCCATATTTAAAAATTCTGCTGAACACAACCATACCTATTGCTACAATAAAATACGGAATAAGACCTTTCATATTATAACTGATCTTAAAATGCTTCCTTGCAAATATAAAAGACATAATAATCATTACGCCATAAGATGCCACATGAGCCCATGCGGATGCCATATATCCATAAACCGGAATCAGTAATACATTAATCAGGATTGTTATAAGAGTACCTATCAGTGTTATGTAAATACCATATTTTGTAAGGTCATTCAATTTATACCATATACTATGATTGATATAAATTCCATAAAGCAGATAGCCCATGCTTACCACAGGCACAATCACTATTGCTTCTCTGAATGATTTTCCTATAATATATTGAATTCCTGATATATAAAGGTTAATACCAAGAAATACCAGAAGCATTGTAATTACAAAATACTTCATTACATAAGCATATGTTTCCTTTGCTTTTTCAAATTTAGCTCTCTCAAAGAAAAAGGGCTCAGCAGCAAAGCGGAACATTTGAATATACAGGGCCATTAAAACAGCAATTTTATAGCCTGCGCCATACTCCCCCACAATTTCCAGGCCTGATTCATTACCAATGATCCTTCGCAAAAGTATCTTATCTGCAGCATCATTAATTGAACCGCTCAGACCTGCAATTAAAAGAGGGAAAGAATATGATATCATTCTCTTCCAGAGTGCAATGTCAAAAATTGGCCTTATCCTGATAATATAAGGAAGAAGCAACAATAAAGTAAATGCACTCCCAACCAGATTTGCCACAAGAACATAACCAACTCCATATTCAGGATTATATATATTCCGGAACCATGATGGGCCGCCTGCATAGATCTTTGGTCCGATAAGCAATAAGATAATAACAGCAAAAATTGTTACAATTACATTTAAAACCTTTATAATACTAAATATTAGCGGCTTATTATCGTTTCTCAATCGGGCAAACGGAATAGCGCAAAAAGCATCTATTGCAACAATTGCTGCAAACATTTTTATATAATCAGGATTATTGGCATATTTTAATGCAATAGAAACCGGATTAATGAAAATATTTATAAGTACGAGGAAAATAATTGATGTAAAAAGAAGACTTAATAAAGCAGTGCTGTAAACTTTCTCATAATCTTTTCTGTTCTGGGCAAATCTGAAGAACCCGGTTTCCATTCCATATGTCAGGATAACCAGCAGAAGTACCATCCAGGCATAAAGCTCGGTAATAATCCCATATTCTTCTTTTTGAAATATCCTTGTATAAAAGAAAGTCAAAATTCCGTAGTTCAGAAATCTTGGAACTATAGTACCAAAACCATAGATCATGGTTTGCTTTGCCAATGTTCTGATTTCTTTCAATTTAACAAATTTGTGGACAAAGATAGTTTTCTAATTCAAAAACTGTTTAAACCAGTTAATTAGTCAAAAAAAAATACAATTTGAAACCATTTTTTTCATGATCGGGTAAAGTTAAATATCTTTGTTCTCGTAATTAGGCTACATTATCAACCAAAATCTGTTTTTCATGAACAAAAATTCTGTTAAATTCTTTACATTACTATTTCTATTCTCTCTTGCTTCCTGTAATACCCAGCATGGTAAAGAAAACACCACCATTCTGATGAAAACTAATCTTGGTGATATTACAATCCTATTATATGATGATACACCTGTTCACAGGGATAATTTTATTAAACTCATCAATTCAGGATTCTATGACGGGATCTCCTTTCACCGTGTTATTAAGGATTTTATGATCCAGGGAGGTGATCCGGCTACCCGGGTTGCTGCCATTCCAAAATCTGCTGATTCATTAAAATCCTATACGATTCCTGCTGAATTCAACAAACTCTATTTTCACAAAAAAGGGGCTGTTGCTGCAGCCCGTGAAGGAAATAATATTAACCCTGAAATGCGTTCTTCGGGAACTCAGTTTTATATTGTTCAGGGAACAATATTCAATGATGAAGAATTAAACGCAGCCGAAGAAACTATAAACAGTAATATAAGGCAGGCAATGTTCAACAAGATTATAAGACATATTGCAGACAGTGTAAACAAGTCGGGTCAACAGCTTTCCGATGCACAGATTCAGGAATTTGCTTCTGAAAGAATGTTTGATTACCTTACTACGACAGGTGAATACAAAATTCCTGAAAATCATAGGGAAACTTATAAGACATCCGGAGGAGTACCGCGACTTGACGGTACTTATACAGTATTTGGTGAAGTTCTGGAGGGATTAGATGTTGTTGAAAAGATAGCAACAGTTATCACAAATAATAATGATAAGCCCGTGTCGGATGTTAAGATCATAAAAGCAAAAATTATATCTGATTAAAAAATTTTACATCAATATCCCTGCTGAATGCTTGAAAGAATAAACAGACTAAGTGGTGAAATATCAGGATTCTCCGTTAAAAATCAGGATGATCTTGAATTGTTCCGCCTGAAATTTTTAAGTAAAAAAGGATACATCCCGGAATTATTTGAAGATTTCCGTAATGTTGAGCCTGAAGTAAAGAAAGAGTTGGGACAAAAGCTGAACCAGCTCAAGCAGCAAGCCATTGAGAGATATAATATACTGAAAGAGTCTCTTTCGCAAACTCAAAAGGTATCAAAGATAAATGATATTTCAAGGCCGGCCTATCCCTGGAATCTGGGGTCAAGACATCCTATTTCTATTATGAGAAATGATATCATCAACATTTTTGAAAGAATTGGATTTACAGTATCAGAAGGGCCGGAAATAGAGGATGATGATCATGTCTTTACAAAACTGAATTTTGCACCTGAGCATCCGGCAAGAGATATGCAGGATACTTTTTATATTTCGCGTTTCTCTGAAGAAGATTCCAGTCCCAGCGATATTTTGCTACGTACACATACATCATCAGTGCAGGTTCGCGTGATGCAGGCACAAAAACCCCCTATCAGGACAATCTCCCCCGGAAGGGTTTTCAGAAATGAAGCTATTTCAGCAAGAGCCCATTGTATATTTCATCAGGTTGAAGGATTATATATTGATGAGAATGTATCCTTTGCAGACCTCCGGCAGACTTTATTGTTCTTTGCCCGTGAAATGTTCGGAAAACAAACCGAAATAAGGCTAAGACCTTCATATTTTCCCTTTACTGAACCATCGGCAGAAATGGATGTAAGCTGCACAATATGCGGAGGAAAGGGTTGTAATGTCTGCAAATATACAGGCTGGCTCGAAGTGCTGGGCTGCGGAATGGTTCATCCTGCAGTACTTGAAGCATGTAATATAGACAATAATAAATATACTGGATTCGCTTTTGGTATGGGAATTGAAAGACCTGCAATGTTAAAATACCAGGTAAATGATCTCCGTCTTTATTTTGAAAATGATATAAGATTCCTCGAACAATTCCAGTCTTCATTATAATAATCGAACAAAATTAATAGAGTATTTGTTATTCCAGGTTATTTAATTATCAGGAAATGAAGCAACAGGAAATACCTATTCCTTTATGTGACAAATGTGCGCCGGAAACCGGTTCTATCTTTAAATATTTGTCTCCCGAAGAAATCGAAATGATCAATTTCCAAAAGGAGTTCAGGCAGTACAAGCGAGGAGAAATTCTTTATAATGAAGGAAACCGTATTAGTGGTTTCTTCTGCATTCACAGCGGGATCATTAAAGTTTTTAAAACAGGGCTTGACGGAAAAGAACAGATCATACGTTTTGCCAAACACGGTGAAATCATAGCCTACCGTAGTGTTCTCAGCAATGAACTGGCCTGTACTTCGGCAAAAGTAATCGAAGACTGTAATGTATGCTTTATTCCTGCAGAGATACTTATCAGCCTGGTTAAATCGAACTCAACATTTGCTCACGAATTACTTAAACTTGCCTGCCATGAACTTGGTGAAGCAAATTCCTTCATAACTGATATTGCCCAGAAAACAGTCAGAGAAAGGCTTGCTGAAATACTTTTACTTCTGGTTGATGATTTTGGTCTGGACGATCAGGATTATCTCCAGATCGCTCTTACAAGGGAAGAGCTGGCCAATATTGTTGGTACAGCAACTGAATCAGTAATAAGACTTCTTTCAGAGTTTAAAAATGACAGACTTCTTGAATTACAGGGAAGGAAAATCAAGATCCTTAATATCAAGGGTCTTGAAAAAATCAGCAATGTGTTTAATTGATCACTCCCGGGCAGCCTTTTATGTTTTATACTAAAATAATGTATTCTCATCCTGTGTTCGCCATGCCTGTTTCCCAAGGTGTCTGTATGCATGTTCCGTTGCTTCGCGTCCCCGGGGTGTTCTCTTAAGGAATCCTTCCTTTATCAGAAATGGTTCATATACCTCTTCAATTGTGCCACTTTCCTCACCTACAGCAGTTGCTATAGTATTCAGCCCAACAGGGCCTCCGTTGAATTTATCTATTACAGCTGATAATATTCTGTTATCCATTTCATCAAGTCCGTGCTGATCTATATTTAAAGCATTCAATCCATATTTGGTAATTTCGATATCTATTTCACCGGATCCTCTTACCTGTGCAAAATCACGAATCCTTCGCAATATTGCGTTTGCGATTCTCGGAGTACCTCTGCTTCGTCTTGCTATTTCTACTGCAGCATCATCATTTATATTGATTTTTAGGATATTAGCCGATCTTTTTACTATCCCGGTCAGAATATTATGGTCATAATACTCCAAGTGGAATTTTATACCAAATCTGGCCCTGAGAGGGCTTGTCAGCAAGCCTGAGCGTGTAGTGGCGCCTATCAGTGTAAATTTGTTTAATGTAAGCTGAACAGATCTTGCACTGGGGCCTTTGTCAATCATGAGATCAATCTGGAAATCTTCCATTGCAGAATAAAGGTATTCTTCAACAACAGGGCTAAGCCTGTGTATCTCGTCGATAAAAAGAACATCTCCTTCTTCCAGGTTAGTCAGAAGTCCTGCCAGGTCGCCCGGTTTATCAAGAACGGGACCTGATGTGACCCTTAAATTCACATGAAGTTCATTTGAAATTATTGTTGCAAGAGTCGTTTTGCCAAGTCCTGGGGGTCCGTGCAATAATACATGGTCAAGAGATTCACCTCGCTGTCTTGCAGCGGTCACAAAAACGATAAGATTATCAATTAATTGCTGTTGTCCCTTAAAATCGTCAAATCGTACCGGTCTGAGCTGTTTCTCAAATTCCCGGTCTGCAAGTGAAATATTATTTTTTCTGATGTCTAAATTTTCATCCATAACAATGACAAAGTAACTATTTTATCAGCTTTGTTTCGGTTTCTGGAAGATTTATTTTAACTCCGTTAATGCTTACCTCTACATCATCTTTAAAGCTGATAGTCAATAAAATATTTCCTTCTTCGTCATATTTTTTCCATGTCTGTTGTTTTAAACCGTTCCTGTAATATTGTTCTTCTCTTATTTTTCCGTCCTGATAATAAAAGATATGCTGACCGTTTGGATTTCCCTGAGCATAATTCTCTTTTGACTTTAATTTTCCATCGATATAATAGGACCTCCATTGCCCTTCTTTTAATCCAATAATGTAGCGGCCCTCTTCTGTGATATCACCATTTTTATATATCCACTTTTCATTCCTTTCGCCGTCTGAATATTGCCCCTGGGCAATTATCCCTCCATTTTCATTATATTCAACATAAGATCCGTCACGCTGGCCCAGAAAGTATTCTTCTTCTCTTCTTATATTTCCATTATCATGATACCATTTCCACAAACCGTCAGGTCTTCCGTTATTATAATTACCGGTTTGTTCCACCTTTTCTGTATTTGTATAGAATTTCCATAATCCGGTTCTCCTGTTATCAGTATAAGTACCTTCAGCCTGCGTTTTACCATCTGCATAAAGATCCTTCCATTTTCCATTTCGGTTTCCTGCTTCATCAATAATACCTTCAGATAATAATAATCCCACATCATTATAAATAAAGGCATTTGTGACCCTTCCGTCTTTCCCATATTCGCGATGGATACCAACAGGAACATCTTTACGGAAGGGTCCCCGGTAAATTAAATTCTTTTCATCATCAAATCTATCAACAATCTCAATATCAGGTTGATCCTCTATATTTGATTTAACTATAGCTCCATTTTCATAAAGCATTGTAAGTATCAATCTGCCACGATTATCATATTCTTTATAATAACCGTGCATCAGATCATCTTTATATGTTCTTTCAGATTTTATTAATCCATTCGGATAAAACTCTATCCATTCACCTTGTTTGAGAGCATTATTATCTTCCCTGTTTATCTTCTGCCTGCTTATAAGGAAATCATTTCTATATTCAAACAACGTAATTATATTTCCATCCTTATCATATTCTTTAGATAATCCTTCTTTTCTGTCTCCGTTATATGAAACTGTCTGCTGGATTTTACCATCCGGATAATATAGAATAGCTGTTCCTTCCCTTCTGTTTCCTGCATATAGTTCTTTAGACCACACATAAAGTCCAGCAACCGGATCTTTTTTAAATTTGATATAATAACCATTCTTTTTACCATACAGGTAACTGATTTTTTCTGTTGTATCTGATGTCTGATCGTAGAAAACCCAGATACTATCCAGCATGTAATTTGTATATCTGCCTTCCGATCTTTT
>CAYNRI010000041.1:0-22257 GCA_964399575.1 uncultured Rikenellaceae bacterium
TGAATCCTACGAGCTGTTCCAGAATATGATAAACAAGATAAACAAGGATATTGTAAGTACCCTGATGAAAGGTTATATCCCGATCCAGGATCCCGATCAGGTCAAAGAAGCCCAGCGGCGCAGACAGGTTGAAAACCTCAAAACCTCAAGGACAGATACAATCCAGTCAGGTCCGGGGGCTGCCGGAACTGACAGGGAGAGAAAAACAGAACCCGTAAGGGTTGATAAGAAAGTTGGCAGAAATGATCCTTGCCCATGCGGCAGCGGAAAGAAATACAAGCACTGCCATGGAGCACAACAGGAGGCTGGGAAACAGCAGGCAAGGCCCTAAGACAGATTGCCCCGGCTATTTTAGTTCTTCTACTGCTTTCTGTATTCTTGAAAGGACTGTTTTATTTACAGGAACTAAAGGAAGACGAAGATTATTATTACATAACTCCATAACACTGAGGAATGCTTTGATACCTGCCGGATTCCCGTCAGAAAACAGTAACTCAATAGATTCCATGAATCTGAAATGAATTTCACGCGCTGCCTTGAAGTTATTCTTGAGTGCATTATTTACAAGCTCACTGCATTCAGCAGGATAGGCATTTGCCAGTACTGAGATCACTCCGGAACCACCTGCTGCAACGATTGGTAAAGTCAGCATATCGTCCCCGGAGATAACAAGGAAATTCTCAGGTTTACCCCTTATTATTCTCATTATCTGCGCCAGATCTCCCGATGCTTCCTTTACAGCTACTATATTGTCACATTCATGCGCCAATTCTATACATGTTTCTGAAGCAATGTTGCTGCATGTCCTGGATGGTACATTATATATTACTACAGGAACAGGACTAAAGGTTGCAATTGCTTTGAAGTGTTGAAACAAGCCCCGCTGGTTCGGTTTGTTGTAATAAGGAGCTACTGAAAGGATAGCATCCACACCCTCAAGATCCATCTGCCTTATGCAGTTGATTATCTCCTGGGTGTTATTTCCTCCTACACCAATAACAACAGGGATTCTTTTATCAACAACCTCAACAACATATGATAACAAAGCCTGCTTCTCATCTTTTGTAAGAGTCGATGCTTCTCCTGTTGTACCCATTGCTACAACATAATTGACTCCTCCTTTTATAACATGATTTAAGATTCGGCCTGTTGCCGAAAAATCGATGCTGGAATCATTCTTGAATGGCGTGACTATTGCAACACCTGTACCTTTTAATTTTTTCATGTTCTGTATATCAACCTTGTAATGATCCGGATTTTATCATTTCGAGATAATGTATGATCTCATTGAGATAGTTCTCAATCTGGTAGGGTTTTTTAAGTTCGATCATAAGATCAAATTTATTGCTGTTCGAGACTGAATCATATAACCCTACTTTAAAACTCGAAACAGATAAAGAAGTTATGTAGTTAAGCGGGAAAATGTTATCGAAATTAATATCAATAAGGACATCGAACCGGGTTTTAATGAAGTAATCAGCTTCAGTTGAAACAGGCATATAGAACATATTCAGTTCATTCTTCCTTATACATGAAAGATACCTCAATGCAGTGTATTGATCAGGCAGTTCTTTACCAGGATAATACCCTATTATCTTTACCTCAATATTCCTTTCCTCATGCATTTTTTGATGGAATCGCGATAAAAAAGTAAATTCCTTGATTCTGGATGCATCCCATACAATGCCGATATTCTTAACCTGACTTATCTCTGAGTAATATACTTTCCTACTTGCTTTTCCAAGCTTCTTCGCCAGTAATGAATTTCCTATTTTCAGTCTCGTTATTTCAAATAATTCCATTTTGCAAACCTAATTCTTTTTTGCTTACATCATCAAATCATCTTTATTATTCTTCACCTATTAGTTTCAGGAATTCATCTTCACTCATAAGCGGTACTCCTGCTTTTTCAGCAAAGGATCTTTTTGAGGGTCCCATATTCTCTCCGGCAAGTATAAAGGATGTATTCCCTGATAATGAGGATACATTCCTTCCGCCATTCTTTTCTATGATTTCTTTATACTCTTCGCGGGAGTGTTTACTGAATACGCCCGATATAAGAATCGATTTACCTTTGAGTTGTTCCCCGGTGAATACCGGCTTCCTATCTCCCGTGAATCTGATACCATAGGATTTGAGCCGGTTTATGATATTTATATTATCAGGATCCGCAAAGAATGAAACTATACTTGACGCTATTTTTGGTCCGATCTCCCTTGTGTCCATAAGTTGTTCGTTATCAGCATTAATAAGATCATCAACCGATGTAAATCTTGATGCTATTGTCCTGGCAACTGTTTCACCAACATGTCTTATTCCCAATGCAAACAGAACACGATTGTAGGGTGTTTCAAGAGATGACCGGATACTCTTGATTATGTTATCTGCTGATTTTTCACCCATGCGTTCCAGTGGTACAAGCTGTTCGGTTTTCAGTTCATAGAGATCGGCATAATTTCTAATAAGTCCTTTACTGAACAGGAGATCAATAGTTTCTTCTCCAAGACCATCGATATCCATTGCCTTTCTGCCAATGAAATGCTCGATTCTGCCTTTGAGCTGTGGCGGACAATGGAGGTAATTCGGGCAGAAATGGTTTGCTTCTCCTTCGTTCCTCAACAGGGGAGTCCCGCATTCGGGGCACTCTGTAATGAAGACGATGGGCGTACTGCGCTCTGTCCTGAAAGAATGATCAACACCGACGATCTTTGGAATTATCTCGCCGCCCTTTTCAACAAAGACAATATCATTCAGATGTAGGTCCAGCAGATTTATCTGATCAGCGTTATGGAGAGTGGCTCTTTTAACTGTCGATCCTGCAAGCAAGACAGGTTCAAGATTAGCTACAGGAGTTATATTTCCTGTCCTTCCAACCTGGTATGTAACAGATAACAATTTTGTGGAAACCTGTTCTGCTTTATATTTATAAGCAATAGCCCAGCGTGGAGATTTGGCAGTATAGCCCAGCAGCGACTGGAGAGTCAGTGAATTCACCTTTATAACAACTCCGTCGATCTCAAAAGGCAGCTTTTCACGCTCATCTTCCCAGTAATTGATAAATGAAATAACCTCATCAATGTTCCTGCATAGCTTTGTGCTGTCTGATACCTTGAATCCCCATCCTGAAGCTTTTATAAGGTTATCATAATGGGTTTCATAAGGCAGCTTGTCTGAAAGCAGGAAATAGAACTGACAGTCAAGGTTTCTTGAAGCAACAATTCTTGGATCAAGCATTTTCAGTGTGCCGGATGCGGCATTCCTGGGATTGGCAAACGGTGTAAGCCCTTCTGCATTACGCTCTTCATTGAGTCTTTCGAACACCTTTTTGGGCATAAGGATTTCACCCCTCATAACAAATTCTTCAGGGACGCCTGATGCAGTTACCTTATGGGGAATACTTTTAATTGTCCTTATATTCAGGGTCACGTCATCGCCTCTGGCACCATCACCACGCGTCAGCGCCATGAAAATTGATCCATTTCTGTATGTTATGCTGACAGAGGCACCATCGAACTTCAGTTCACATACATATTCAGGCTCTGAGCCACTTATTTTCTCAACCCGCGAGTTAAAATCCCTTAATTCATCCTCATTATATGTATTGCCAAGTGAGAGCATCGGGTACTTATGTTCGTACTGCCTGAATTCGCTTGTTATATCACTGCCAACCCTTCTTGTTGGGGAATCTTCGGTAATCAGCCCTGGAAATTTTTTTTCAAGAGTCTCAAGCTCATTCAATAACAGATCGTATTCGAAATCTGAGATTACAGGCTTATTCAGAACATAGTAATTATTGTTATGCTCTTCGATTTCCTTCCTGAGCCTTTCAATACGTATTTTTGCTTCTGATTGTTTCATCCTTATCCTTTAGTTCCTTTCAGCTCCAGATACCTTCAATACTCTTTCCGCATTTGTTGCATTTTCCGCTAGCCAGCTTGTTTGATGTGACAGTAAATCCCTGTCTTGAAACAACAACTGAACCGCATGAAGGACACCTTGTGTCTGCCATTTCATTCCCAGGTACATTGCCGATATAAACATATTTCAAGCCCTCCCCATAGGCAATTTTCGCAGCATTCCTCAGTATATCAACAGGGGTGGGAGGAAGCTGCTCAAGCTTATAGGTGGGATGGAACCTGCTTAAATGTAATGGTGTATCTTTGAAACCGTTATCACTTAACCACTTACACATCCTGGCTATCTCATCTGTTTTATCGGTCCACCTGGGGATAATAAGATGAGTTATCTCCAGCCATACTCCAGAGTCCTTGTATATCTTTAGAGAATCAAGAACTGGTTGCAGTTTGCCTCCTGATAATCTCAGGTAGGTGCTGTCATTGAATGATTTCAGGTCTATGTTTGCTGCATCAATTACTTTACACCATTTCTTTAATGGCTCAGGGTTAATATATCCGTTTGACTTGACAATATTCTTGATTCCTGCTTTTCTTGCTGCAGATGCCGTTTCAAAAACATATTCATAAAATGTAACAGGTTCCGAATAGGTGTAGGCAATAGACCGGCAATTATTTCTTTTTGATTCATTTACAACCTTTTCAGGCATGAGATCGTAATTTCTTGTCTTATCGGGACTGGATTGAGAGATTGACCAGTTCTGGCAGTTTAGGCAGGCAAGGTTGCATCCCGCAGTAGCAATAGAGTATGCGCGGGTGCCCGGGTAGAAATGATACAAGGGCTTTTTTTCAATTGGATCAATGTTTACGGAGCAGGGATTTCCGAAGGCCATTGTGAACAACCTGGAATCACTGACACTCCTGTTATTGCATTTGCTTATTTCACCTTCTTTGAGAACACACTCATTAGGGCATATCCTGCACATAATACCCCTCGGAGTCTCCTCCTGGAACATTGCCTCTCTGAGTTTTAAGGTCTCCTCTTCAGTTGAGATAGCTCCTGTTAAACTGGCATAGGGAAGAGCAGTAATACCAGCTGAAAAAGCAAGGCATTTTTTCAGGAATGTACGTTTACTTATGTCAAAATCCTTTTCTCCCATCAGATCAATGTATTAAAGATCATTTGTATCCTGACACAGTTCCAAAAATAATTCCTGTAAAAATAAGTAATGAAAGCGAGATAATCGAGATCATGATACCAAAAGCAGGTACCATTATGACAGACATTAGTACAAAACCTGAAGCAGATCCTATCAGGTCAGCACTATAGGTCGATCCTGCAGTAGCGACAGATCTTTGATGCAGTGTTAACTCGTTGAATATGTGGCCTGTAAGAAAAGATGGCAAAAAGACTAGAATCAGTATCAGTGTAAGCGGAAGAAAGTTTCCTCTTAACTGGAGAATGTAACCAAAAGAGATTGCAGTAAGAATATAAAACATTAGCAGGAAGAGAGATTTTGACTTCAGTGATAAATTTCTTAAGAAATCAGGATCAGTACCTGCTCCGAGAGCAAGACCTGACATCAAAGCAGCAAGAACAAGCCCGGTCAGCTGGTACATATTTCCTGCAGCCAGCTGCAGTATCAGAAGAATAATTATTTCAAAGCCGGCAAGTGCAGATGCACTGAAATACATTATCAGATTATTCCTTTTAATGAATATAACAGGAAGTGCGAATAGTAGTATGATCAATATAATAATAAGGGTATTCGTACTTTTATCCTTGCTTAAGTTAAGTGATTGAAAGTGAAAGCTTGCAATAGGAAAAGCAATATGATTATGTTTAATATCACGATCAATCAAATTAAGTATTTCGCCTGATCTTTTTTTTATCAGATCATCATCAAGGTAATCCGGACCGACGTAAACATTATCTATGCCCTTTTTGCTGACAATATCACAGAAGCTTGTTGAGAGATCATTATCGGAAGCTATAAAATAAAGTTTGTTGCCTGCAACTGGTAAAACATTCCTGAACACTTCAGACATGCTGTTGAATATTGAAGAATAAAGATTTATTGATTCCTGGTTCTGATAGCTGTCTGCAGGACCGGGGGAACACATAAACACTCCATCAGGCCTTAGCCGGTTGTTTATATAATTAAAAAATTCAGTTGTATAAAAACGGTTAAGAGAAAGAGTTGAAGGAGGCGGCAATAAGAGGATAGCTACATCGAAAAGCCCGCCCGGTTTCTTAACATATGTAAATGCATCCTTATTTTCAATTATCAGTATTTCATTTCCGAAGAAATTCTCCGGAACAACTGATCTGATAAGTAACGGATCCCTTTCAATCAAATGGATCTCCTTTACAGGATACTTGATAATCTCCTGCATCCGTGATACGGTAAAACCGGAAATCAGTAATACCTTTTCAGGATTTTCTTTCTGGAGCATTGCATAATGAATGTCTTCCTCACGTTCCGCAACATCATCATTATAGGAAAGCAGTCTTTGGTTATAATAAATACTCTTTTCTCCAAAGTATGAACCTTCGGTAATATTTCCATATGGAGTGTCTTTTGTGAGGGTAACTTCGATCCCTGACAGGAGTATCTGCCTGAAAAAATGATCAGGATCAGTAATAATGATAATAATGGCAAGAAGTGCAAACAAAATCTTCAGGTAAATTCTGATCCTGTTTTTTTTAGTCCAGAAAGTAAGAATTACATATGAAAATGTAATCAGTATTATCAGAATGAGGAGTTTATATGTATTGATAAGGCCGGATGTAAGGACTGAAAGTAAAAGTCCTGCTAAAATTCCTCCCGTTGTCTCAATTGAAAAAGATCTGCCCGGATTAAGGGAACTAACTGCCTTTGCAGAATACAGAAGTTTAATAAATGTATATCCGGAAATAATGCAGAATGGTGCAAGTAAAATTATTGTAAAGATTATGCTTTTAAAAAGTAAAGGAGTCTCACCGGTTTCCAGGAATAATCTGGTCAGGAGAAACATCATCAGTAATGAGACCAGGGGTGTTACAGAGAAGATCAGGTTAATCTTTGGAATGTTGTTCATTTCTGATCCTCCTGCTAAAAGTGCCCCTGCCGCAGAGGCTATAAGCCAGGAGGCAAGAAAGACCCCGGTTATAAGCTCATAACCGCCCGATATATTCAACAACTCACGTAGAAGGAGGATTTGAACCGATGTGCTGGTAAAGCCAACTATAAACAGATTTGTTATTACGAGTTTGGGATCTGTTGTTGCTCTATCAGGGATGATTGAATTGTTAGCTCCTCCGGAAAAAATTCCTTTAAAGTAGGATAGATGCCACAAAAAATGGAACAAACCGGTAATCCCCAGGCAGACGCCGGTCTCCACGTGCCAATTTAGTATTGAGCTAATGACACGTATTTCCCATTTGTAATTGATTTGAAGGGCTATAAATATCCCGGCAAAAGCAGTGAAAAGAAATACAACCGCCAGGACACTGTTCCATATCTTCCTGTGGATACTCCTTGTAAATATTCCTGTTCTGCAGAATAAGCAGCTTATCAGGTAAAGGAGGGAAACAGTAATGACTGTTCCGCTAACATGATACATAATTATTTCCCGTTTTCTTCAAGGACCAGGCCTTCGTAAATATACAGTTCTGCATTTTTCCAGCCATCCCAGCCTATTCCGGCTTTATCTCTTGAAGTATATCCAAGGAATTGCTCCACTGTCCAGTTGTTTTCAGTTGCTACCTGCGGCAGCATAGTTCCTGAACGGAAGTCCTTTTTGATATAGATCCCATGTTTCCCAAGTACTATCTCATTAATATTTTTTATGCTTTTCATAGGCCCCAGGACAGTTATTTCGATATCTGTTTTCTCGAATTCTGATTTTGTGAGAGGAGAGAAACGCGGATCTTCAAAAGCTGAGGATATTGCTGATTGTTTTATTACTTCATAAAGCGGGTCTTCAGAAAGGAATCTTCCGATACAGCCTCTTAGTGTACCGTTTATTTTAAGCGTTACGAAAGCCCCGTATTTATTCTTCAATGATTCAGGAATAATACTCTCATCAGGAGCGATCCTTTTTTTCTCATTAAGCATTGTTCTGATGCTGGTCCTTGCTATTGAGAACATCAGATCTTTTTCTTCTTTTGTGAAGGAGAACTCTCCGGAATTTGCATGTTTGTTCTGAGAGCTTCTGGAGATGTCAACAAGCGATATAGCATGATATCCGACCACTTCATCCTTTGACCCGTAGGGTGAATCACCGGAGTTGCAATAATCAATTCTTTTGAACTTTAAATCGTTATTGCCCTGAGTAAGATACAGAAGGCAAAGTCCTGATGTCCATCCGCACATGCTTGTTGCCAATCCCGGGATGTTTCTCGAAGTATTCTTTCTGATTGCTGCCAGGAATTTATCCGGGTCGCCTGAAACAAGTCCCTCAGCTGTCCGGTTATCATTCCCAACAGCATCTTTATAGGAAGGGTAGTGCGAGAAATCGCTGCTTATTACAAAAAGGTTTTCAGGAGTAAACCATGGCCTCAGTGCTTCTGCTATCTCCTTTATTGTTTTTGTGTTGTTTGTACCGATCACTATTGGTATGATTGCAGGTGTTTTGGTATAATAATATTGTATAAGCGGGACCTGCACTTCCAGGTTGTGATCTCTGAGCTGGGCATCCACAGGGAAACGGAAGACCTTGTTGTCAGCCTTAAGCTTGTCTGCTATCTCATGGTTAACGATTGCCTTGCCAAGCGGGGTGATATAGTCGCCTGTATTATATACCGAAGCACCGTCAAATGAGTCAACGTGGCTTGAACCAATGATGAATATATTCTTATATGATGCATTTTTTGGTGTTATTAAGAACCCTGCAGCAGCTGTTTTTCCAGAGTAAACGTAGCCTGCATGAGGTACTATAATAGCCCTGACTTCTGAATTTTCGATGGTCTTTTTACAGTCATTAAAGAGCTGAGAAATGTCCTTTTTCAGGGTCTCTTTATCGGCAGAATAGAATCTGCCAGCTGCATAAGGCTCTCTGTCGACATGTTTGCCCTGGGAGAATAATTCCATAATATTTAAAATTGAAAAAAATACAATAACTATTACACGCATAGTATAAACCTATTTGGACTAATAAAGTTATAGCAAAAAAACAAGATAATGAATTTTAGAAGGCTTTGTTTGAGAAGCAGTTACTAAACGAGTACCATCGATTCTTTGATAATTGCTCCTTTGTCGTCGGTACCGTATATTTTTATTCCGAGACTTATAGTGGGAGTGCCTACCATATCCATAACTGGGCTCAAAGCTTCCTTAACATCCTCAGTTTCCATACTGTCAAACTCTTCAATATCGAAATACAGATGGATTATCAGAGTATTTTCAGGTTGCTTCATTGAACAAAGGGCTTTAACTATTTTAGCGACCCAGATCACTGAAGCAGTATTGAAATACTCAAGATTAAGCCTGAGATTTGTCGTCTGGCGAGGACTCTTAACATATTCCAGTACCCATTCAAGAACACCTTCATATAATTTGGCAGGATTCTCCGGAATAGATTTACCCGAGAAAATAATTTCACCCGTCAGATGGTTAAGATCTATTTGAGGAGTCTTTACGGTAGACTCTATATATACATTTTTTAATTCCACCTGACAATAAGTATAGGTGATAAGCTTAATAAGTAATATCTCAACCAAAATTATAATAACTTTTTGTTTGTTTCATAATTTTCATCAAAAAGAAATCCCCAATTGTCAAAAAAAAATGTTGATTGGTATATTTTGAAGCAATTTTTTTAATAAACGGTCAGCTTTAAAGTTTTTAAGGAAGGCCAAATATTAAAATATTATATTTGCTGCCAGTAAACGTAACAAGTATGGAGGGCTTTTTAAAAGAGAGGATAAAAGATGCTGTCAGATCTCTTTATAACGCTGAGATGGGGGAAGATCTGATTCAGTTACAGGAAACCAGGAAAGATTTCAGAGGTGATTTTACACTGATTGTTTTTCCATTATTACGGTTTTCGAAAAATACACCTGAAAAGACAGGGGAAACTATTGGTGAGTATTTAAAATCCTCCTTTCCTGAAATTTCAGGATATAACGTTATTAAAGGATTCCTTAACCTTGAAATATCAGACAAATGGTGGATATCCTGCTTTCGTGATATGGCAAAGGAAGATGATATTCTCGGGAGATGCCGTACTTCTGATCCTGAGACAATCCTTGTCGAATACTCCTCTCCGAATACTAATAAACCACTCCACCTTGGGCACATCAGGAATAACCTGCTCGGGTTTTCTCTTTTCCGGATACTTAAGGCATGCGGACATAATGTTGTGAAAACTAACATAGTGAATGACAGGGGTATCCATATATGTAAATCGATGCTTGCCTGGCAGAAATTCGGAAACGGAGAGACACCTGAGTCATCCGGGATAAAAGGTGATCATCTTGTGGGTAAATATTATGTCCTTTTCGAAAAGCTCTATAAATTTCAGGCGGAAGAGCTTATGGCAAAAGGAGTTGAACCAGGTGAAGCTAAGAACAATGCCCCCCTGATAAAAGAAGCAAGGGAAATGTTAATTAAATGGGAATCAGGAGATAAGGATGTCCTGGATCTATGGAATCTGATGAATTCGTGGGTATATGAGGGATTTGACAAAACCTACAAAGCCCTTGGCGTTGATTTTGATAAGATTTATTATGAATCTGAAACGTATAAGATAGGCCGTGAGATAGTATTATCTTCTCTGAATACCAATGTCCTGTACAGGAACGATGATAGTTCTATATGGGTTGATCTTACAGCAGAGGGATTAGATCAGAAATTGCTTCTTCGCTCAGATGGAACAGCTGTTTATATGACCCAGGATCTGGGAACTGCTGTTCTCAGACATCAGGAATTTAATTTTGATAAATGCCTGTATGTTGTTGGAAATGAGCAAAATTACCATTTTCAGGTACTGAAGGCTGTTCTTAAAAAGATTGGTTATTCCTGGGCTGATGGTTTATTTCATTTTTCATATGGGATGGTAGAACTCCCCGAGGGGAAAATGAAGTCGCGAGAGGGTACGGTTGTCGATGCCGATGACCTTTTAGTTGAGATGAAAGATACAGCCAGGGAGGTATCAGTGCAACTCGGGAAGCTTTCTGATTTTAATGATGAGGAGAAGGAGGAGATATTCCGAAAAATTGGACTCGGGGCTCTTAAATACTTCATCCTTAAAGTGGATCCACGAAAAAACATGACATTTAATCCGGCAGAATCGATTGATTTCAATGGTAATACAGGTCCATTTATCCAGTATACATATGCAAGGATACGGTCAGTGCTCAGGAAAGGTGAAGAGATGGGCGTTAAGTATGAACATTCGATATTATCGGATCTCAAGGGAGGTGAAAAGGAAATTGATCTTGTGAAGCTCCTTCGAAGGTTCCCGGGTATTGTCTCAGAATCAGCAACAGGTTACAGCCCTGCTCTGCTGGCTAATTACTGTTACGATCTTGCCAGGGAATATAACCAGTTCTATCACGATCATTCTATCCTTGGCGAACCAGATAATCAGGTGCGTAATTTACGTCTGGCTCTGTCAAAAGTTACAAGTGAGATACTCAACACCGGCATGTGGCTTCTGGGTATTGAAATGCCTGAGAGAATGTAATTAGTTAAACAAATTATAATACGCTATTAATCAAATGTTTGAGAGTTTAAGTGAACGGCTTGAGAAATCCTTTAAGATTCTAAAAGGTCAGGGGAGGATATCTGAGATCAATATTGCAGAAACCCTGAAGGAAGTTCGCAGGGCATTACTTGATGCTGATGTTAACTTTAAGATAGCAAAGCAGTTTACAGATAGTGTCAAAACAAAAGCTCTCGGTCAGGAAGTACTAAGATCGGTCAACCCGTCACAAATGCTTGTTAAGATAGTTCATGACGAACTGGCCCTGCTTATGGGTGGTGATAAGACCGATATAAATATCAAGATCAACCCGGCAGTTATTCTTATAGCAGGTCTCCAGGGCTCAGGGAAGACTACTTTCAGCGGGAAACTTGCTAAATGGGTAAAGACAAAAAGGAGTAAGAATCCCACTCTTGCCGCCTGTGATGTTTACCGTCCGGCTGCTATTGAACAGCTGAAAATAATCGGGCAGCAGGTTGAAGTGCCTGTTTATGTCGAGGAAGGAAACTTAAATCCTCTTGTTATAGCCAGAAATGCTGTAAAGGAAGCAAAAAAGAACGGGAATGATGTTGTGATCATTGATACGGCCGGTCGTCTGGCTGTTGATGAGGATATGATGAAAGAGATCGCCTCAATTAAAGATGCCGTAAACCCTCATGAAATATTATTTGTTGTTGATTCAATGACAGGACAGGATGCTGTCAACACTGCAAAGGAATTTAACGACAGGCTGGATTTCGATGGTGTTGTTCTGACAAAACTCGATGGTGATACAAGGGGAGGAGCTGCACTCTCAATACTATCAGTCGTCAATAAACCAATCAAATTCGTCAGCTCAGGTGAAAAGATGGATGCAATTGATATCTTTTACCCCGTAAGAATGGCCGACAGGATATTGGGAATGGGAGATATCGTATCGCTTGTTGAAAAAGCCCAGGAACAATACGATGTTGAAGAGGCCAGGAAGCTGCAGAAAAAAATTGCCAGGGACCAGTTCGATTTCGACGACTTTATTACCCAGATACAGCAGATTAAAAAGATGGGAAACGTTAAAGACCTGATGTCAATGATTCCCGGCGTGGGGAAAGCTGTTAAGGACCTTGATATTGATGATGATGCATTTAAGAGTATTGAAGCTATTATAAGAAGTATGACTCCTCAGGAAAGGAGCAATCCGGTCGTTCTTAACGGCAGCCGGAGAAAAAGGATTGCTATGGGAAGCGGTACAACAGTGCAGGATGTAAATAAGCTGCTGAAACAATTTGATGAGACGCGTAAAATGATGAAAATGATGACTAAAGGAGGTAATCCTGCCAGGCTTTTAAATCGAAAATAAAAAGTAATCATGTATACACTAATCAACGGAAAAGAGATCGCCTCTCTTATCAAGCAGGAGATCGCAAAGGAAGTTGATCAGATTAAAAAAGAGGGGAAAAAAATACCTCATCTGGCAGCTATACTTGTTGGTAATGATCCTTCAAGCCAGACCTATGTGGCAAATAAGGTTAAAGATTGCGCAGAAGTAGGATTCCGCTCAACTCTGATCACTTACGATAGTGCTGCCCCGGAAGATGTCCTGCTTAACAAGATTGATGAGCTTAACAGCAATGATGATATAGATGGATTCATTGTACAGATCCCTCTGCCCAAGCATATTTCTGAAAATAAGATAATTGAATCTGTTAATCCCTCTAAGGATGTGGACGGATTTCATCCGCTTAACATAGGAAAGATGGTATCCGGACTTCCAGGCTACCTGCCGGCTACTCCTTTTGGCATAATAGAACTTATTAAAAGGTATGAAATTGAGACTTCCGGGAAAAAATGTGTCGTGATAGGACGCAGCAATATTGTCGGACGGCCCGTAAGTATTCTATTATCGCAGAAAGGTATGGATGCTACTGTTACAGTTGTTCACAGCAGAACAAAAAACATTACTGATATCCTGAAAGAGGCTGATATAATAATAGCAGCCCTGGGATCTCCTTCTTTTGTCAAAGCTGAAATGGTAAAAGAAGGAGCTGTTGTAATTGATGTCGGCACTACAAGGGTTGAAGATCCCGGGAAAAGATCGGGCTGGAGGCTTGCAGGAGATGTTGATTTTGTTAACGTGGCTCCCAGGTGCACTTATATTACACCTGTTCCGGGAGGGGTAGGACCCATGACCAGGGTTGCACTTCTCAGGAATACGCTTACTGCGGCTAAAAAGCAGTATTAAACAATAGGCATCACTTAATGCTTACTCCTGCAAAATAGAGATCGAAAAGACCTTTTCCCCCAGGTCTGTCGGATGAGAAAACAAGAAAATTATTTGTAAAATCTGCATGCGAACCTATAACGGGACGGTATTCATCATGCTTTGTATTAATAGCGGGACCAAAATTAACAGGAGAATTCCATTTGCCATTTTTAAATAAGGAATAATAGAGATCATATCCACCCATACCTCCCGGCCGGTTTGAGGCAAAAACAAGGATATCCCTGCAAACAATAGGACATTCTTCATCATATTGGCTGTTAATACTATCCGGCTGAAGAGATGATTCATAGGCACTGTTGAACCAGGTTGTCAGGGTAGTTCCAGCCGGTTTGCTTTTCATAAAAATATCATAATTTCCAGCCTGGTCAGATGAAAAATATAAAGTGTCCATATCTGTGTCCATGCATATATATTTATCATCAGCATCAGAATTCAGAAGCTGCACAGGGTACGGTCCTGATATTTCGGGAAGCCCTGATCCAAGAACCGGTTGATTCTTAAAATAGTAAAAATCCAGATCCCCGCTCTCATTCTCAGATGACAATATCATATACTCAAATCCATCAAGTGTGCTTATACGCCTGTACGGTCCCAGATCATCATCTGCAGTAGTTATCGCATCAATGAGCTTCGTCAAAAAAGCATCCTGCGTAATGTCGCTCTCCAGCTTGAAATCTCCGCTTGTCTGATCCCAGTTAAAGTTCAGTTGCCCCTGGACAGGATCGTATTGTTCACCTGTAAAAGTTCTGTTGCTTGATATTATCGATATGATATTACCAAACAACTGATAGATCTCAGGATCAGTCTCATCTATAACGAGATCAATATTTGTAATTTCAAGATCATCATATTGTGAATTGAGATCCTCAAGCACTATCGTTGAGTCGGGGAATGTTCCCTGTGGGAATTTAATCGGATTCTCCGTCTTTTTGCATGAAATGATGCATAATGAGAAAAACACAGAATAAACAAGGGCCTGTATTATTTTAACTGATTGTTTTTTCATTGTGAACGGGCATAAACAATTACAAAGATATTAATAAATAGTATTTAAATGAAAAACCGGGCGAAAGCCCGGTCCTTCTGAGGTAGAATTTAGGTTAATTCTAGGGTATATAGGGTATAGGGTAAAATCCTGTTTAACTCTAAGATGAAGATGAGAATATACACCCGGAGGTTGCGTGAGGAATTGAAAAAATAATAATAAAGATGTATTAAGTTGAATACTAGAAGTTTAAAAAAATGTTAAATTGTTGATAATTGAATACTTGTGCTGACCGGCTTCATGAAATTAGTATTATTTTTGTGGTGCAAGTTTGAATGAGATGGAAGAGGATAAGTTTGGATATCATTGGGAGGAGGAGGTCAGGCAGGCTGTCCAGAAGTATGAGAGGATGAGAAGAAATAACGAGAAATATTTCTTCGATGTTATTGAATTTGAATCTATTATTGACTATTACATTGATAATAATAATTCGGTAAAAGCATTTGAAGCAGCCACTATGGCTTCGCAGCAACATCCGAATTCAATGTCTATTCAACTGAGAAAAGCCAGGGTGCTGCTTGATAAAGGCAGGGCAGTTGAAACGCTGAAGATCCTTCGGAAGCTTGAAAACATTGAACCTGGCAATCATGAAATATACATAGTAAAAGGGACCGCTCTCGGTATGCTGGGAGATATCCAGGGCGCAAAAAAAATGTTCGATTTTTCCCTTACCCTTGATTCTGATGAAACAGAGAACATCCTGTTCTCCATCGTGAATGTCCTGCAGAACCTCAATTACTATGAACAAATGATCCCTTATATGCTTAAGCTCATTGAGATGGAGCCCGATTTTAAGGCTCATCTTTATGACCTGGCCTATGCCTATGAGAAGGTCGAAAACTACAACTATAGTATTATCTATTATTTAAAATACCTGGAAGAAGAACCCTTCTCCGACAGCGCATGGTATAATCTGGGTATAATCTATAATAAGCTGGAACAGGCAGATAAAGCTTTGGAAGCATATGACTTTGCCTTAGCTATAAATTCACAGAATACTTTTGCTTTATTTAACAAGGGTAATATACTCAGTAACCTGGACCGTTATTCCGATGCAATCCCGGTTTATTTAGAATATCTTGAAAATGAACCTGACAGCTTCGAAGCAATGACCTATTTAGGGGAGTGTTACGAAAAGATCAACGATTATGAATTGTCAAGGAAATATTATCAGGATGCAATCGATCTGTCTCCGGAATATGCTGATCCCTGGTTTGGTCTGGGCGTTATAGCTCTTAATTCGGGAAATGTAGGAGATAGCCTGATCTTCTTTCGCAAAGCAGTAAGGCTCGATGATGAAAATCCTGAATACTGGTATCTGCTCGGCAAGGCACACTATATCAAGGGAGAACTGAAATCTGCTATGAGCTGCTTCAGGGAAGCACTTAAGATAGACACCTATTACGATGAAGCCTGGTCTGACCTTGGAAGAATAATCATTAAAGAGAATCTTTCTGCAAAGGCTATCCCTTATCTTGAACACGCTTATCAGATCACAGGAAATATCGCTGGCATAAATTATGTGCTGGCTGCATGTTATCTTCAGACATCCAATCCTGAAAAAGCTTTCAGGCATCTGTCCCTGGCTCTTGATTCCGGAAAGGATTTTTATAGGGAATATTCTGATTTTTTCTCCGGCGAAACCGGGACAAGGAAGATAAATAAACTACTTAAAAATCACGGACTTATAAAGTGATTTTCTCAGGAAATAATATTGAATCATGAAAAAAATACTCCCGTTTATACCTGAGCGACAGGACAAACCTCGTAATTCCGGTATTACAATGGTTATGGACAAAGGTCTCAGCATACGTGAAGCTGAAGACTTCATGTCAGTCGGAAGTGAATACACTGATTATGTAAAACTGGGATTCGGGACCTCGTTGATAACTCCCGGTCTGAAAGAGAAGATAAGGATTTACAAAGAAGCCGGTGTCGTTCCCTATTTTGGAGGCACACTATTTGAAGCTTTCATTATCAGGCATATGTTCGACGAATTTGTCGGATACCTCGACGAATACGAGATAGATCTTGTTGAAGTATCAGACGGTTCTTATGATATTGAACATCCCAGGAAGCTTGATTTTATAAACAGATTGGCCAGGCGTGGCTCTGTTATTTCTGAAGTTGGTTCAAAGAAGAAAGAAATAGTATATTCTCCTGATGAATGGGTTGCAATGATGAGATCAGAACTTGATGCCGGTTCGAAAAAGGTTATTGCCGAGGCAAGAGAATCCGGTACAACAGGTATATATAACGAGGATGGCTCAATAAACAACAAGATCATAAATGCTATTTCCGAGAATGTGAAGCTTGAGAATGTAATCTGGGAGGCCCCGTTGAAGTCCCAGCAGGCATGGTTTATTAAGCATTTCGGACATGATGTGAACCTGGGAAATATCCCGCCCAACGAAATAATTCCTCTTGAATCACTCCGCCTTGGTCTGCGTGGTGATACATTTTTTCAGTTCCTGCCAAAGAAATGAAAAACTGGTGATCTGAATAGATGTTATTATTTGATTATTTGAATTGAATGAGAAAATATGGTCTCATAGGTTATCCTCTGACTCATTCCCGGTCAAAACATTATTTCACGGAGAAGTTCATGAAGGAAAATATCACAGGGTGTTCCTATGATAATTATCCGATTGATTCAATCGACTCTTTTCCGGATCTGCTAAAAGATAATCCTGATTTATGCGGTCTTAATGTCACAATACCTTACAAGACGGAAATTATAAGATATGTTGATGTCAAAGCCCCATGTATTGATGAAATCGGGGCTGTTAATGTATTAAAAATCAAGAGACTGGGAAAATCAGTCTCTATATTTGGATTTAACAGCGATATTGACGGGATAAAAGATTCAGTTTTACCCTTTCTAAATGACAGTTTAAGAAACGCTTTAATACTTGGTACAGGAGGAGCTTCAAAAGCCGTTTCATATACTCTGCGAACCTTAGGGATTGATGTAACCCTTGTGTCACGAACACCAAAACCAGGGGTTCTGAGTTACTCAGATCTTGATAATAGGGTTCTTAAAAATGCTGATATTATTGTCAATACAACTCCTCTGGGAATGTTTCCCGAAATCGAGTCTAAACCTGAAATCAGATACGATCTCCTGAATGAGAAGCATATACTTTTTGATCTTGTATATAATCCGGAGATGACTGAGTTCCTAAAAATGGGAAAGGAGAGGGGATGCAGATTAATTAAGGGGCTGAAAATGCTCCATTCCCAGGCCGAAAGATCATGGGAAATATGGAATTCACCTTCTTTCTGATAAGTATTATCAGGGCCTGATAAATATTTCATCCGGATATTCTATGTCATTAAGGAACAGCCCTTTTGCGGCGGCTGATTGTCCGGCCAGACTTCGGTTTCTTCCCAGAATAATCTTCTCAAATTCATGAATATCAATTTTTCCTGTGCCTGTCTCAATCATGGTGCCTACAATAGCCCGTACCATATTTCTCAGGAATCTGTCAGCTTTTATTGTAAAAACAAGTCTATCCTTTGATTCCTCCCACCCTGCATAGATAATTCTGCACAGGTTGTTCTTTACATTTGTATGAAGTCTGCTGTAGCTTGTGAAATCATTATGCTTCACAAGTATGCTGCAGGCCTGATTCATCTTTTCAACATTCAGACTTCCATTAAAATACAATGAGAAATCATCCCGAAAGGGGTCTTTTGACCTTGATATATAATATTTATATGTTCTTGAGACAGCGCTGTATCTTGCATGGGCATCAGGCCTTACTTTTACCAGACTTGCTACAGAGATATCCTTAGGGAGCAAACCGTTGAGTCTCTTTACAACTTCTTTGTTCATACCCAGATCAATGTATGAACAGTTAAAATGGGCACAAAAGACCTTTGCATGAACGCCTGCATCGGTCCTTCCGGCTCCTGTTGTGCTGATTTTTTCTTTGAGGATAGTACTGAGAGCATCATCAAGGACTTTCTGGACAGTTGCTGATCCAGGCTGGATCTGCCATCCATGATATGCAGTACCTTTAAAGGAGATGTAAATAAAATATCTTTCCTTCATATTGCTCATAATGCAAATATAGTATTAGAGTACCACTTAAATAAATTACCGGAGATCCCATTTTTATTAAGCTTTTGTTGAATTTCAAAATATTGATCAATGTACTGTCGTTTTTATCGAAAGCTTGAAGCTTGTGTTATATCCGGTATTTTACTATTCTTTTTTTGATCAAAATATTCCATCCATTACAGATTATTTTCGAACATTAAATGTATTTTTACCATGATCTAAACGTATTATTACCTGGTCGTAATCGTAATATTAGGCTCATATAGTCTCAACAAAACCTTATAATAATGAAAGTTGATTTAAGCTGGATAGATTATTGTATCATGATGATCTATTTCATTTTCGTGCTTGGTATTGGCTTGTTTTTAAGGAAATACATGAAAAATGCAAATGCATTTCTCGAGGCCGGAAGGTCTATTCCGGCATGGGTGGCAGGACTGGCATTTATTTCAACAAATCTTGGTGCTCTTGAAGTGATGGGTATGTGTGGATCAGGAATGAAATACGGGATGCTGCAAACCCATTTTTATTGGATTGGAGCAATACCGGCAATGATTTTCCTGGCTTTGTTTATGATGCCTTTTTATTATGGATCCAAAGCAAGATCTGTGCCTGAGTTTCTTAAACTGAGGTTTGATGAGAAAACAAGGGCTTTGAATGCAATATTATTTGCTGTCATGACTATCCTTGCTTCAGGAATATCAATGTATGCTTTGGCTATTCTGATGGAGAAAGTGTTGGGATGGGACTATAATGTCAGTCTTTGGATATCGGCACTTATAGTTCTGGCGTATACATATCTGGGTGGCCTTTCATCAGCAATCTATAATGAGGTTCTCCAGTTTTTCATAATTGTAATAGGGCTCCTGCCTCTTGTTTTCCTCAGCCTTGCTGACGTCGGAGGCTGGGGGGGATTGAAAGAGGGACTGGCCCCGATAGCTGAGGCCGGTGGTTATGCTCCGGATACCTGGACGACAACATGGAAATACACTTCAGATATTACTCAGAATCCCATGGGTGTTGAATGGTTTGGTATCCTCTTCGGACTTGGATTTGTTTTATCATTCGGATATTGGTGCACTAATTTCCTGATAGTACAGAGGGCTTTTGCAGCAGAATCTAAGATTGCTGCAAGAAAGGTTCCTCTGATAGGAGCTTTTCCCAAGATGTTTATTCCCTTTCTTATAATTGTTCCGGGGATAATAGCACTCGTACTTTTTCAGGATCCTTCAAAGAACTTTGTACTGCCACTGGATTCATCAGGTAAACCCATATATGACTATACAATAATCATGCTTTTAAAACAGTACCTCCCTTCAGGAGTCCTCGGGCTTGGAATTACAGCTCTGCTGGCTTCATTCATGTCGGGAATGGCAGGAAACGTGTCTGCTTTTAATACCGTATGGACCTATGATATTTATCAGAGCTATATACGGAAGAGGACAGACAACCCGGAGGCTGATGATAAGCACTATCTTAATGTCGGAAGGGTTGCGACAGTCGCCGGTGTATTACTGAGTATCGCTTCAGCTTACATTGCCAGTAAATTCGGGAATATAATGGATTTTCTCCAGACAATTTTCAGTATGATAAATGCTCCGCTTTTCGCAGTTATCTTTCTTGGCATGTTCTGGAAACGCACAACCGGGCACGCAGCATTTACAGGCCTTTTGCTGGGCTTCCTTGTAGCGCTTCTGCATCATGGGTTAACAGCGCCTGAAGGTGCAACTACATTATTCAAAGGAGGCTGGCTTGGACATTTATATACTTACCCTGTAGAGATGGCCCAGAACTTCTGGACTGCAATAATAGCATTTACAGTAAGCAGTACACTCGCTATAGGTTTATCTCTTGTTACCCGGCAGAAAAAAACAGTTGCAGAACTTACAGGGCTGGTATATTCTCTGACACCTCATGAGGTCGATAAAGATATGCCCTGGCACAGGAGACCGGCAGGTCTTGCTGTTATCGTCGGTGTAATCTGTCTTGTTTTAAGTATTATATTCTGGTAGGAGGAAAGTAAAATGGTAGATATTAGAATTCCAATCGGTCTTATGTTCTCAATTTTTGGAGTATTGATAACTGTATTTGGGCTCTTTACAGCTTCAGACAACAATATGTATCAGAGATCTCTCGGGATCAATGTAAATATTATAATGGGTATTATAATGCTTATATTCGGACTTCTGATGCTGTTTTTTGCCAGAAAAAAGAAGAAACAATGAATAGCAATATGATAAGCAGGAGAGGATTTGCAAGTGATAATAATGCAGGAGTGCACCCTGAGATTCTCAGGGAACTTGCATCGGTTAATTCGGGTCATGTCACAGGATATGGTTCTGATGTGTATACTGAAGAGGCAAAAAAGCTCTTCAGGGAAAAACTTGGTCCCGATGCCGAGACTTATTTTGTATTTACCGGGACGGCGGCAAATGTACTTGGAATAAGTGGTGTTACCCGTTCCTGGAACTCAATAATTGCAGCTGATACAGCACACCTTCAACAGGATGAGTGCGGGGCTCCTGAGAAGTTCACGGGGTGTAAAGTACTTACAGTAGAAAGTCCTGATGGGAAGATAAATCCTGATATGATTGAGAAATTCATGCACGGATTTGATTTTGAGCATCATGCCCAGCCAAAGGTCATCTCTGTCTCACAATCAACCGAGATGGGGACTGTTTATTCGGTTCAGGAGATCATCAGGCTGGCTGATTATGCCCATTCAAAAGGGCTTCTCCTGCATATGGATGGCGCAAGGCTGGCTAATTCAGCCGTGTCCCTTGATCTTCCTTTCAAGGCATTCACAACTGATGCAGGGGTTGATCTCCTTTCATTTGGAGGCACTAAAAATGGGATGATGTCGGCAGAGGCTGTATGTTTTTTAAGGAAGGGATTATCACCTGATTTTAAATATATCAGGAAACAGGGTTTGCATCTTGCATCAAAAATGAGGTATATATCAGCTCAGTACATAGCTTATTTTCGTGATGATTTATGGAAAAGATGTGCGTCACATGCCAACGAGATGGCCATATTATTAGCCGGTAAGTTAAGTAATATCGACCAGATACATATTACCCAGAACGTCCAGTCAAACGGGATCTTTGTTATAATGCCACGGAACATAGCAGAGAAGCTAATGAAGCATTATTTCTTTTATGCATGGAACGAACAGCGCCAGGAATACAGGCTCATGACAAGCTGGGATACCAGTGAAGAGGACATAAATGACTTTATCCTTGTTTTAAAAAATGCAATATCAGGCAGGGATTAAATAAAAGAGGGTGCTTTCCTCTTTTGTGCGAAAGACACCCAAAATTAAGATGAGGTTATTATTTCAATG
>CAYNRI010000042.1:0-22054 GCA_964399575.1 uncultured Rikenellaceae bacterium
GACAGATTTTTTCGAAATTTTTGCCTGACATTATATATAATTAATAATCAGCAACATACTTTCTTATGGATTTTTTCATTATGCAGTAAAGTGTTATAATGAGCAATTTTAACAATGTTTAACAATTAAAAAACTGAATAGTATATTTTTATGAAATATTAGCCGGCGCAAATTAATTAGTACTTTTGTTTCTTGTGTTTATTAATAAACAGTAAAGATGGGTAAGGAAAGGGTCATTCATATTTGTCTCGGCAGTTCATGTTTTTCAAGGGGGAACAAAGATGTAGTGGCGTTTATTAAAGAGTACCTGAAGAAGAATCACCTTGAAGACAAGGTTATATTCAAAGGAGCACGTTGCATGGGTAAATGCAGCAATGGTCCCAACATGAGGATAGGAGATAAACTGAAGGAGGGAGTCACGCTGTCAGGGCTTGAGGAAATGCTTGAAAAGGAGTTGTCGGAACTTAAGTAAAAGAAGAAAAAACTGAGATGAATAATAAACCAATTCTCCGGATTGATGATACAAAATGCAGGAACTCCTATTCCTGTGTAAGGGTATGTCCGGTAAATGCAATAGAAGTAAGACCGCAGAAAGATCATCCTTTTATAATCCCGTCACGATGCATTGGCTGTGGATTATGCTATGTATCATGCACACCCGGCGCCATCGAATTCCGGGATTCAAAGGAAGAGGTGAAAGAACTTCTTGGATCAAAAAGGAAAAAAGCTGCCCTTATAGAACCAAGTATTGCATCGGAGTTTGACGATATAACAGATTACAGGAAATTCGTAGCGATGATAAGAGCTCTCGGTTTTGACTATGTTCATGAAGTATCCTTTGGCGTTGATCTTATTGCTGCAAATTATGCCGAGCTTTTCAGTAAAGCTGAAGGTAAATACTACATAACTGCAAATTGTCCGGCGATTGTCAAACTGATTGAGAAATTTCATCCCGAGCTGGTGCCCAATCTTGCTCCTCTTGTCTCACCGATGATCGCAACAGCAATGATAGTAAAGGAATTATATGGTGAAGAAGTAGCTACTGTCCAGATAGGTCCCTGCATTGATGCAAAGGATGAAGCCCTGATGTACAGGAACGGCAAACTTGTTGACAGTGTCCTCACCTTTATTGAACTGAGGCAGCTTTTCGATGAATTCAGGATCCAGGAAAGACTTGTCAAGATGTCTGAATTCGATCCTCCTTATGGTCACTGGGGTGCACTTTACCCCGTTCCTGCAGGAATAATTCAGGCCGGAGGAATAAAACGGGATATGGTTTCAAGCAGGGTAATAACTGCCTCCGGAAAAGAGGATGTTCTTGAAGCTATTTATGATTTCGATAAATCAATCGACACAATTCTTCATCATTTCAACCTCTTTTTCTGCCATGGCTGCCTGCTTGGTCCGGGAATGGAACATCACAAGGAAAAATTCAGAAGAAGGTCACTTGTGAGCCGTTATACTGAAAAAAGGATCGGGGCACTTGATAAAACATTGTGGCAGAAGAATATGGACAAATGGCTGAAACTTGATTTCTCAAGATCTTTCACTCCTGACGATCAGCGCATACCCGAACCGCCTGAAGAAGCTATTAATGAAGTCCTTAAGATTATCGGAAAACAGAACCCCAGGGAAGAGCTTAACTGCGGTGCCTGCGGATATCTAACCTGCAGGGACTTTGCAGCTACAGTTGCAAAAGGTCTCGCAATCCCTGAAATGTGCCATACCTTTAACCTCAGGAACAAGCAGGAGTATATCGAGACACTGAGGCAGACAAACAGAAAACTTGCAGAGACAAAAAAAGCACTGAAAGAATCTGAAGAAATTGCCCTTCGTGAGAAGGATATAGCCCAGAGCACATCCGACATGATGAACAATATGCTTGAAAAGCTTCCAAGTGCAGTAGTAATTGTTGACAGTAATCTTAAGATCCTCCACTCCAACAATAGTTTCATAAATATTATCGGAGAAGATGCAAAAGCAATCTCTGAAATAATCCCGGGACTTTCCGGAGCCGATATCAAAACCCTTGTCCCCTTCAATATCTATAATATGTTCTCCTATGTTCTGAAAGAAGATGAACCGGTTGTTAGCAAGGATGTTCATTTTGAGGAGAGAATGCTCAATATATCAATCTTCCCGATTAAGAAGAACAAAATATGCGGTGCAGTAATTCGTGATTTGTATTCGCCTGAAGTTCAGGGAGAAGAAGTAACAAACAGAGTAAGTGAGGTGATCGAGAAAAACCTTGCCATGGTGCAGAAGATCGGATTCCTTCTTGGAGAGGGTGCCTCCGAGACGGAACAAATGCTAAACTCAATAATTGAATCATATAAGAAAAGAAAGAACCCCGGTAAGAAAGCTTAATCATACTGATGCAGAAAGATTTTTACATTGAAGTAAACAGCCAGCAGCGCAATCACGACGAAGAGAAGATCTGTGGAGATGTTTTTCTTAATAAATACATTAAGGAGGAAGACAGGATAATCGCAGTGCTATCTGATGGTATGGGACACGGTGTAAAAGCTAACATTCTGGCTACCCTTACAGCAACTATGGCTCTGAACTTCACTCGCGAACATAAGGAGGTCGATCTTATAGCTGATATTATAATGAATACCCTCCCTGTTTGTAGCGAGAGAAAGATCGCCTACTCCACATTCACTATAGTCGACATAGAAAGCAGCGGAAGGACAAACATCCTTGAATATGATAATCCCCCGACAATAATACTGCGGGGCAACCGGATATTTGATCCCTCCTGGAACCGGATTGTGCTGGAAAAGGGTAAGCACGCCGGAAAGATACTTAAATCATGTTCATTCATACCTGAAAAAGAAGACAGGATAATAATGTGTTCTGACGGTGCATCCCAGAGCGGAATGGGAAGCGAGGCTCTGCCTTTTGGCTGGGAAAGGGATAATATCGCAAACTATGCCTTTAATCTCGTTAACAGCGAAGCTTCCATTTCGGCTGCAATACTTGCAGGTAAGATAGTAAGCATGGCCCATAAGCACGATGAGTACAAAGCAAAGGATGACATCAGTTGCGCAGTAATTTATTTCAGGGAGCCAAGGAAACTGCTCCTGTGCACTGGCCCCCCTTATGAGAAGGAAAAAGATATGGTGCTGTCTGACAAAGTGAGTGCCTATCCGGGTAAAGTGATCCTCTGCGGCGGGACTACAGCAGACATAATAGCCAGGGAGCTTAACAGGACAATAGTAGATGAACTTATCTTTGAAGATCCTGAACTGCCACCGGAAAGTTTTCTTGAGGGCATTGACCTCGTAACTGAAGGAATTCTTACGCTACAGAAAGTCAATGAGATACTGAAAACATTCAATAATAGTGTACGGCTTGGGAAAGGGCCTGCAGATAAGATAGTCAGATTACTGATGGAGAGTGATGAGATCCATTTCATAATCGGGACCCGGATAAACATTGCTCATCAGGATCCAACCCTGCCGGTCGAACTTGAGATAAGACGCACAGTAATAAAACGTATTGCACGCCTTCTTGAAGATAAATGGCTGAAAAAAATCACATTTGAATATATTTAGATGATCCCCTTCTCCCTGGCATAGGCAAGTACCTTTTCAAAAAGAATAGGCTGAATATCAGGATAAGTAAGCTTATCCGGCATTTTTTCACTTATCAATATCTCTCCTATCTCATAGGTATCTTCAATAGCCTTCAGAGATGTAAGCTCAGCAAGAAACAGCCTGCCGTATCCGGTTTTACAATCTGATTCTACCGAATATGTTGCAATTGAATGCAGTCTGAATGTGCAGGCACCAGTCTCTTCAATAAGTTCCCGCGCTGCAGCCTCTTCCGGAGTCTCGCCATTTTCAATATGCCCTCCGGCAATCTCCCACGTCACCCTGTTACGGTGACGAACGAAGATCCACTGCCCCTTGAAGATTGCAGCTATCACTGAGTAAGTGAGTCCCTTCTCCGGCATATAGGAGTTATCGTAAAACTCAACTTTGATTGCCATATCGTTTTTATGTTCAAATCTAATATAATCACTTAATATTAAATAACTATTTTTGGAACTAAACATCCTCGAATGTTATTATTTATAATCCTGCTGGCGGCTGACATACTTTCATTTCTGGTTTTAAAAGAACACTTTTCCCGGACTTTCAGAACCGGATTCATTATTTCTGCAATTATTCATCTTGCTTTAAGTATCTGGCTTTGGATTACGTACCTCAGTGTAATTTCCTGGAAGGGGCCATTTGACACACCACAGAATGTCCATAACCAGATGAAAATGACAGGACTGATATGTGGCGTAGTAATGACCAGAGGATTGCTGATTATAACTCATTATTCCGGCAGGTTATTCAGGATAAAAGAAAAAAGTCATATCAGATCCCTGACAAATACTGGACTGATAAGCGCTTCTCTTTACTTTACAATACTGGTCTTCAGCTTTATAGCTAGATTCAACTATAAAACCGAAGAGTTGACAATCAGTATAAAAGACCTTCCTGAAGAGTTCGACGGATTGAGAATTGTCCAGATATCTGATCTGCATCTCGGGGGCTTTCATTCCAGGCCCGAAAAAGTAGGTGAACTTGTGGAACTTGTCAATAATTTAAAACCTGATATAATAATCAATTCCGGAGACTTTGTAAGTTATGGCTGGCGGGAACTTGCCGGATATGATACAATTCTCGCCAGGGCAAGGAGCAGATACGGAAACTTTGCAGTACTTGGCAACCATGATATCGGATCATACATACCAGAACAGACTGAGGAAGGAATTAATGAAAATCTGACAAGGATAAATGAACTGATAAGATCGTCCGGCTATGTCCTTCTGGATAATAATCATTCAGAAATAAAAATAGGGACAAAAAAGATTTCAGTTATCGGGGTAAGTACGGGCGGACGATTCCCTGATATAACATATGGAAGTATCAAAGATGCAGTAGCCGGGCTTGACTCTCCGGATCTGATGATAGCTGTCTGCCATGATCCTGACCAGTGGGAAAAGGAAATTGCGGGTAACACTGATATCCAACTCACATTTTCGGGTCACACCCATGGAATGCAGATGGGCATCATAACACCTTTCTTAAGGTGGAGTACAGCAAAATACATCTATCCCAACTGGAACGGAATATATATTGAAGGAGACCAGTACCAATATGTCAACCGAGGTGCCGGAGTGCTGGCTATGCCCTTCCGGATATGGATGCCTCCTGAAATAACTGTAATAAGTCTTAAAAGTGAATTATCAGAAAAATAAAACGGATGGTTTACAGAACGACCACCCGTTTCACCCATATGATTTACCTAACCTGACTAACCTAAGCAATGAATATCTGTAATTATTGTATCTGAAAAAATACCAATCATAATGGGCTTTGATCAAAACTTTAATTATAACTATGAATTGACATTTTAAATACTGACTGCAAAAATATTCATTTTATTCCTTTAATAATTAGTATTAATTTAAAATTTATAGATTTTTAACAATTTGCCTGATATTTTAAACTAAAGTTCACTCTGAATGGAGCGCTTAAATTATAAAATTATATACTCAGACCGAAGGTCGGTAAGTATAGTCCTGCATCCTGTTAAAGGAATAACTGTACGGGTTCCTTACCGGACATCGCTTAAAACGATTGACCGGATTGTAAGCGAAAAAGAAGGATGGATCAAGAAGAATCTTGAAAAATACAGGAGTATTAAAAGGCTTAACGGGGTTAAGGATTATACAAACGGTGATAAACTTTTATTTATGGGAATGGAATATGAGCTAAACAGCACATTTTCTGCCCAGGATTTTATTATACTCCATGACAAGACACTTGATACAGGCTTTAGTAAAGAGAGTGATACAAATATTATCCGCTGGAAACTTAACCGGTGGTATATGAATAAAGCCAGAGAGATCATCCCTTCAAGGGTAGCAGCAAAATTGACGGAATACAACAATTACGACTTTGTCCCGTCAGCAATAAATATCAGGAAAATGAAGAGCAGATGGGGCAGTTGCAGTTCCAGAGGCCGGATAACAATAAATGCGGAACTGATAAAGCTTCGTCCGGAACTGATTGATTATGTGATCATCCACGAACTATGTCACCTAAAACACAATAACCATGGCATTGAATTTTACAGGTTGCTTGAGGGTTTGGTCCCGGACTATAAAGCATTAAGAAAAGAGCTAAGGACCTATCACATTGAATAATTATCATTGCTTACACTTAGCCCCTGATTTATTTCTGAACCCGGCCTGTGAATAAAAGATCTCATTACAATACATCAAATTCCTGTCCCTTTGCCGGGATTTCAATATTTCTGAACCCCCTTGATTCAAGCTCCAAGGCGTATTTCTTCTGTGTTTCGAATTCTCCGTGAACAATAAAAGTCTTCTCGAGAGCAGTTTTTTCCTGGCACTCAAGGAACTCTATCATTTCCTTATAATCACCATGACCTGAGAAGGATTCTATTTTTCTTATATCGGCCTTTACCTGGTAAACTGTTCCATGGATTGAAACTTCCTTTGCTCCTCCCAGAATACGTGCTCCAAGTGTTGAAGGGGAGCAATAGCCAACAGCCAGCACTGTGTTTTTCGGATTTGAGATGTTATTGGCAAGATGATGCTTAACCCGTCCGGCTTCCATCATACCCGATGCCGAAATTATCACACATGGTCTTTTATGATCATTGAGCTTTTTGGAATCTTCAGTTTTCGTTATATATGATAGCCCTTCAAAACCAAAAGGATCAGAATCAGATTGGAGCAATTTCTGGAAATCCTCATTAAAGCACTCTGTATGAACACGGAAAACCGATGTGGCATTTACTGCAAGAGGACTATCCACATAGATTTCAACCCTCGGCAGTCTGCCCTTATTAAAGAATTCATTCAGAATAAATACTATTTCCTGGGTACGGCCGACACTGAATGCCGGAATTATCAGCTTTCCTTCCTTTTTAACGCATGTATCATGTAAAACCCTGTATAATTCATCATCAGCTTCTTCAGTATTATCATGAAGCCTGTCTCCGTAGGTCGATTCAGTAATCAGGATATCCGCTTGCGGAAAAGGAGCCGGTGCCACAAGAATACGGTTCACCGGTCGTCCGATATCTCCGGTAAAGGCAATGCGTTTGATCTGTCCTTTTTCAATTATCTGAATATTAGCTGTAGCACTACCAAGCATATGTCCGGTACTTGTAAATCTGACCTTTATATTTTCGTCAATCCTGAAGTTCATATCCCTTGGCACACCTATGAAAAGGTTCATACAGGCTGCCGCGTCTTTCTGTGTATACAGTGGAGCTACAGGAGGAAGACCTTTTCGGGCCCTCTTTTTATTAAAAGTATAGGTATCATGCTCCTGTATGAAGCCGGAATCAGCAAGCATTATAGCACAAAGATCACGGGTAGCATTTGTGCATACAACTGAACCTCTGAAACCTCCCTTATACATGTAAGGGATAAGTCCTGAATGATCAATATGCGCATGAGTAAGAATGATATGATCTATCGACCCGGGCTCAAATCCCAGTTCCCTGTTCATACTGTCGGTCTCCAGTCCTTTACCCTGAAACATACCGCAGTCGAGCAGTAATCTCTTACCCATATCAGTAATAATCAAATATTTACTCCCGGTTACTTCCCGGGCAGCACCATGGAATTTTATTTTCATGAAGGTTTAATTTAGGGCATAAAGATAGTGATTATGTTGAAAGGCTCAAAGGCTCAAAGGCTCAAAGGCTCAAAGGCTCAAAGGTTGAAGGGGTGACTCTGAGACTCCGGGACCATCGGATCATATGCGTATTCCCAGTATAGTCACATCATCGATCTGATCGGCTGTTCCCTTCCATCTTTCAAATTCTTTCAGGAGAATATTCTGCTGTTCTATCATTGGTCTGTAATAGATTTCGGAAAGCAGTTTTCGGAGGTTGTGTTTTTTGAATTTGCTTCCTTCCGGTCCGCCGAATTGAGAAGTATATCCATCTGAGAAAATATATAAAGTATCTCCCCTGGCAACATTAATAACATAATTTGTGAAGGGGATCTCCCTGCCATAGTGAATACCTATGGGCATTCTGTCGGCCTTATATTCCTTAAGTTCCCCGCCCTGGAAAATAAAAAGAGGATTAAATGCTCCGGAATACTGTAATTTTGTTCTGTTCTTATCAAGGACACAGAATGCAATATCCATTCCATCGGCAGCCTCTCCGATTTTGCCTCTCTGGTGAAGGGCAGTCATAGTTTTCTTTCGGAGGAGATTAAGGACCTTATTTGCTGACAGGTTGCGATTATTGGCAATGATCTCATTAAGTGTCGATATTCCCATAGTGCTCATGAATGCTCCGGGAACCCCATGTCCGGTACAATCGGCTACTGTAAAGAAGATCGATTTGCTGTCCTCGCCTATCCAGTAAAAGTCTCCGCTTACAATATCCCGTGGTTTGAAAATAATGAAATAATCGGTAAATGTTTCCCTGAAATGATCTTCTTCCGGCAGCATGGCCATCTGAATTCTGCCTGCATACTCAATGCTCGATGTTATTTCGTGTTTCTGCGATTCGATCTCAAATGTTCTCTCCCTTACTTTATCTTCAAGCAGTCTGTTCTTTATTACAAGTTGTTTCTCCCTGAACCTTATAATAAGTACGACAAGAGACAGAAGCAACAGACCCGACAGTACATAGAAACCCGGGGTTTTTGTCAGAGGCGCCTTAATAGTGAATTTCACTGAATGTGGTTCACTGATATTTCCCCAGAGATCCTTTGCCCTTACCTGGAGAACATATTCACCGGGTTTTGAAACTGTTCTGTCATAAGTAGTCCTTTCAGACCATGCAGACCAGTCATCCATTACCTTATTTATTATGTACTGATACTGGGTGGTATTCTGCTTAAGGTAACCCGGTGCGATAATATTAAAATTTAACGTATTATCCCCTCTTTCAAAATTTACTTCATCAAGGGCGAACTTCATTCCTTTTCCGCTTGAGATGCTCTTAATGAAAACATTGACTGAAGGATGGATGCCCGAATAACGTTTCCTGTCTATGCCATAGAGTCTGTTTTTGCCGTCGATGATCCACAGGTTTTCCGGTTCAACAGTTATTGAAACAATATCATCAAATACCTTGAGCAATGATAATTCCTTCTCATCAACAGTCTGTTTTGAATCGAGTGATCTCCACTCCCGTCCCAGCTTGAAGAACCTGTGATTTGACAATGGGGATATTATCTCCAGATCTTCCGGAGATACTTCGGAGAAGGTCTCAAACCTGTCTGAGGAACCATTGTAATAATTTATACCTGCCTCAGTAAAAATGAATACAGTGTCATTTATCAGATCCAGCATATAGCGCTCCGGAAAATCATTTGGCAGTGCATAGGGTATATAAGTGACTTTATCATTGTAACCCTGCAGGTTAGCCTTATATGCTGCATTGTCTATTCCAAGCCACAGAGTTCTGCTATCTTTCTGAAAGATTGAATAAACCGGAGTATAAAATTCCTGGTCTGGTATTTCAGTTCTCCATTTCCTGTTCAGATAACTTACTGCGAAATAGCCATTATCATAACCAATCCAGTATCTGCTCCCCACTGGCAGCCACGATATGAAGTTAATATACCTGTTCGGAGTTATCAGAAATGCTTTATGGTCCCTGATGCTGTATAATCCCTTGTTTGTTGCAGCCAGTATTCCGTAGGGTGTTGAAACAAGCTGCCGGCATTTTTCATTCAGCCCGTCAACCTTTTTATAGATATAATCAATCGATTTGAGCTTACTGATTGTCTTCCATGCATATTGTTCCTCAGGCTTTACTTCATCAATTACGGGAGCCTGTTCAGTATCGTCATCATCATCATCTGATTGCCGGCCCAGAATTCTGGAAAAAATGCTTCTTCTTTGATGTTGGGTATCTTTTCCGGTTTCAGAGATAACCTTTGTACTTATCTTCTGAATTGGTTGCTCCTTTTTAATAAGAACTTCCACTTCAGTATAATTTTTTACTTCACTGAGATAATAAACCCCCTCGCTTGTAGCAACATAGAGTTCATCATTAAAAGTAAGTGCATTAGAGAGGTTCCCCTGCAGGCCGGGAAATATCGTATAGTTTGAAGCGGGGAGGTTCAGATCAGCCCTTGTAAGGCCGTATTGATGGGATAGCCAAAGTCCTCCTGTCTGGTCAGATCCTATAGCAAAGACCTCGTCGTCAGGGAGTTCGTTTTGATTATTTATTGTGAAGATCACGTTGCCGCTAAGTTTACTTACAACTATAGCTCCTCCTTCCAGAGTTGAGAATGCATAGGCAGTATCACCCAGAGCTATTCCTTCGGACAGGATATTTTCCTTCAGATAATTTTCATCGTTTATTTTGTAATCGTAATGTTTTATGCCATCGAACAGTGAAAGTTTTCCGTTCCCAAGCCCCAGCAGTACATTATTTCTGTCATATTGCAAAGAGAAGAGGATGTCCTCATTTTCAGTTATATACCCTGTTACAATGGGAAATAATGTATCGCTGTCAATCCTGTGCAGTCCTATCTGGGAAACATTAACAAATGTATTCTTCGGGGTCACAACAAATCCATTGAACGGGTAGCCGGGTTTTGAATAGAGAATCATTTCAAATTCCTCTTCCCTTAGGTTGAACCTTATAACTGCCTTTTCTCCGTAGAACCAGGCAATTGAATCACTAAAAACTATCCTTGTAATTATGCCAATCCCTATCAGCTCCCCGGAAAGTGAAATATAATTATATGATCCGGCCGCTTCCTTTTCGAGGTAACCAAAATTATTATATCCCCCTATATATATTTTCCCGTCGCCGGGATTTCTTTTCATCGAATAAGGAATAGTTGATAACCTGACAAGTGACCACTCCTCTCCGTCAAATGTCAGAACTCCCTTTCTGTTTGCAAAGAACATGACTCCATTTTCATCCTGGCAGATGGCCCAGTTCTGGTTCTCAATGTCCCTGCTCTCGGTATAATGAGTAAGGAGAGGTGAACCCTGCTGGGCTGTAAGTGTTATCAGAACAGCTGTAAATATTATAAGTAAAGTAATCCTTTTCATCATTGAGAAACCAGAAATGACTTCCATTTTCAGAAGCCTAAAATTACCAGATTTTTTTAATAAATAACTTAATCAATTATTGCTATTACAATGTCCATCACATCTGTCATCGTACAACCGGTGTTTATATGTCCTCCGGCCTTCCTGAAGAAATTGAATGAATCAAAGCCTGAAAGATACTCCTCCGGAGTTATGCAGGCAGCGTGAGCGGAGTTAACAGTTCCAGAATCTGCAACAGCACCTGTCATACCAGTGTTACCATCATCGCCATCTGTGTCAGCTGCCAGCAATGTAACACCGGGAATATCTTTTATTGATAAAGCTCCCATAAGGGCCAGATGCTGGTTTCTTCCTCCAATGCCATTACCTGTCTCTTTTATGCTTGTTCTGCCTCCGAACAAAAGACAAACAGGCCTCCTTATATCAATGTTGTTTTTATACCTGTTTATCGTATCAACAATAAATGAGCATGCATTCGACACATCATCATTAAGTTGCGGTGAAATTATGAATGAAGACAGTCCGGTTCTTTCAGCCTCACTTCTTGCTGCCTGGAGAGCTGTTTTATTTGAAGCTGCCATTATCAGTGAACAGTTTCCGAATACCTGGTCGCCCGTTTTGGGTGTTTCCGGCCAACTACCCTCCCGTCCTTCAAACAGGTAATTTACAAGTCTTATCGGTGCTTCAGAAACAAGGTTGTATTTCTGGAGGATCTGTATAGTATCATTATAAGTTGAATCATCAGGCAATGTTGGACCTGATGCTATAAGATCAGGAGAGTCTCCCGGAAGGTCAGATAAAAGAATACTAACGCTTCTTGCCGGCCGGATATGTCTTGCAAGAGATCCGCCCTTGATACCTGAAAGATGTTTTTTGATAACATCTGCCTCTCTGATATCCGGTATGTTTTTTCCCAGAAGTTCATACAGGTAGATAACATCTTCAGGTGAAGAAACAACCGGATAATCTGCCATCAGTGATGATCCGCCGCCTGACCACAGGCATATCACAAGGTCCTTTTCTCCGGCATTTTCGGCCACCTGTCTCAGCTTCTCGGCAGCAACAAAGCTGTTTCTGTCCGGTATGGGGGAAGCGGCTTCTGATACTTCAATATTTTTAAGCCGGATAAAATGGCCATATTTTGTAACAATATAACCTCCGCTTATCCTGTCTTTAAGAATGTTTTCAAGATAGTGACCCATAGCAGCACTTGAGGTGCCGGCTCCCAGAACGTAAATATTCCTTATCTGATCAAGGTCAAAACCAAGATATCCGACACTGAGAAATGAGCCTTTTATTGAAATGAGATCACCGATAATTTTTCCAGGTAATACTCCTTTGATCCCTGCCAGAAGAATGCGTTCTGCAATTTCCCTGCTATTCATTGAAAACGGGATTCGTTTAGTAGTTCAACTGTATTTCACTAACAGATTTCACAGCTCTGTCGGAAAAGAAATCACAGGAAGCAAAGATCCTGAACATACCACCGTCCTCCCCTGCCCCTGTCCTTATAAGGAGGAATTCCTCCTGGTCATTCCTGTTAAACAGTTCTGAGAATGAAACTGCACACCGGTAACCATCCGCTCCCGCAATACTGAAGATACCGCTTCGCAGGTTCTCCCTGTTTACAGGATAATAAGCTTTCAGAACATCTTTCAGCATTGGTCCCGTAAAAGGGGACGTGCTGTGTATTCCTCTCCCTCTTCCGTAAAAAACAGTATTGTAAGTCAGGTTCCTGACTGAATCCGGGATAGCTTTCAAATCTCCAAGCACTCTTTCTCCTTCCATTAGTTTTATTTTATCTGAGTACATAGGGGACATATCTCTTGTTATCCTGTAGGATATCGGGTAAGAACGTATTGTTATTTTAGAGGGATTTGAAATATTCCTTTCCGTAATCAGATCAGCAGAGGCTACAATCTTTGAAGACAGCGGCAGAGTCCACAAATCGTTTGTTTTTGAAGGGACAATCCTGGCAACATCTGTCGCTATTATTATTTTATGCAGATTGTTGGGATAAAAAATTTCACCCCAGCTGAAGACAACCTTATCCCCGGTGTCATTAGCAACTTCAATAAACAGATCTATTATTGGATTGAATTCTCCGGCATTAGCCTTTTTGATTACCGTTCTTTCGAGTATATCAAAAAGTGAATACCCGTCATATCTGAAGGCTCCTGTGAATTTATTCCCGGCGTGTTCACCGAGCAGAGCCTCCTTAACAATCACAGACCTTTTAGTGAGTGATGTGAAATCAACCTTCCCCGGATTAGCTGTTTCACCTTCAATTATAAGTTCAGCCGGGGGGAGAGGAAGTGTTTCAGTATTATCATAAAAGTTGTTTGTAAGATCTGTGGAATCGAACGTAGCCTGATCTCCAATTTTTATTTTATTACTGTTGCATGAAATCATCATTACTGCTGTCAGAAGGCAAAAGAATTTTCTCTTCATTTCGGATTTTTTAGTCAGGTTTTGTCTTATTTTATTACCCAAAAAACAGATAGGCTATCAGTATTGCTGTTGTAAACCCCACAAGATCAGCCAAAAGGCTGCATCCCACTGCATGCCTTGTGTTTTTTATTCCCACGGAACCAAAATATACTGCTATAATATAGAATGTTGTATCCGTAGTGCCCTGCATAGTACAGGCCAGCCTTCCTATGAATGAATCGGGACCGTGAGTTGTCATTGCGTCGATCATCAGACCCCGGGCACCGCTTCCGCTGAGCGGCTTCATGAAGGCAACAGGCAGAGCACCTGTGAACCTTGTATCCAGGCCCAGCCAGTCAAAGAATGCGGCAATGCCTGATATTATGAAATCCATAGCACCCGATGCCCGGAAAATCCCGATCGCAACCAGCACGGCTATAAGAAAAGGAATGATCTTCACTGCAATGCTAAAACCTTCCTTTGCACCTTCGATGAAAGCGTCATAGACATTGACTTTCTTAATTACAGCCAGAACTATGAACAGGATGATTATCGAGATAAGGATAAAATTAGCTGTAAATGTCGATACCTCCGATATCTGGTCTTTCGGCAGCTTGCTGAAATAAAAGACCATGCCTGCCACTATGGCTGTCAGTCCTCCAAGATAAGCCATTATCACTTTATCAAGGAGGTTGATCTTCTGAACAACCGCCACACTTATCATGCCAGTCAGCAGGGCACAGAAAGTCGAGATAAGAATAGGTATAAAAATATCGGCCGGGTTTGCTGCTCCGAGCTGTATCCTGTAAACAATAACACTTACAGGTATTATCACAAGGCCTGCAGCGTTCAGCACGAGGAACATTATCTGTGCATTGGAAGCTGTATCCTTGTCTGGGTTGACCTCCTGCATCTCCTTCATTGCCTTAAGGCCGACCGGTGTTGCGGCATTATCCAGCCCAAGCATATTTGCAGCCAGATTGAGAACTATTGAACCATATGCAGGATGTCCCTTTGGAAGATCCGGAAAGAGTTTCTGGAACAGGGGTCCAATAGCTTTTCCAAGGATAGTAACAACCCCTCCCTTCTCTCCTACTTTGAGCAATCCCATCCAGAGAGTCAACGCACCAGCCAGGCCAAGCGATATCTCAAAACCGGTTTTGGCGTTTATAAAAACTGCATTTACCAGATCATTGAAGATCTGCATATTACCAGTTAATATAAGCTTCCCCAGAGCAACTATAAAGCCGATAAGGAAGAAGGAGATCCAGATATAGTTCAGAGCCATTTTTGAAGTTTAACGAACGAAGATAATTATTATAAGATAAATGATAAAATAAGGAAGATAAAAGTGTACAGGCTTAGTTTGACCTGAAATAATTTTAGATACATTTGTCATTATAAGAATAGATTATGGCCAGATTTTCACGAATAGAAGTAATTATTAAAATGCGGGAATCAGGAATCATTCCTGTATTTTATCATAAGGATCCTGATGTATGCAGGAATGTAATTAAAGCTTGTGCCGAAGGGGGAATAAATGTTTTTGAGTTTACAAACAGAGGCGATTATGCCCATGAATTATTCAGCGAACTTAATAAATGGGTTGAAAAAGAGATTCCCGGTCTCATTATGGGAGCGGGCTCAATCGTTGATGCCGGAACGGCTTCCCTGTATATTCAGCTGGGTGCTAATTTTATTGTTTCACCTGTTCTTAATCCCGAGATGGCAAAGGTCTGTAACAGGCGTAAGATACTCTGGTCGCCAGGCTGCGGATCGCTATCCGAAATAAGCTATGCAGAAGAACTTGGAGCTGAAATAGTTAAGATCTTCCCCGGATCATCTGTCGGGGGACCTGAATTTGTCAAATCTGTTAAGGGCCCTTGTCCCTGGACAAGCATAATGCCCACCGGAGGTGTTGAACCGACTGTCGGGAACCTGGGAGACTGGTTCGAAGCGGGCGTCACCTGTGTAGGCATCGGGTCGAACCTCATCACAAAAGAACTGGTTCAGAAGAGAGACTGGGAGAACCTCACAAAGAGAGTGTCTGCAGCAGTAAAGATTGCTCATATGTTCAGAAAGATCTGAGACCTCGGATAAACCTATAAAACCAAATAAGATGAAAAAAATGAATCCATTTCTTATCATGTCATTATTAAGCATGTTCATCCTGCCGTTGCAGGCCCAGGACATAACCTTGCCTGCTCCTGACAAAAGCGGCGGCAAACCTCTGATGCAGGCTCTCAATGAAAGAAAAAGCTCACGCATCTACTCGAAAGAAAATCTCACACAGCAGCAGATCTCTGATCTGCTCTGGGCAGCCTGTGGCTATAACCGTCCTGAACAAAAAATGAGAACAGCTCCTTCTGCCATGAACACCCAGGAAATAGATATTTATGTTGCTCTGTCTTCTGGCATTTATCTTTACGAACCCTCAGCTCATAAACTTATTCAGATCAGCAATAAGGATTTAAGAGGACTGACAGGTTCGCAGGATTTCGTTGCAGAAGCTCCGTTAAATCTCATTTATGTTGCTGATATGGCGAAACTAAAGAAAAAAGAAGGGGATGAGATAAAGGATTCCGAACTTCTCTGGCCTTACGCAAACACCGGCTTTATTTCTCAGAATGTCTATCTTTATTGTGCTTCAGCAAACCTTGTAAGTGTTGTAAGAGGGCTTGTCCCGAAAGAAAAACTGGCTCCGGCTATAGGGCTGAGATCAAACCAGGTCATCATCCTGGCTCAGACTGTTGGATTAGCGGTGACAGCAGGAAACTGAAGTGCAGAATAAAGCCGGACTACTCTTTTCAGGTGTTGCGTGTGCCTCAGGTTCAACAGGATCCTACGCAAGAATATTGATGTTACAGTTCAGGTAATTCTCCATCATAACATCATCAGCGGCAGGTTCACTCCCGGGCCAGGCAGATACTTTTTCCCCGGTCATAAGTATACTGAATGAATTAATTCACCTGCAGGGTTATCAGTAATCCTGAGAGAATTTGAATTGTCATTCCCATTGTTATAAGGTGTGAATTATTCGCCGCCTGATCGTTTCATCATATATTTGAATTTTTCTGCATGTTCCATGATTTAAATTAAATTTCTGTACGAACAAGATGAAAAATATTATATTTTTAAAAGCTGATTAGCATCTAAATTTTATTTATTGATTTCTTATCTTCGTAAATCATTAATCCTAAACTAATAAAAATGGCAGAAAAAATTTCTATGAGGGAAAAAGTCGGCTTTAGCCTCGGAGATGGCGCAGCTAACTTTATTTTTCAGACAATCATGCTGTTGCAGCTGAGTTTCTACACCGATTCATTTGGAATTTCGGCAGCTGCAGCCGGCTGGCTCTTCCTTGTTGCAAGACTTATTGGTGCAGTTGCTGATCCCGTAATGGGTGTACTTGCCGACAGGACCGATACGCGTTGGGGTAAATTCCGTCCGTGGATACTATGGACAGCTGTACCATTCGGTATAATAGGCTTCCTGGCCTTTACAACACCTGACTTTGGCCCATCCGGAAAACTGATCTATGCCTATATAACTTACATACTGCTGATGATAATATATTCAGCTAATAACGTCCCCTATGCAGCTCTCAGCGGAGTAATAACAGGTGATATGGCTGAAAGAAACAGTATTTCCTCGATCAGGTTCATTTTTGTCACAATAGCCACTCTTGCCATCCAGGGATTTGCCCTTCCGATGGTAAATCATTACGGTGAAGGTAACAGTGCGAAAGGTTACCAGATAACGATGGGTATATTCAGTGTACTTGCTGTAATATTTTTGCTTGTCACTTTCTTTACAACAAAAGAGAGGATCAAACCTGCTATTAAAGAACCAATGCCTCTTAAACAGGATATAAGCGACCTTCTTAAGAACAAGCCATGGCTGATCATGTTCCTTGTGTTTACAATGATGTTCATTTTCCTCGGGATAAGGAACAGCATCCTTCTGTATTTCTTTAAATACTATCTTGATGAAACAAGCATGATCACGATGCTTGAGGTATTTAACAGGGGTCTGTTCGGATTGATAGATAAACTGGGGATGATCGGTCCTAATGCCGACATAGCCGGTAATGCTTTCAGCATAATAAATATAATCAGTCAGCTGGCATGCATTTTAGGATTGGTTATGTCAAGACCTCTGGCAAACAGATTCGGGAAGAGGGATGTATTCCGTTCGGGACTGGTTCTCGCTGTAATATTTGCAACCCTGTTCATCATGATTTCACCGGAGAATGTCGGTCTTACTCTTATTCTCCAGACCCTCTTCCAGTTTATGTGGGGAGTTGCTGCAATGTCACTGCCATGGGCGATGATGGCTGATGTTGCTGATTTTTCTGAGTGGAAGAATAACCGAAGGGCAACAGCTCTGACATTTGCAGGAATAATAATCGGGCTCAAAGTTGGACTGGCTATCGGAGGAGCTCTGGCAGGCTCACTCCTGAATATGTATGGTTATGTTGCCAATATTGAGCAGACAGCGCATACACAGTTCGGTATTCGAATGATAACAAGTATCTGGCCCTCGGTTTTCCTTATAATCGGAATAGTATTGCTTTTCTTCTACCAGATCAACAAGACAACTGAGATCAAGATGCAGGATGAGCTTGCCGAAAGACGTAAATAATAGTGAAAAAGTATAATAAATTAATATCATGGTTAAAAAGATATCAAAAGGTAAAAAAGGAACCAGATCTTCGAAAGTTCCCCCTTACAAGAATCCTGCGCTTGCAGTATCAAAAAGGGTAAAGGATCTACTTGCCAGAATGACCCTTGAAGAAAAAGTCTCTCAGCTGATGGGTCTGTGGAGAGGAGGTATCGATGAGTTTGATGCTGATTTCATGAAAGATGAAGCAAAAGTAAAAGAGGCCTTTGGAAAAGGTGCCAATTCAATTCATCCTACATTCAGGGGAGTAAAAGAGACCGTAGAAATACGCAACCGGATACAGAAATACTTTACAGAAAAGACAAGGCTTGGAATACCTGTTCTCTTTGTCGATGAAGGACAGCACGGTATGATGAGGCCGGAATCAACTGTATTTCCACAGGCTATCGGGCTTGCCTGTTCCTGGGACCCGGAATTATTTGAGAAGGTGTACAGTGTCATTGCAAGGGAGATCAGGACCAGAGGTGCCCATCATGTTCTTTCTCCGGTCATAGATGTATGCCGCGATCCCAGATGGGGAAGAGTGGAAGAGACATATGGCGAAGATCCATACCTCAACGGAACTTTAAGCTGTGCTGCAGTTAAAGGGCTTCAGGGTTCAGCAAGCGGAAGGATTGCCCGCGGACACGTTGCTGCAACACTGAAACACTTTGTCGGACACGGACAGCCGGAGGGTGGTCAGAACACGGCACCAGCCAACTATTCCCTAAGGACCCTGCGTGATTATCATATGCCTCCGTTTAAAATGTGCATAAGCAAAGCTAAACCTGCAAGTGTTATGCCTTCTTACAATGAGGTTGACGGAGTCCCGTCACATGCCAATAAATGGCTTCTGCAGGATGTACTCCGCAAGGAATGGAAATTCAGGGGAATGGTAGTTGCCGACTACTACGCTGTTGAACAGCTGGCTGTAAAGCATTTCGTTGCAAATGACCTGAAAGACGCTGCCAGGATAGCATTTAATACAGGTATTCAATATGAATTCCCGCAAGCTAACTGTTACAGATTCCTTCCTGAACTCCTGAAGAAAGGGAAAATCAAAATTACAGATATCAACAAAGCTGTGGCGCAGGTACTTGAACTGAAATTCATGATGGGACTATTCGAGAATCCCTATATAGATGCTGAACATGCCGTTAAGGTCACAAAAGATCCTGAATCGGTTAAGCTCGCTCTCAAGGCAGCCCATGAATCTATAGTTCTTCTGAAGAATGATGGCCTGCTTCCACTTAAAAAGAATAAATATAAGAGCATTGCTGTTATAGGACCCTGTGCCGATTATGTATCCTTTGGGGGATATTCCGGTGAGCCTTACAGGAAAGTGACACTGCTTGAAGGGATAAGGCAGAAAGCTGGGCCGAAAACTGAGATTCTCCACGCCGAGGGATGCAAGATAACTTCAAATCCAACCATCCCGTTCTTCAACTGGAAGCTTGATGAGATCAAATTCCCGACTAAAGAAGAAAACATGAAACTGATAAGGGAGGCTGTCGGTGTAGCCGCAAAAGCTGAAGTGATAGTTCTGGCAATCGGTGAGAACGAGCACCTGTGCCGGGAAGCCTGGGCAAAAACACATATAGGTGACGACACTACACTCGATCTTTTCGGACAGCAGGATGATCTTGTAAAAGCAATTATGGAACTCGGCAAACCGGTTGTTGTTTACCTGGTGAACGGAAGGCCTCTCTCAGTAAACTATATTGCGAAAACAGCCCCGGCAATAATAGAAGGGTGGTATATGGGTCAGGAGACCGGGACAGCTGCAGCCGACATAATTTTCGGCGATGTCAATCCTTCAGGCAAACTGACAATTACATTCCCGAAATCCGCTGGTCAGATACCTATGTTCTACAATTTCAAACCAAGCGCCCAGGCTAACGAGTACCTGTCACTTGATAACCTTCCACTGTATCATTTTGGTTTCGGACTGAGCTATACCCAGTTCACATTCGGGAAATTACGTCTTGAGAAATCAAGGATAAAAGCCAGCGGAACAACAAAGGTAAGGGTCGACGTGACAAACAAAGGCAGCAGAGCAGGAGATGAAGTTGTACAGCTATATATCCGTGATAAGGTAAGCTCAGTCACAAGACCCGTTAAGGAACTTAAAGGCTTCATGAAAATATCCCTGAAACCGAAAGAAACAAAGACAGTGACACTGGAGCTGGGAAAAGAACAACTGGCTTTCCATAATATTGATAATAAATTTGTCATTGAACCAGGTGAGATTGAAATAATGGTTGGGAATTCCTCACGCGATGAGGATCTCCTGAAAACAACCCTCACTATAATATGACAAAGGAACCTGATAGTGCTTCAAGACCTTAACTGGTAACGGCCTTGAAATTGCATTAATTCTTAAAAAGGAAATGAGACACCCTTTCCGGCAACCATTTAGTTATAAGATGGATTTGCCGGAAAGCGGATTGTTTGTTTCTGATTTATCTCATGTATTTTCCTGATTTTTTTTTGTAATTTGGAATGATAATATCATTATACAGCTATAGACTGTTCTGTTCCGATCTGACTTATTCCTGACATAAACAACTAATTCAAAAACTGACAATGCCAAAAGTAACTAAAGAAGATGCGCTTCTCTATCACAGCAGAGGCCGTCATGGTAAAATTGAGGTGATTCCGACCAAACCTTACTGTACTCAATTTGATCTGAGTCTTGCATATACACCTGGAGTAGCCTATCCATGCCTGGAGATCCAGAAACAGCCTGAAGATGTTTATAATTATACAGCAAAGGGAAACCTTGTGGCTGTTATTTCAAACGGGACAGCCGTTCTTGGTCTTGGTGACATAGGCGCTATGGCAGGAAAACCTGTTATGGAAGGGAAAGGTTTGTTATTCAAAGTCTTCGCTGATGTTGATGTTTTCGATATCGAAATAGATGAAAAAGATCCCGGGAAGCTCATTGAGGTATGTGCAAAGATCGCTCCCACGTTCGGTGGCATTAATCTTGAAGATATTAAAGCTCCCGAATGTTTCGAGGTGGAGACAAGATTAAAGGAAATGCTTGATATTCCGGTTTTCCACGACGATCAGCATGGTACTGCAATCATTTCCGGGGCCGGTCTTATTAATTCCCTTGAGATAAGCGGGAAAAAAATAGATGAAATAAAATTGGTTGTATGCGGAGCAGGTGCAGCAGCTATCTCGTGCTCAAAGCTCTATCTTGGACTTGGTGTGAAGAAAGAGAATATAGTGATGGTCGATTCGAAAGGAGTAATAAACCGTAAACGCACCGACCTTAATAAATTCAAGCAGCAGTTTGTTACGGAGAGAGACATTGACACTCTGGCCCAGGCTGTCAGGGGTGCTGATCTTTTCCTCGGACTCTCAACCGCGAACATGCTGTCGCAGGAGATGCTTGCTTCAATGGCAGAACATCCAATTGTTTTTGCTATGGCAAATCCTAATCCCGAAATATCATACGAGGATGCAACCGCTACAAGGGATGATCTTATTTTTGCCACAGGCCGATCAGATTATCCCAACCAGATCAACAACGTGCTCGGGTTTCCGTTCATCTTCAGAGGAGCTCTTGATGTAAGAGCTTCCACTATTAATGAAGAAATGAAGCTGGCTGCCTCAAAAGCTCTTGCATCACTTGCAAAGGAACCTGTTCCGGCTTCTGTGCTTAAAGCCTATAATATCGACTACCTTAAGTTCGGCAAAGAATACATCATACCTAAACCTCTGGATCCCAGACTAATATCACACATAGCTTCAGCTGTTGCAAAAGCTGCAATCGACAGCGGAGTTGCAAAATATCCGATAACAGACTGGGATGCTTACAGAAAAAGCCTTGACCTTAGAATTAGCAGTCATATAAAGAGTATTGCTGAGATAAG
>CAYNRI010000043.1:0-1537 GCA_964399575.1 uncultured Rikenellaceae bacterium
CAGACATTTCATATTGATGTTCCGAACGATCTTGTGAAAGCAATAAGGAAATGCAGCACCGACAAAGACGCAAGGGAGGTTGGTATTGAATGGGCTGTTATGCAGTCAAAAGAGCTTATCAGTAAAGGAGTGCCGGGTATTCATTATTATACTCTCGGCAGGTCAGATAATATTGCCCGTATCGTCAGGGCTTCATTCTGAACTCTTTCCGGATCTTATCAACATAATCGAGTTTTTCCCAGGCAAATAATTCAACTTTTTTCTGCCAGGCTTTCTTGCCATTGTTGTTTACGGCCCTGGGAGTGCTTCCGGGTACCTCATAGAATACTTCCACATTGCTGACTGAATTAGCCCGGCCGAAATGTCCGTATGATGCCGTTTGCAGGAAGATCGGATTATTAAGTCCGAATCTTCTTACTATGGCGTAAGGCCGCATGTCGAAAAGCTTTTCAATCTTTTCGGCAATCTCACGGTCCTTCATAAGCTTCCCCTTATTGTCTTTTATTACGGCTGTCCCAAAAGTATTCAGGAAAAGTCCTACAGGCTGAGCCACTCCTATAGCATAAGCTACCTGGATCAGGGCTCTGTCGCATACACCAGCAGCTACAAGGTTTTTTGCTATGTGTCTTGCAGCATAAGCTGCCGATCTGTCGACCTTTGAAGAATCCTTGCCTGAGAAAGCGCCACCACCATGAGCGCCATGACCGCCATAAGTATCAACTATTATCTTACGCCCTGTCAGTCCCGTATCACCATGAGGTCCGCCTATCACGAACTTGCCTGTTGGATTGACAAGGAGTTTAATATCTTCAGTGAAGAGCTTACGGATACGCAGTGACAATGATCTCTTTACTCTCGGGAGCAATATTTTCCGGATGTCTTCGCTTATCTTTGACTGCATTGCTTTTTCCGCTGCTTTCTCAGAAGCTCTTGTGTGTTGTTTCGGCAGAATGAATTCATCGTGCTGTGTGCTTACAACTATTGTATCTATCCGCAGGGGCTTATTATTATCATCATATTCTATTGTTACCTGTGATTTGGCATCAGGTCTGAGGTATTTCATCAGTTTTCCTTCATGCCTTATTGCTGCCAGCTCACGAAGCAGAATATGAGCAAGCTCTATGCTCAGGGGCATATAGTTATCCATTTCACGGCATGCATAGCCAAACATCATGCCCTGATCGCCGGCCCCCTGATCTTCAGGCCGCTCACGAACAACACCCTGTCTTATATCGGGTGATTGTTCGTGGATAGTCGATATTACTCCGCAGGAATCTGAATCGAAACGATATTCAGCTTTTGTATAACCAATCTTGCGAAGTACATTTCTGGCCGTTTCCTGAACATCGACCCATCCTGTTGTCTGAACTTCGCCGCCGCATACAACGAGACCTGTAGTTACGAAAGTCTCGCATGCTACTTTTGATTCCGGATCCCATCTGAGAAATTCATCAAGCAATGCATCTGATATCTGATCGGCCACTTTATCCGGATGGCCTTCGGAAACTGATTCGGAAGTAAAATAATATCCCATAGT
>CAYNRI010000043.1:1637-21518 GCA_964399575.1 uncultured Rikenellaceae bacterium
ACCTGGTTAATAACTTAAACATTTGATGGTGAGATTGGTTGATCCGAAAAGAAAATAGCCGGCGTTTTAGCATTTTTTTCCTGTGGTTGCAATCAGCTCAAATCTTTCCACCGTTCAAACAGATCACAAAGAAAATAAAAATTACTGAAAAGAAAAACTATCCGGCTGTCAGATGTCTGAAAACCTCTTCCAGGCTGCTTTCTTCTTTCTGCAGTGAAAGCACTGTAAGATTATTTTTTACAGCAAATGAGAAGACCGCCGGTCTTATATCATCTTTCCCTTCAGCCTCAATAAGCCACAAATCTTTTTTTAGCTGCCTGGTTACAATAACACCCGGGATTGCCATAAGTGCAGATTCAACGGGGGCCCTGTCAAATTCAACGTGGATCACCTGCCTGGGAAGCCTTATCTTTGAATAGATATCTTTTTTCTTCTCATCTGCAACTATTACACCTTTATCTATAATTATGAACCTGTCGCAGACTGCTTCAGCTTCCTGCATTATATGGGTTGAGAGCATCACAGTTTTTTCCCTGCCTGCTTCACGGATAAGATTCCGTATCTCAACAACCTGGTTAGGATCGAGGCCGGTTGTAGCCTCATCAAGTATCAGCACATCAGGATCATGGATCAAAGCCTGGGCAAGACCAACCCTCTGCCTGAATCCTTTTGAAAGAGATCCGATCTTTTTCCTCTGCTCCGGTGTCAGCCCGGTAACCTCGATAATACTGTCAATATTTTTTTTTGCTGATTTCCCTGTCTTGTACAGGGCGGCAACGAACTTAAGGTATTCCCTTACATACATTTCAGGGTAGAGAGGATTATTCTCGGGAAGGTATCCGATCTTTTTCCGGATCTCAAGGTTATCGGCAGATGTTTCAATTCCATTCACAAGGACACTGCCTGATGAGGCCGGTATATATCCGGTGATTATCTTCATCATTGTTGATTTCCCTGCCCCGTTAGGGCCAAGGAATGCAACTATCTCTCCGGTATTGACCTGGAAAGACACATTATCAAGCGCCTTCTGATCTCCGTAAAGCTTTGTTACACCACTGACTACAATTGACATCTGTTAAAAAATCTGTCTGAGATTTGAAATGCTAAAATAATATTTATTAATCAACTAAAGAGTGGTTAAAAAGATGTTGTCCCGCCGGCCAGGCATAAGACAACCCGGAGAAGGTTCAATAAATATTCAGCATTACTTCGGGATCAGTCGCCCCAGCCTCCCATGAACTGTCCGCTTTTCGCAAAAGATGCCTTGGGATTGACACAGCATACAGGTATTCTGGAACTGTTGGCAATTATATATTGTTCTGAAGCCCCTACAACATAATCAGCGAAGGTGATGTTCTTTGTAGTTACTATAAGTATAAGATCAGCATTTGTCCTCTGAGCAAAGTCTATTGTCTGCTGGGCAAAATTTCCTTTCGGGACTTCGTGGATCTCGTAGTCGATATTATTCTGGATGAGATATTTAATAGCGAATGAGAGATTTATCTTAGTTTTCTTTAACAGGCTCTGATCGGTAGAAGTAGTTACAAGCATGTGTACTTTTGAATCGAAGTACTTGCCCATATAGATTGCCATCTTTGTTTTCTCCTTATTCTCCCTTCTGAAGTCGACCGGGAAGACTATATTATGATATCTTCCCTGATCAGGTGGCGGGTCCTGTACAACAATGAAAGGCACCTTAGATTTAACAATTACCTTTAAGGCCCAGCTTCCTGTAAGCTTCTGCATCCCTTTCATCCCATGGGTTCCCATAACAACAAGACTTGCATCTTTCTCGTTGACAAATTCGGCAATAGATGTGAAAATGCTTCCTTTGTAAATCTGGGAAGCTATTGACATATTATATTTCCTGCCGGTTTCATCGGCAATATGTTGCAGCAGGATTTTCTTTTCACCAAGAACATTTGATTTGATTCCCGGATCTACAATATGAAGAAGACAGATGTCGTTCCTCACCATCCGGCTTATTTTAACTGCATGTGCAAGTGCATGTTCTGCAACAGGGGTGAAGTCCCATGGTACTACTATGATTTTCTGATGCTCTTCCATAACTGATCTTTTTTCAAATTCTAATCAAATGTATTCAGATTTTGATAATTTTCAAATCCTTCATCACAGGAAAAAGCAATTTAGAATAAAAGAGGGCAGGAATTTATTTTTACACAAAAATAATGCCATCCCGAACAAAAGACAGAAACCGGCAATTTCCGATCAACAATTTATTATTTTTGCAGGATTATTTTATGATACATAAATGGAACGGAAAAAGATTAAGGAATTACTATTGTCTCATAAGACAGGGGAAGAAGTGCTTGTCAAAGGATGGGTGAGGACGAAACGCGGAAGTAAAAACATAGTATTCATTGCACTCAATGATGGTTCTACGATAAATAATATTCAGATTGTTGCTGATACTTCAATTTTTGATGAGGATCTGATTAAAGAGATAAACACCGGAGCCTGTCTGGCAGTAAGAGGTACTCTTGTTGAATCAGTAGGACAGGGGCAGAGCGTTGAGATAAAGGCTGAATCAATTGAGCTTTACGGTAAGTGTGATGCCGAAACCTATCCTCTGCAGAAGAAAGGCCACTCAATGGAATTTCTCAGGGAGATTGCCCATCTGCGCCCGAGAACGAACACTTTTGGTGCAGTCCTCAGGATAAGGCACTCGATGGCTTTCGCGATACATAAATACTTTAACGACAAAGGATTCTTCTATCTTCATACACCAATAATTACAGGTAGTGATGCTGAAGGAGCAGGTGAGATGTTCCATGTTACAACTCTTGACCTGGCTAATGTCCCCATTAATAAAGACAGAACAATTAACTTCACTGATGACTTTTTCGGGAAACCGACAAACCTGACTGTATCAGGACAGCTTGAAGGGGAACTGGGAGCCCTGGCTCTTGGAGAGATCTATACTTTCGGTCCCACATTTCGTGCCGAGAACTCAAACACCCCGAGACATCTTGCCGAATTCTGGATGATTGAACCGGAAATGGCATTCTATGATCTTAATGATAACATGGACCTGGCTGAGGATTTCCTTAAATACCTTATCCGCTATGCTCTTGAGAATTGCACTGAGGACCTTGAATTCCTGAATAAGATGATACAGAAGGGACTCATTGAACGCCTGAATTTTGTAGTGCAGAATAAATTTGTGAGAATGACCTACACAGAAGCTGTCGATATACTTGTAAAGGCAGACAGGAAATGGGAATATCCGATAGCATGGGGAAAAGACCTGCAGGCAGAACATGAACGCTATCTTGTTGAGGAACATTTTAAGAAACCTGTTATTCTTACAGATTATCCCCTTACAATCAAGGCATTTTACATGAAGCAGAATGAAGATGGAAAAACTGTAAGGGCAATGGATGTTCTTTTTCCGGGAATTGGCGAGATAATAGGAGGCTCACAGAGAGAAGAGGATTATGAAAAGCTAATGAACAGGATCAGGGAACTGGGATTACCCGAGAAGGATCTGTGGTGGTATCTTGAAACAAGGAAATTCGGAACGGCACCGCACAGCGGTTTCGGACTTGGCTTTGAAAGACTGATTGTATTTATAACCGGCATGTCGAACATCCGTGATGTGATACCTTTCCCACGGACTCCCAAGAATGCGGAATTTTAAAAAACTGCATATTAAGATCACTGCAAAGTGGAAATGTTAAAACAAAAACTGCAGCAAAAGCTACTACAGAAGCTTTCACCCCAGCAGATACAGATGATAAAACTGCTGGAGGTCCCTACTTTGCAGATAGAGCAGAGGATCAAGAAAGAACTCGAAGAGAACCCTGCCCTTGAAGAAGGTGATGAGGAAGAGGAGATCGCCGGAGAGAATAGCGAAGATGAGGAATATGAAGATGACGATAAGGATCAGGAAGAATTCACTCTCGATGATTATATAGAGGAAGATGATATTCCCGAATACCGCCTGCAGGCAAACAATTACAGCCCTGATGATGACAAACGGGCTGAGATACCCTTCTCTGCCGGATCATCCTTCCATGAAAACCTTGAATCACAGCTTGGATTAAGGGACCTTACCGATAAACAGAAGATTCTGGCCGAACATATTATTGGCAATATAGACGAAGATGGTTACCTGAGAAGAGAGCTGCCAAGTATAATAGACGACCTGGCCTTTCTGCAGAATGTTACGACTACTGAAGAAGAGCTTGAAGAGGTCCTTAAGATAATACAAGACCTTGAACCTCCCGGGGTGGGTGCAAGAAGCCTCAGAGAGTCACTTCTGCTTCAGCTTGAAAAGAAAGACAGATCGCAAAAATCGATTGACCTGGCATATAACGTTTTGGATCAGCATTTTGATGAGTTTTCAAAAAGGCACTATGACAAGATAATTGCTAAAATGGATCTGAGCCAGGACGACCTGAAAGATGCTGTTGATGAGATCCTGAAACTCAATCCCAAACCAGGGGGAATTTACAGTGATCCGTTCAGCAAAGTGTCTCAGCCTGTAATCCCGGATTTTATTCTCGAACTTTCAGAAGATGGCTTTGATCTTCACCTTAATTCACGAAACCTTCCGGAATTAAGGCTTAACTCTGCCTATAACGAGATGCTGCAGGCTTACAGCAAGGATAAAAACACAAAAAAGGAGATGAAGGACACAATCTTTTTTGTGAAGCAGAAAATCGAATCGGCCAGATGGTTCATCGATGCAATAAGACAAAGGCAGAATACACTGCTCCTTACAATGAACGCAATTCTTGAATATCAGAAAGGTTATTTCATTGACGGTGATGAAACAAAATTAAGACCAATGATCCTGAAGGATGTTGCTGAAATGACAGGGCTCGATATATCAACTGTTTCGAGGGTTGCAAACAGCAAATATATCCAGACACATTTTGGTATTATCCCTCTTAAGTTCTTCTTTTCAGAAGGTTTACAGACCGACAGCGGGGAAGAGGTTTCGACAAGGGAGATAAAAAGGATCCTTCAGGATTGTATCGATAATGAAGTGAAAAGAAAGCCGTTAACAGATGAAAGGCTCACAGAGATATTACAGGAAAAGGGATATCAGATCGCACGCCGTACTGTTGCCAAATACCGTGAACAGCTTAACATTCCGGTCGCGAGACTAAGAAAGGAGATCTGATGAAATCGGGGAAAATCAATATTTATTTTACACTGCTGGCAAAAACTGTATCATTGCTCTTCCACCCGTTGCTGATGCCGCTTTATGGATTGCTGCTAATCTTTTACGTTCCCACTATCCTTGCATATCTTCCTTCACAAGTAAAAAAGATACTGGTCCTGATAGTATTGATTAACAATGTATTTGTGCCTCTGTCTCTCATGCCGTACTTCCGTTACAGGAACATAATTACTTCCTGGGCAATGAGTGAGAGAAAAGAAAGGATACTGCCGTTAATTGTAACATCAGTATTATACCTGGTTACGGCATATATAATTTACAGATTTAAAATTCCCGGCTTTATAAAATCATTTCTTGTTGTTTCAGCCTTCCTTGTTGTTTGTGTGACAATCCTGAACTTCTGGTGGAAAATCTCTATTCATGCAGTTGGAGCCGGTGCAATAACAGCGCTCCTGGTTATCCTTTCAATACTGATGCAGGCTGATCTCATTGTGTTTATTGTAACAGCAATACTTATTTCAGGACTTGTTATGTCAGCCAGGCTGTTTCTTAATTCACACAAGCCGGCAGAAGTGTGGCTCGGCTATTTTCTCGGTATTGCAGGATCGGGTCTTACTCTTTTACTTATCTAGCAATTCATTCAGGGCTTTTTCAAAAAGTATCCTGCTCCGGGTTGTGATATTATCACTCCATTCAGTGGATAGGGGCCCGGGGAATCTAAAATCATCATTTATCTCTTTCTGTGAAATGTATGAGAACAATTTCCTGTCTGAAAGATAACGGGAAAGGTATTCCTGTTCCGTCTGACCGGGAGTCGGAATAAGCAATGCACTTTTCCCAAGGCAGATAAGATCCATAATTGTGCTGTATCCTGCCCTGGCTATAATATTTTCACTTTGCAGAATTACTTTTCTCATTGGTTCGGAAGACAGGTGATCATAGTAAATTATATTGCCCGACCTGGTCATTTCAGATGACTTCTCCGGCTTACCTCCCAGAATGATTGTTTCCGGCTGTCTGTTCTGTAACACCCGTATCAATTTTTTCCTGAGTATCCCGCTCTGAGGTGGCGGCCCTGATATTATTACGCAGTTATGACTGAAACCTGAATCGTTCCTTGCTTTACCGGGATCCATGCTCATGAATCTGGAAAGAATACCAATAAATCTTGAATTTTCCGATAGTCTGAGATCATGAGTAAGTCTTCCTGTGAGATTCAATGCTCCTGGCAGGTCGGGGATAAAGCACAAAGTATATCTTCTGATAATCGCCCTGTGAAGTCTGATGCCGATAAATTCTAAACTCCGGAATATCCCCGGAAAAGGTATCAGGGGCATATGTGTGACATACACTGTCCTGATATTTTTATTCCAGAGCCCGAACCTGTTATCGCTGATTAAAATATCTATTGAATTGTCCCTTATTATCTTTTTAAGTTTAAAGTGCTCATGAACAGTGTGGTACAGTAGTAAAGGGATCTGGAAAAAAAGGACAATATGAGCAGGCAGGAAACGTGAATACGCTGGTTTAAACCCGGGAAATCTGATAAGGTCTGATCCGGGGAGTTCACTGTTGAAAAAAGCAAAATGTTTGTCTTCTGCTCCGATAAGGATGTGATGCCCCCTGTCCCTTAGTCCGCTTATCACCGGGATCATTCTTCCGGCATGTCCCAGCCCCCAGCCGAGAGGGCAGACAAGTATATTAAATTTTTTATCCACTTTCAGCCCGAGACCTGAGTTTCAATGCCGAGTTCCTTAACCCGGGATGCAATTTTCCTTAGTTCCCTCAGAGGTACTTTTTCAAGCCGGCTCTCTTTGGGAGTGTCCCTCGAGATCGTGTATATCATCACTTCCGAAGGTTGTATTTTTTTTATCGCTTCAAGCCAGGCCTCAATTTCCTCAGGAGTTGTATTGTCTATAGTGCGGCCATTATATAAGCCTCTGACAAAAAGAGTCTGAATGATTAGTTTTCCCTTGAACAGCTCAAGGTCCTTTATCAGTTCTTCGATCCTGAAGTTTACACGGGGCTGGTTGTGGATTTTAACAGTTAGTTCGAATGCTGAATCGAGCTTAAGGATATTTGAATTGACTTTAAACAATGCTGCCCTTATTTCAGGATTTCCGATTGATGAAGAATTTGATAATACTGCTATTCTGGCTTCGGGAAAGTATTTATCCCTCAGTTCAATACTGTCATCGATAATGCCCGGGAATTCCGGATGTAATGTAGGTTCTCCATTCCCGGCATAGGTAATAACATCTATCGGCTGATGTTTCTTCTTCATATCTGAGAGCTTCAGCTCGAGCGCTTCATAGACTTCCCTGCGTGATGGCAGAGGTTCGTTCTTAATTTCTGAGCCCATCGTCCAGCCGCATTCACAATAGATGCAGTTAAAATTACAGATCTTACGGCTCGTGGGTAGCAAGTTGATACCCAATGAAATACCAAGCCTCCTGCTTTTAACGGGACCAAATACAATCTTATCGAAAAGGAAAGTAGGCATACCGGATTAAATTGGATTCAAAATTAGTATAATAATTAAAGCAATCTTGTAACAGTTGTTGTTGGAAGGAATTTGAGATTAGCAAGATCAAGATCCTGAAGAAGAAGTAATCCGGGTTTTAGTCCGGGTTCAATTTTACCGAAGCGCTCATCTTCGCCAAGAGCTCTGGCTCCATTGATTGTTGCCCACCTGACAAGCTCTTCAAGTCCCAGCCGGGGGTAGTTATCCTGAAGGATCTTCAGCTCAGAAAGAATACTTAGGGTTGTATTTGAAGCCAGGCTGTCTGTACCAATAACAATATCGCAGTTCTCATGCCTCAGCAGATTGACCGGAGGTAATTTATTTTCAATAAAGATGTTTGATCCGGGGCAGAGGCACCAGAACAGATCCTTTCTGATTTTTACTGCCCTTACTGTATTACTGTCAGTAAAAGTATTATGGACAAGCAGAAGGTTTCCGGAGGCTGTCACTTCTTTCAGAACAGCAGTTACATGATCTTTTACAGTTTCCAGAACTGCAGGCATGTGCCCTGTATTAAGATAGGAATCGCTTATGCGACCTGAGAGGCCTTTTAAGAAAGAGATCTCGGAATCTGTTTCCAGAAAGTGGATGGATGTAACCCTGTTTTTACAAGTGATCTTTTTCAGGAGACGAAAAAGAGGCAGGGATATTGAATAAACTGCATGAGGGACTATTGACCAGGCCAGTCCTGAATTTTCAGCCTCAAGTGAGAGCTTAAGTATTTCCTGTATTCTGTGATCCGCCTTTTCAGGTGCTATACCAAATACTTCCAGGAGGTTCAGGTATTTAATTCTGCCGGATCTTTTAATCCCGAAAGTGGAGGGGGTATTGCAGATATCAGCACAAAGGTTAACCCCTTCACGGAACATGTCCTTATCTGCATTAATTGCATGTGAGATTATTGTTTCATCATCTGTCTCCCGGCGACTCCTGATTGCTGTAATAAAATCTGCAAGACCTTTACCCGGAGGGATCTTATCCTTAAGATGGGATAATTCAAGGTGGCAGTGGCAGTTAACAAAGCCCGGGATGATAACACCATTGTAAAACTCAATTGAAGGGTCCTCTTTAAGAACACCTTTTGTGTCATCGATACTGATTATTGTACCATCATCCTCAGCTCTGATGACAGATCTTTTCAGCATAGGACCGGAATTCGGGATAATATAATGAGCTGAAAAGGATTTCATGATATATCAGAGAGTGGAATGGATCATTATATCACTGATCTTTACATGAGGAAGACCAATATCCGGTTTATTATTGTGATCGAAGAAAAAGACAGAAAGGGCAAGCGGATACTTATCTTTTACAACTATTGTGAGTGAATAGGTATGCGGGTACCCATCCTTGAAATATTTTATCTCTGAGACGTATTCCCGTTTGCCTGTTTCAAGGCTGTCAGCATTGGATGTGAAGGCAATGAAATGCGGATTGAATGACGGATCGTCAGGATAAACAGTAGCAGAGAACCTTAAATAGTATGAACCCGGTGTCTGAAATACATGATTAAAATATAATTTTCTGTTCTCTGTCGTGTCGGGGAGACATAATTCATTTTTTCCCTGCCATAGGTTAGTGAACTCCGGCACCGGCTGCTGAACATTTAAGAGAAGTGATTCCATTTCAGTAAGTTTACCGATGTTCCTGTCATAAATCCCGATCAGTTTTTTTGGCTTCTTTGAGAAATAATACTGTAAAGTATTATCCATCTGCTCTTCGGAATATCCGTATCTTTCAATAATATCAAGATAGTTTCGTGATGTATCCCGTTCTGCAAAGATATTCCTTACTTCAGGAGCTGTCAGCAGACCATTTCCAAGGTGGATTTCATACAGGATCTCGCTGAATATTTCCTCAGGGATGAGTTCCTGTTCTTTTTCTTTCGAACAGCTGTTAACAGACAGGAGTAAAAAAAGTACTCCGGCAATCAGGAAATGATCTGACTGAAGAATCCTTTCAAACCTTTTTATCATTTCTATCAAGGTATTTTTTTGTAAGATACCTTACCGGATACCAGGCTGCCCAGTAACCAATTGTGAGAACAGTAAGCGGTACTATTATAAAATCTTTCAGCTCCATTGATATGGGGTAGGAGGTAAGGAGCAGGGAATCGCTCTGTAACCTTATCAGTCCAAAGGTTTGCTGCAGCCAGCATATTATGAACCCGAGGATCAGACCTGTTAAGGTCCCTATTATTGAAATCATCCATCCTTCAAAAATAAAGATCCTCCGGATAAGATCCCTGTCGGCCCCAAGGCTTTTAAGTATTTCAATATCTCTTTCCTTTTCAATAATCAGCATTGTAAGCGATCCTATTATATTAAATGAGGCTATTATAATTATTAGTGTAAGAATAAGAAATATCGCAAACCGTTCTGAACGCATGACCCGGTAAAAGATCTCCTGCTGTTCAAACCTGTTCTGAACTATGAAATCATCACCGAAGACAGCTGAGACTTCTTTCTGGACGCGTTTTTCATCAGCATCATCATGGAATTTAATTTCGACAGAACTTACACCATCAGCATTTCCGATCAGATCTCTGGCAAAGTCAATTGGTACATAAACATATTTGGAATCATATGATTGCTCTATCTGGAATATCCCTGACGGGTAAATGAACTTCCTGTTGAAAGCATCTTCAGCATTAATTGTACTGCCACTTGTACGTTTTGGTACATAGATATTAATAGGGGTAACAAATGTAAGCCCTATCCCCAGGTAATTGGCGATTCCTATTCCGGGAATGGCGTAATCCCTTTGTTTGTCGGATTTAAGAATAAATTCACCGTCCCACATTGCGCTGTCAATACCGGTAACCGCCACGTATGAATCATCCACACCTTTTATTGTGGCTACAGTCTCCCTTTCGCCGTATCGTAATAATACATTTTCTTCAATTGTAAGCGAATAGCATGCTATACCATTAATATTTGCCAGCATCTCAAGTTTTGAGCTTTCAGCAACGAATGTCTTGCCCAGCGCAGGAGTGATCTTCAGATCAGGATCAAAGGTATTGAAGATTGACCTTACCATGTTCTCCAGTCCGTTGAAGACAGACAGGATAATAATTAGTGCCATAGTCCCTACGGCAACACCTGTAACTGATACTGCTGAGATGACATTGATTGCATTTCGCGATTTTTTGGCGAAAAGATACCTTTTTGCTATATATACAGACAGCTTCATTGTACTTTCCTTGCTGTAATCAATAATCCGGTCCCTGATCTGTGACTTAAACAAAGGTCAAAAATGTTAAGAATTAACGAGACCGGAAATAAAACTAAATAATAGAAGGGCAGGATTATGAAAAACAAATATGAAATATTGAGAAGTTTTATCGGGAATTTCATTGTAAGGTGCCAGGAAATATTGCCAGGTTTCCCGTATGTATATCTGGCCCGGATATCACTGAAACCTGCTTTGCCTAATTTTTCTGTTATTTCCTTAACACTGTAACCGTTCCTGACATGTTCAGATATAAAAGAAAGATCATTTTCGGAGTAAACATCCGATCCTCCTGAATCAGAGGGTGTTGAAACTATCAGGTAGCCATTATCCCGAAGAGAATCGAAGAAGTTTGAAAATACTTTGTCGTCGTCATTTATATGCTCCATAACATCAACTGAAAGAATAAGGTTGAATGTATCGGGTTCTGCATATTTAACAAGGTCAGAAGCAATAAAACCGACTCGTTGGGAAAGGCCTTTTTTATAGAAGAAATCGTTGCAATCTTTCACCTGTTCATTATCAATATCAACACCGGTAATGATCCAATCCCTGTTCATTCTGGACATTCTCCATGAGTACTGCCCTGGTCCTGATCCTGCATCCAGGACCCGTGCATTGACAGGGATAAGGCGGCTTACTGACCTCAGTGCCCGGGCAACATGCCAGGTTCTGAGAAGGATAAGATCCAGAATAAGATAGTATAATCTCCTCATAAAAGGAGGCCCTGAGAAAAACCTTCCAAGTGTTCTTTTTATTGGTTCGTATTGCATCAGGATCAGGATTTCAGCAACCTGTCTATTTTATCAATATAATCCAGGCTGTCGTCAATGAAGAAAGCAATATCGGGCACGATCCTGAGCTGGGTCCTTACCTTATGACCAAGATCAAAACGGATTTTGGAAGAATTATCCTGAACATTCTGAAGAATATCCTGAGTATCTGTTGACGGAAAAATGCTCAGATAGATCCTGGCATAAGAAAGATCGGGGCTGACCCTTACTTTTGTAATTGAAATGAGTTTCCCGGGAGCATATTCATTCCCTTTACGCAGGAAAATATCGGCAATTTCTTTCTGTATTAATCTTGAAACCTTTTTCTGTCTTGTTGATTCCACAGCCTTTGATTTTAAATGTCAAAGGTACGAAATATTTACTTCAGGCCATTTTAGCAAAAAACCATTAGCTTTGCATGAAATTCTAGAAGATATAACATGGAAACAGTTGTCAGTGGCATAAGATCAACAGGTAATCTGCATCTGGGAAATTACTTCGGGGCAGTCAGGAATTTCCTGAAGATGCAGCAGGAAAACAATTGTTATTTTTTTATTGCCGACTATCATGCGCTTACTACTCATCCCAAACCAGCTGACCTGCATGGCAATATTAAAAAAGTACTAGCTGAATATCTCGCATGCGGTATTGACCCTGAAACTGCGACTGTGTTCATTCAAAGTGATGTTCCTGAAGTAATAGAGTTATATCTGTTACTTAATATGAATGCCTATGTTGGTGAACTTCAGAGGACGACATCATTCAAGGAAAAGATCAGAAGCCAGCCTGATAATGTAAATGCCGGGCTGCTTACATATCCTGTGCTTATGGCAGCTGATATTATTATTCATAAGGCACATAAAGTGCCGGTAGGAAAGGATCAGGAACAACATCTTGAAATGACAAGACGTTTTGCCAGACGGTTCAACACAATGTACGGTGTAAATTATTTTCCGGAACCGGATGCTTACAATTTCGGAAAGAAACTGATCAAGATCCCCGGACTTGATGGTACAGGCAAGATGGGAAAAAGCGAAGGGAATGGGATATTTCTTGTCGATACTCCGGGTGAGATAAGAAAAAAAGTAATGCGGGCAGTCACTGATGAAGGACCTAAAACGAAGGGAGAGAAGCCTTCGGAGCCTGTTAAGAACCTTTTCACGATAATGAAGATAGTATCTGATACATCCACTTATAAATATTTTACTGAAAAACACTCATCATGTGAGATCCGCTACGGGGATATGAAAAAACAGCTGGCTGAGGATATAATAAAAGTTACTGATCCGATAAGAGAAAGAATAAATGAACTCCTTGCAGATAATAAATATCTGGCGGGTGTTGTTGCCAGAGGGGCAGAAAAAGCAAGGGCCAGTGCATCAAAGACAATAAAGGAAGTGAGGGAAATAATTGGATACCGGCCTTTCTGAAAAATAAAGCCAGGCTTTTGACCTGGCTGAACTTGAAGGATCAAGTTTATGATTGAGATTGCCTGTGTAACTATTTAAAAACAAATAGTGTGCCAAAGAAGAACAGGTCCGGTATAGCACAGATTATCAATTAGATAAAAAGGATGTGATGGTCAATATCCATTCACTCCGGAACTTAATTGGTAATTGTTAATTGTTTATTTTTGAAGTTGTACCAACTTAATTAGAAAAGTGGGAAAACGGTTTGCCTTTTTGTTAGTGTTAATCCTTGTTGCCGGCCTGGCAATAATGGTCTATTTCCTTAATCAGGGAAGGAAAGACCTTTTGACCGATCCTTATAAAGCTGTGGCTTCTGATGCATGTTATATTATTGAAACTATTGATTTACAGAGTTTTATAAATTCCGTCACTTCCGGTTCAGGAATAATGGGAGAGATTGGAAGGATCAAGGATCTTGACAGATTCAACACAAAAGTAAAGATCCTTGCTGATCAGGTTAACAAGACAGGTTATCAGAAAATAATGAACGGCAGTTCGGCGGTAATTTCATTCCATATCTCCCCTGAGGGTAAACTTAAGCCCCTCCTGTCAGTGGCCGTTCTGTCAAATACAAGGATCAACAATCTTAAAGAAATACTCCGTTCATCGGGTATAAAAACATTGGATGATATTACACTGGGCGGGACCAGGCTTATTGGCATCCCATATAATACTGATAGCAATAAGGATACTGTTTATATTTCGCTAAATTCCGGATTGCTTGTGTGTACAACTTCCTCCGGTTTAATGAAGGCTTCCATAAGTCAGATGGCAGGAACAAATGATATCAGACGACTTCCGGGATTTTCAAAAGTAATGCAGGCTTCCGGTAAAAATGAAGATAAGGTATTCATTATATTAAATAACCTGATCCCTCTTCTGAAAGAAGGACTGACAGAGAATTATTTTTCAACCAGAAGTGTTGCAAGCTTAACAGAATGTGCTGTCGCGGATATTTATTTCAATCAGAATGGTCTGGTACTTAGCGGTTATACAGAGAGTACTGATTCAACCCAGATACTTTTTAAATACAAATCGGGTGCAGCTTCAGCATTTGAAACATATAAGATCCTGCCGGCAACAACAGTGCTTTTTGAATCTGTTGTACCTTTAACAGGTAAAAGTAGTATAACTCCCTCTCAACCTTTCAGCATAGCAACGGTTGAGCTGGCCAGGAAATTAAGGGAGTATATGGGAGATGAGATCACAAGAGCATATATTGATCTGAAAGATGGTTCCGGCAATACCGGTTCTGTGATAATATATGAACTTACTAACAGGGTATATGCAGAAAAAATATTCCTTGATTATTTCGGACAGGAAGAAAATAAAGGAGATGTTGGTTTTTTCCACCCGGATGATCAGATAAATATCCCCGTTTATCAGACAGTATTTAAAGGTCTGGCTGGGATTCTGGTCCCCGGATTTTCAACTGACTTCGATGATTCATATTTTACTTTTTATGATAATTATCTCATTACCGGCAATTCCGGCAAGGCGCTATCGAAGATACTCTATGATAATCTGCTCAAGAAGACTCTGGCAAATGATTTAATTTACAAAGAATTTGAAAGTACATTGCCAAGTGTTTCGGGTTATTTTTTCTATTGTGTCCCCTCACAGATAACTGATTATCTTGGCAGTTTCCTGTCGGAGGATATTATCCGGTTCATGAAATCAAATAAAAGCTCTGTTAGTAAGATACAGGCTGCCGGGTACCAGTTCACTCCGAGCAATAATATGATATATAACAGCCTGTCTGTCCTCTTTAAGGAAGAACCAAGGCAGGAATCAACAACTGAATGGGAGACTCTCCTTGACAGCACAGCTGCCATCAAACCCTTTTTCTTCACCAACCATACAACAGGATCAAAGGAGATCTTCATTCAGGATCTGAAGAATAATGCATATCTGGTAAATGCAGCGGGAAGGATCTTATGGAAGGTGCCCCTGCGTGAGAGGATAACAAGCTCCGTTTTCATGATTGATTACTTCAGGAACGGAAAATACCAGCTTCTGTTCTCAGGAGAGAATTACCTCCATCTGCTTGACAGGAACGGCAATTATGTGGAGAGATACCCTGTGAAACTGCGTTCACCGGCAACAAATTCAGTTGCACTGTTCGATTATGACAATAACAATAATTACAGACTTCTTATTGCTGGACAGGATAAGATGATTTATGCCTATGATAAAGCAGGGAACACTGTAAAGGGATGGAAACCCTTCAGGACAAACGGAACAGTAAGTTCGGAGATAAGCTGGTTCAGGATTTCAGGGAAGGATTATCTTGTAATTGCTGATGAGACTGCCCTGTATTTTATTGACCGGCAGGGCAATCCCAGGCTGACACTTAAGGAACCTGTTACAAAAGCCCCGGGATCATCTCTTAGGTTAACACCCGGGAATACTCCGTCAGTTGTATGTTCTGCTCCCGACGGTACTGTTCAGCATATATATTTCGACGGCAGTGTGAAAAAATTCAGCAAAAAAACCTTTTCTGTTGACCATTCATTTGATTTTTTTGATGTAAACGGAGATGGTTTTGGTGAATATATTTTTATTGATAGCGGTATGTTATATCTTTATGATCATAACAGATCTGAATTGTTCAGCAGGAAATTCGGTTCCAATAAGCTGGGCGGGCCGATCAATTTTATTTTCAGTTCGTCGGACAGGAAGATCGGTGTTTTTGACACTGAGAAGAAACAGATATACCTGATAGACGACAAGGGTAACATAATGAAGGGTTTCCCTTTAAGAGGCGCCTCGATGTTCTCTATAGGCAGACTCACTGAAAAGAATGAATGGCATCTCATAGTCGGAGGAACTGATGAATTCATGTATAATTACAGGCTTGATACTCAGTATTAACAAATACTATATGACCCGGAAATTTAAATTATTGCTTACTGTCATCTTAACAACAGTTTGCATCAATGCATCATCGCAGAACAGTCAGGTTTTGTATTATATGAACCTGCCGCAGAATCATTTGCTGAATCCGGCTTTCCGGCCATCAAATAAAGTCTATATAGGTCTTCCTGCAATTTCAGGGATCAACCTTAACATCAATAATAACATCCTTAATTTCAAAGATATTTTCACTGAAGGCCAGCCTATTGACTCAATTGCTATTTTAAATGAGGATTTTGATGTTGACAGATTCCTGTCGGAAAAGAGTGATTATAATTTCCTGAGGCCGGAAGCTTCTGTCCAGGTCTTCGGATTAGGTTTTTCAGCAGGAAAGGATCTGTATGTTTTTGCTGATTACAATATAAGGGTTGAAAGCAACTTCCTTTTTCCAAAGGATATGTTCCGGATGGCATTTTATGAGCAGGAATCGCTTGCAGGAAATTCATATGACCTCTCAACACTGAAGACCGGGATTATGGCATATAATGAAATAGGAGTCGGATTTTCAAAAAATATCACTGATAAATTCCGGATAGGTTTGAAAGGGAAGATGCTCCTGGGGATATATTCGGCCCGAATTAATACAAGCGAGTTTGCTGCAAGTATAGAAGATGACTATTCCCAGAAATGGAATGCGGATCTTCAGATGGATATAAGTGGGCCTGTAACGATAGAATGGGATGAGGAGAACCTGCCTTCAGATCTTATATTTGATGATGGCCGCTTTGAATCAGCCAAAGGTATTGTAAAAGAAATTCTAAATACAGGGAACAAAGGATTCGGAGTGGATTTTGGGGCAGTCTATGACATTACTGACAGATTATCTGTTTCGGCAGCAGTTACAGATCTGGGCTTTATGAACTGGAAAAAAGACATACTAAATGTAAAAGGAGTAAGCCAGTTTGAATTCACAGGTGAAAACATTCAGGATGTTTATGAAGGTTCTTCAGATTTTGATGAGATAGTTACAGCCTATATGGATTCCCTGATAAGTTCAGTAACTTTCACTGAAACAAATGAGCCGTTTTCAACAAAACTCTCATACGGGATATCAGCGGGTGTAAGTTATAACCTTGCAAAGTGCTTCTCTTTAGGCGTGTTATCATATACAAGGTTCCTTGACAGCAGGTACCATGAAGCATTGACACTTTCAGCAAATCTGAATATAAGAAGTCTGTTTTCAGCAAGTCTGGCTTATACTGCAACAAACTACAGACGTGATAATATAGGTTTCGGCATAGCATTCAGGCCCGGATGGTTCCAGATATATGCGATGGCTGACAGGATACCTCTCACCTGGGCTAAAGTACTCAGTGACGGATCAAAGAATATCCCGATACCTGAAATCTGGAGCACAGCCCATTTACGCTTAGGGATGAATCTTTGCTTCGGTAACAGGGCGATATCCAGGAAGCTTGATAAACCGATGATTGAAGTTCTATAAATCAATTAAGGAGAAATGGCGTATTTAATAAGGTTTTTTTTAATTATACTCATAATTGTGTTGCTTATCCGTTCATTTAAAGGATACAGGTTTATTGAAAAAGAGAGAGACGACGATCCCGGCAATGATTACAGACATAGGCCGGATAAGAAAAAGATCTCAAAAGATGTTGGGGAATTTACTGATTACGAGGAAGTGAACTAAGCTGTCACTTTCCCATCCCTTTCAACTGCTTGGCCAGTGCATTGGCAAACACAAAATCATTAAGGTTCGCACATTCGGAGTTTAGGATCTCCTTATTTGTTCCTTCCCAGCATTTAAGGCCTTCGTGAATGAAAACAATCTTTTCGCCAATCTCGATCACTGAATTCATATCGTGAGTATTCACAATTGTTGTCATTGAGAATTCCTCAGTAAGCTCCCTGATCAGATCATCAATCATGATGGCTGTAAGAGGATCAAGGCCTGAATTCGGTTCATCGCAGAAAAGATATCTGGGATTTAATGAAATTGCCCTTGCGATTGCTACCCTTTTCTTCATACCGCCTGATAGTTCCGAAGGGAAAAGCTTATTTGCATTTATGATGTTCACTCTTTTCAGGCAGAAATTAACCCTGTCAGTTTTTTCTTCCATTGTTTTGCCGGTGAACATATCAAGGGGGAACCTGACATTCTGTTCAACAGTCAGGGAGTCAAAAAGAGCACTCCCCTGGAATAGCATACCCATCTGTTCCCTTATCTTCTTCTTACCTTCAAAGTCAAGCCTGTTGAAAAGGACATCTTCAAACCAGACTTCTCCGTTGTCTGGCTCATGCAGACCAACAATAGACTTGAGCAGTACTGTTTTCCCGGATCCGCTCCGGCCTATTATGAGATTTGTCTTTCCCGACTCAAAAGTGACAGAGATATTATCGAGTACCAGTTTCCCATCGAAGGACTTATCAAGATTTTTCACTGTAATCATGACAACAGTAGTTGAGTGAGGATTACATTGAACAACAGAACGATAAGACTGCTATAGACTACAGCTTTTGTACTCGCCTGACCTACTTCCAGGGATCCGCCATCGACATAGTATCCCTGAAAGGCTGAGACGCTTGTTATTATGAATGCAAAAAACAGGGTCTTGATTATTGAATATGTAATATAATAAGGGATGAAGGCATATTGTATTCCGTAAACAAAATCCTGGGAGGTAATTACACCTGCCGTCGTGCCGGCTATCCATCCTCCAACGATACCAACGGTTATACTTATAAGAGTCAGGATCGGATTGAACAGGAGGGTTGCAATTATTTTTGGAAGAACAAGATATGATGCAGAGTTGACACCCATCATTTCGAGAGCATCAATCTGTTCTGTGACTCTCATTGTCCCTATTTCAGATGCGATATTTGATCCTACTTTCCCCGCAAGTATCAGAGCAGATATTGTTGATGAGAATTCAAGTATTATCGAATCACGACAGCCCAGACCGATAAGATAAGTCGGATAAATAGGATTCTCGGTGTTATAGGCAGTCTGAAGTGTAATGACTGCGCCCATGAAGAATGAAATAATTGAGATGATCCCTACTGAATTCAATCCAAGATAAACAAGCTCATGCATTGTTTGTTTATAATAGATCAGAGGCTTCTCTGGTTTTGAGAAAACCTTTTGAAGCATCAGGAAATAACGTCCTACTTCTCTAAGAAACCTTATCATCCTCTTAAAACAATAGAGCCTAAAATTACAAATATTTACCGATTTCCGGGGACAGAGTTTTAAAACCGTAACCATAATTATATATTTGCAGGGATATTTCATCTTTAAATCCATTATCATGGACAACAGATATGTAATTATTATGGCCGGGGGTGTTGGAAGCCGCTTCTGGCCTCTGAGTCGTCGTGAAACACCAAAGCAATTCCTGGACATCCTTGGTACAGGAGAAACACTCATCCAGCAGACATTCAGGCGCTTCAGTTCAATCTGTCCGGCATCTAATATTTATATAGTCACAAATGAGGATCATAAAAATTTAGTTACCGGGCAACTTGATATAAACCCAATGAATGTTCTTGCAGAGCCCTTCAGGAGAAATACAGCTCCCTGCCTGGCCTACGGCACATTCAGGATACTGCAGGAAAATCCTGATGCAGTAATTACTGTCACTCCTGCCGATCACCTGATAAAAAAAGAGGATGAATTCTCAAAGGTTATAAATCAGAGTATTGATTTCGTTCGCAGTAATGATGCCCTGCTTACATTAGGAATTAAACCTGACAGACCTGAGACCGGCTACGGTTACATCCAGGCTGATCAAAAGAAGAAAGTTGAGAAATACAATGATTTGCATAAAGTAAAAACATTCACTGAAAAACCTGATATCA
>CAYNRI010000044.1:0-20319 GCA_964399575.1 uncultured Rikenellaceae bacterium
CACTTGTCGAGATCACAGAGGAGTATAGCGAAGATTATCCTGTATGGATTGTTATGCCGGAAGAGGAAGAAGAAACTACAACTACTCCTGTTCCTACTAATCCTCTACCAGGAGTACACCAGATGCGTGTAGGTTGGGTAATGTGCAGCGAGCAATATGATGGATTTTTCAATGGAGGTTCCGAGTTCAAGTTTTGCATTTTAGGAGGAACAATAACTGCAACAAGTGCTACATCATTTACTGGTCTGCAGACAATTGAATTAACACGTCATCAAATACGTCGAGAAATTTGGGTGAATTTCCAATATGAATTAGATGATGATTGGTATGTATCATCAGATGGGTCTACAGACGAAGGTTCAAGACAATTTGGATTAATTGAATATGATAAAAGGAAAACAGTCTGTACCCTAAGTTACGAACCAAAAGTAAAAATAGACAAGATCGAATTGTCTGTAGGTAAAATAGAATATAAAACGGAATCTGCTGAAGGGTGGATAAAATTGGATAACTATCTAAGTAGGACAACTTTTATGATGTTTAATCAAAGGGATATGGGTAATGGTCTTAAGGATGGTTATAGAATTTTTGCCGCTGGGAATGTATATTGGACGTTACCAGTAATTAAATATTAATAATTGGCTGTTTCAGTGCTACATAGCGCTGAAACAGCCTAAAAAATAAAACTATGAAACTAAAAAGCCTTTTCATATTAATTCTACTTGGATCAATAGTGAATATTCTCGGCCAGGGAAAAAATTCAAAAATATGTCTTGATGCTTCAATGAATTATGCTCTTTTAGGGGAAGGAGATTATATAGGCTTCTACTATGATAACAGCGTAATTTATTCTATAAAACCAACGCTGGAACTTGTCGCAAATCTGGGATTCATCATCTCCTCAAATGATGGGAAAAATAATATTGAGTATTCTCATAGTAATTCCTATATAATCGGAGATGTTTTATTAAGGTTAATCCCGGTCAAATTAAAAAAAATAGATTTCTTATTTGGTTTGGGTTTATCAAATCGATGTAGATCTGAATTAAAACTACAAAGCATCTTTATTGAGAATGATGAAACCGATATTGAATATAGTAATAAAGTAACCTATGATTATGGATATTTAGGACAAATAGGTGTTGGTTTCTGGATTTCACCAAAAGCAATGATATTACTAAATGGTGAAATGCATGGATATAACAAAGGGACAGGTATTTATTCGTTAGGTGTAGGTATGCGCCTAAAATTATAGGATATGAGACGCACCCTGTTAGGATTACTTTCTTTTCTTCTAATCTGGAATACTATTGAAGCCCAGAATGATACTATTTCAAAGTATTATTTATCTGCAGGGATTGGATATTTTGGTGATGTCATCGAATTCATTAACCCGAGTTATAATGAGCCCGACTTTGTTAAGATCAATCCAGATGTAAAAGGTAAGATATATAACGGTAAAAACGTTTGGTTTAAGACCGGATACATGCTGAAAACTGGTTATATAGTATCAGGATATTATTCAATGGCAACTACCTCTTATGAAATGAATGATCCGACTGGACTTTTTTGGGACGAACATGTGAATGATATATATAATATTTTATCCATAATGTTCTCAAAAGAATTCGGCAAAAAGAATAACCGTTTTTCTCTTGGGACAGGAATAGTATTCAGGGCATATAACCATCAGGATATTGATTATCCAATTACTCCGGTTTATAATCAGGATGATGAACTGATCGAAGTACTGATGGGCTTACCTGCGCCCTATAATTTAAAGATGAATGATCTTGGAATTGTTTTTAATTTGGAATATAGTTACCGTTTTAACAACAGGTTCATGTTAGGTCTTTCCTGCTCGACAAACCTTATTTTTGATATAGGCTTTGAGACTGTATCAATATCCCCCTTCATAGGTTGTAGTTTTTAGATCGTTTCTGAAACGATCCTTGCAGGACAGGCTTTAAAAAAATTCTCGCTTCGTGGTGGACACTTAGTGCTGAAAGAACCTGCATACCCTGGGTGCTTACCCAGGGTAGCTGCAGATTCGCAGCCGGGTAAATTGCGTGTTCGGGTTTAGTTTTCGATAATGGAACCAGAGCTATCGCTGCATTTTGAACGTGCTACTCAGGGATGTAGTTTCTGGTGAGGGGGATCCCCCCGGGGTGTCTGAAAAGGCACCCTTTCTTTTTTAGTATAGATCCGTTACATAATTTTTTCCCGCAGATCTCGCAGATTTACGCAGAACTCATTACTCACCGCTCAATACTCATCTCTTCTTTCTTCCGGTTCCTGCCTTTTGACAGCTTTTTTTATTAACCACGGAGGGCACGGAGTTGCACGGAGCTGTACCGTAACGCCCTAACGCCCTAACGCCGTAAACCCTTAATGCCGTAACGCCTTTTCCCTTTTCAACCTCTTCAACCTTTTCAACTTCTTAAACCTCAGATTAACTACTTCAGCCTTCTTCCCCCTTCCCTTATTTTTTAAGGGAAGGGGCAGGGGATGGGTTAAAAGAAAGTCCCCGGAAGGGCACACACCTCCCGGGGACGCACAGGGGTCTCAGGTCAGAACGACCAATAGAATCATTTTCGCGAGACCTAAAGCACGAGCGGCCGTATAAACCCGTTGGTATTATTTCTCTGTTACATATGACCCGGCTAACTGACTGTACCTGATCTCATTACCCTCTTTCCTCATCTCCCCTACAAACCTCTTCACGCTTCTTACACTTATTTCCAACCTCGAGGCCAGATCGACAGGTCGCCCGGTACTTCTTAATGCAGCGAGCTTTAAAATACGGAACTTGATATTTTCCTTATCCTTCCGTGTCATATCCTTAATATCGTCTATATTGATGCAGACTGATACTATAAAGTTAAAAAAAACCGAAGATATTTCCAAAAAATTCGAAAAAAATTTAGTAAAAAAAACGGATTTTTTTAGCCGGGTATTAAAATGCAGATATTGACTGAATTAAACAACTGTTTTCCAGATCCCTCATCAGTGCTTTACAAGATACCACAGCTTGCCCCAGCGAAGGACATAATAAGGCAATACCCCCATGGTGCTCCTGCGCTTATACCTTCTTTTCATGAAAGCGGCAGAGGGGAAGAGATCTCCTAAAATATAAAGTATTTTCCTGTGGATACCCGGGATATCACTGAAACTTTTATAGTAAAATTCAGCTTTATTTTCAGAAGGATTATTTTTAGGACTTTTCAGGAAAAAAACGAACTTGTTCAGCGATACCGGATCATAATGCTTGTCTATGAATTCATTTATCCATTCCGGGAATGTCATTCCCCACAGATCCCTCAGCATTTCAAGCTTCGCGGCAAGCATCTCACTCAATCCTGCCTGTCCCGCATACCCAGTGAGTTCGGTCGTAAATATCTCATCACCGGATTTCTCAGCAAGCATTACAAGATCGGAATAAAGCCTTAACTGAGACTCATTATTCATCTCGTGCATGCACAGGTGCCTTACAAGATAAAGAAAGAAGATCCTTTCCTGCGGCAGAAAAGCCCTTTCGCCATTTATCTCAATCTCCCGGCTTTCGTCTGACAGGAGCCTTGTAAGGGAAGAATTATCTCTTCCAAAGAGTTCGTGATGCAGCTCCAGTCTCATGTCATTTTTCACAAGGGTCGGCAGATGCTTGCCAATATGACCCATTATTGGTTTGTGAAAGACTGATTTGACAGGGAAGGAGCGGAATCCGTTCTTCATTAGCAGGGTCCTTGCATCAAGGCAATCCTGCCGGCTCAGCAGTACATCAATATCTGTCATCTGTCTCAGGCCTTCATTGCCATAGACCATCATTTCAAGAGCGCTCCCCTTGAGCAAAACGACCTTCATATCCTGAGCGTTCATGAGATGAAGCGCCTCAGACAGCACTTTGGCATTCCTTGTATTTCTGCTAAGGCTCTTAAGGAGGCAGTTTTTCAGAAAATTCTTCCCTCCCTCAGGAAGGAATTGAAGTAAGTCAAGCTTCTCAAGATTATGATAGACAAGTGCAGCCACTCCATGTTCCGAAGACATCAGAATAAAATGATTCCAGTCTGTGATACCCTCCGCGAGTGCCCTGAGCATTATCTTCAGCTCAGGATTAAAGGAATTCCTGCATAGCCCCAGCAGGAGGATCTCCTCGTCTCTTAATTCAAGCTCTTTTTTCATCTGTCGAACCTGCTGCTTTGTTTTGTATACATTGTATGATAAAGGCCTTTTCTTTTCATGAGTTCTTCGTGGGTGCCTGATTCAACAACTGCTCCCCTGTCAAGGACAATTATCCTGTCGGCAAGACTGACGTTTGTAAAACGGTGGCTTATAAGTATTGATGTCCTGCCTTTTACAATTTCACGGAAACGGTTGAATATATCATATTCTGTTTCGGCATCGAGGGCACTCGACGGCTCATCAAGTATCAGCAGGGGAGCTTCTCTGAAAATAGCCCGTGCCAGCGCTATCTTCTGCCATTCACCCCAGCTCAGTTCGCGGCTGTTCTCGAAGAGGGTTCCGATCGGGGTTGAATAGCCCTCAGGCAGTTCCCTTATAAGCTCATCTATCCCCGTTATCTTGGCTGCGGCAACGATCCTTTCATCAGGCTTAGCATCTATATCGCCCATACGGATATTCTCGCCTGCACTCATATTATATAACATGAAGTCCTGGAAGACGACCGACAGAAGCTTTCGGTATTTCTTCGGGTCAAGGTTCCTGATATCAATACCGTCGCATTTCACCGCTCCCGACTCCGGATCATATAACCTGCAGAGAAGCCTTGCCAGCGTGCTTTTCCCGGCACCATTAGGCCCGACAAGAGCGATTATCTCCCCTTTATTTATCTCAAATGAGACATTATTAATTGTCCTGTTTTTATTTCCGGGGTAGGTGAAGCAGAGCTTATCAGCTTCAAGCTTATGTCTGAGATCTGTAAGTTCCGCTTCTGGAGGGAAGGCTTTCACGTTCTCTTCCAGTGAAAGGAACTCAAAAACATCACTTACGAACAGGGAATCTTCGTAAAGGCCGGCCAGGGAACCAAGAAAATCTTTTATATATATCATTCCCTGCCTGAATGCCAGCAGAAACATAGCCATCTGGCCAAGCGTAATGTCACCTTTAACCGTTTTCCCGGCAATAATAAGAAGTGTTACAAGGACAGCAGAAGCTTTTACGATATCAGAGATCAGTTCAATAAGAGTTCTTTTTTTCAGGATATCAAGTTCTTCCTGCTGGGTCTTAAGATATGATTTCCTGAAGAGAGAAATGAAATAATCTCCCAGTCCAAACAGCCGTATTTCCCTTGAGGGCCTCTCTCCTGTCAGGAGCCAGTTGAAATAGGCTGTTTTCCTTGCCTCGGGTGTCTGACGCAGCCTGTAACTGTAAAGGATGCCTGTAAAATGAAGTCTCAGCCAGATACCCGGAATATTGACTGCAAGGAGCAATACCGCAATCCACCAGTTAAGGAATGCAAGGACCCCTGCCATCAGGAAAAGCGAAATAAGCCCGCGGCTGAGGGCTACAACATTGTTGAGGATGCTGTTGGGTCGCCATGGGGCTTCCCGCGAAGCCCTCGAGAGAGAATCAAAATATTCCGATCTTTCAAAATTGATAAGATCGAGCTTTATTGCTTTGGAATGGAGGAGGCCGTACATATAATCCTCCAGCTTCATTGATTGTTTTTTCCTGACATAGGTATCAAGACCTGATGCTGCCTCGTCGAGGAACCAGAAGATCACGACTGCTATTATAAGCCAGAGGATATCGTCTGATATGATTCCCTGACCGGATGAAGCAGTTTTTGTTATCAGGTCGATAAGTTCCTTGAGAAGCCAGATAAGTACAAGCGGCAGGAAGCTTCTCAGGACAGAGATTATGATATTTGCCATTGTCCATGAAGGAGCACTTTTCCAGACAAGTCTGATTGATTCGCTGAAATATCTTATCCTGGTTCTCATCCGATACTGATCCTTTTGTTACATCTGCTGAAGTTAATGAAGAATATGCAGCAATTTCCGGAATCTTATCAAAATCCTGACAAGCGATCTGTTCAGAAACCAGGAAGGTTTCCTGATAAGATCTTCTCCCGATGTTATCCGGCCTTTAAGATCTTCGATCCGTATCACTTTTCCCACTACCTTATCAGCACTGATGGGTGCATCTTCGTTTGTACAGCTGTCACCCCTTGTTACATACAGTATGTTCCCGTCATTTTTAATTATACTTATAAGCCTGTGGACCACAAAACCCGATTCTCTTTTCCAGGCGACTATTTCGCCGGGCATGGGAGTTGTGTCTTCTGTAACAGGATGGATATGAACAAGCGATCCCGGTTTAACGGAGGGATACATACTGTAGCCATCGGCCCTTATTTTAATCACTTTGCCTTCAGCAAGGAGAGAGAATCCGATATCCCTTATGATCTTATGCTTGTCCGGATCACTATTCATTTTCAAGGATATGATCAATTACCCTGCGATCGGGTTTGAAATGAAGTGTTGCAACAGGTATTACAGCTGACATTATTGAAACCGATCCGAGGAAGCGGGCTATGAGCTCCGGGTTATAATTATGCTGAATACAATTCGCTATTATCAGAGAAACGGCTGAGGCTCCCGTAACGGGAACTATCTTATTCTCATTGCCATGTTCAATAAGGAAGATCCTGTGCAGTATTGATTCCTCAGGCTTATCATCCCTGTAGACAGGTGTGTTATGCATCTGATATTCACCATTGATATTCCTGATTATAAGCCTGTCGTCGTGGATTATTCTGGCCCCTGATTCGCCGAAGATCCTGGCAATTGTTGACTTTCCTTTTCCCGAGGTCCCGCTGAAAAGATAACCATGGCCTGCAATATTCACTCCGGAAGCGTGTATCATTATGTCGCCGCTTATAACAGTCAGGTAGTAAAGCACGAGTCCGTCAAGAGGATATTCAAGAGGATCTGTCGAAGCGTCCACTCCGTCTATCCACAGGTCCCATTCCCTTATTATAAGGGAGAATTTCAGGACTGCTGTCTTGTTATGGTTTGCCGGGAAATTAGTTGCCAGGAACATTCCTGTCTGATGCCTGTAGACACTCCAGAAATTATCCCTTGTTGTGATTTTCATATCCTTAACCTCAACCGGATACGGGGCAACAAATAATCTTTCGGAATCTTCGGGGAGGGAATAATACCCGCGGTGCACCCTGATCACAACATCAAAAAATTCTGACTGGCAGATATTACCCTGAAATCTTTCAGCGGGCCACAGATCAGGTCCTTCATCAGAGGTTTCAAGCCTTATAGTGTATCCTGCTATATTTAAATTGTAATTCCTCATCGCAACGTGCAACAACTAAATTTATGCGTTTCTGCTCCTCAGGACAAACCGGTAGTTCTACCTAAAGTTAATATTTTTAAATGAGTCTAAGGAATCATTGGCTATCTTTCATTGATTTTCTTCGTCTACCCCGGCCCCAAGGGGAGCGAAGAAAATCAATTTACTCCCCTTGGGGTAGGGGTAAATAAATTTATTTTCAAACGATTTTTGAAATAATAAAAATGATTCCTTAAACCCATATGTTTTTATTCAACCATAAGATATTCTTTCATCTTATTTATAAACGAAAGAACATCCGATTGTGCAGTTTCAATCTCTGTCTTATACTCTGCAGCTAAAGCCTGAACGAGGTCATGGACTGTTCTCTTTCCGTCGATAAGCTCCCAGATGAAAGCTCCTGTTTCATTGAGAGTGTAGACACTGTTCATGTCGGCAATATTATCTGACAGGGGAATAAGCACATATTCATTTCCGGTCTTCCTTGTGACAACCGAAGAAGAATGAGACAGAACAGAATCAGGATCAATCATTAACTGGTTTATTATGATCCAAATTTATGAAATTAATGCTTCATTTTGCTAACTTCGCAAAAACCGAATTTATGAGCAGAAAGGGAAGAGGGAAGAAGAGTGCAGGTATTTCACCAGAATCAGCTAAAGAACAGGTACTTGCTGTAATATCAAAAAACCCTCAGCAGGGATTTAACTATAAACAAATCTCAAAAAGGCTTGAAATAAGTGATCAATCCGGAAGGTTGATGATTTCGGGAATCCTTAAGGAACTTGCAGAAGGGGGTGTGATAGAAGAGATACACCAGGGAAAATACAGGGCTAAGGTTCGCAGGGCTTATATAACCGGTACAGTCGACATGACGCGGATGGGTTATGGTTTTATAAAATCGGAGGAAAGTGAGGAAGATGTTTTTGTTTCTTCGAAAAACCTGCGCACAGCCCTTCACGGAGATAAAGTCAGGGTATTGCTTTCTTCCCGCAGGAAAGGTTCAAGACCCGAAGGTGAGGTAGTTGAAATAATCGAAAGATGGCGCAATACCTTTGTTGGAACTGTCGAGGTAATGCCAAATTTCGCTTTCCTCATTCCCGATAATAAAAATATGCCTTTTGACCTTTTCATTCCTGAAGGAAAGCTTAACGGTGCGAAACAGGGGCAGAAAGCTGTTGCAAAAGTGACAGACTGGAACAGCGGCTCGAAGAATCCCGTTGCCGAGATCGTTGAAGTACTCGGCGAACCGGGGCTTCATGAGACGGAGATGCATGCAATACTTGCTGAATTCGAGCTTCCCTACAGGTTTACTGAAGAGGTCGAAAAAGATGCAGATTCAATAAAATCCGGGATTACTGAAGATGAGATAAAAACACGCCGGGATTTTCGCCAGGTCTTTACCCTGACAATTGATCCGGCCGATGCAAAGGATTTTGATGATGCTCTTTCTTTAAGGAAACTGGATAACGGGAACTGGGAGGTCGGGGTCCATATAGCCGATGTTACGTATTATGTGAGACCGGGATCTCTTACTGAAGAGGAAGCAAGACAGCGGGCTACATCAGTCTATCTCGTCGACAGGGTTGTGCCTATGCTGCCGGAAAGACTGTCGAATAATATGTGCTCTCTTAATCCTTCAGAGGATAAGCTTACATATTCTGCCGTGTTCGAGCTTAATGAACGCTCGGAGGTTATAAAGGACTGGTATGGCAGAACTATAATTAATTCCGACAGGAGATTCTCCTACGAGGAAGCCCAGGAGATAATTGATACAGGAGAGGGTGAATTTAAAGATGAGATCCTTGTCCTGCACAGGCTTGCACAAAACCTGAGGACAAAACGTTATTCCGGCGGTGCTTTCTCATTTGAAAAAGTCGAGGTCCGCTTTGATCTTGATGAACAGGGTAAGCCCCTCGGGATAAAATTCAGGCAGATGGGAACAGCCAATCAGCTTATAGAGGAATTCATGATCCTTGCCAATCTCAAGGTTGCTGAACTTGTCGGAAAGACAATGAAAGGAAAAACATTTGTCTACAGAATTCATGATAAGCCGGATCCGGGGAAGATAAGCGACTTCAGTCATTTTATTACAAGGTTTGGCTATAAACTGATAAACGATGATGCCACATCACTGCCAAGGTCAATGAATAACCTTCTGAGCTCAATAGCCGGGAGGAAAGAGCAGAACATAATTGAAACCCTGGCCCTGCGGGCAATGGCTAAAGCCGTTTATTCAACCGATAATATAGGACATTACGGGCTGGCTTTAAAACACTACACTCATTTTACATCACCTATACGGAGGTATCCCGATATGATGGTACACCGTCTGCTGACATCTTATCTTAACAACGAGAATCCCGGCGAAAAGGGGAAGTATGAAAAATTATGCGAGCACTCTTCAAAGATGGAGAGGCTGGCAACCGAAGCGGAGAGAGCGTCAATTAAATACAAGCAGGTGGAGTTCATGAGCGACAAGGCCGGAATGGAATTTGAAGGCATCATATCCGGTGTCACAGAATGGGGTCTGTATGTCGAAATAATTGAAAACCAGTGCGAGGGTATGATTAATGTCAGGGAGCTGGATGATGATTATTACGAATACGACGAGGATAATTACTGCCTGAAAGGACGTTCAAACGGCAAGGTATACACTCTCGGAGATAAGATAATTATTGAAGTTGTGAAGGCTGACCTTCAGAAGAAACAGATCGATTACCGGCTTGCCCGTCCTCACTGATTATCCTCAGCAGTTCATTGATGGCATCCTCTTCCGGAACATTTTTAAGAACAGGCGTCTGTCCCCTGTAGATATGCACCTTCCCCTTTGCAGCACCGACATATCCGTAATCTGCTCCGGCCATTTCCCCGGGACCATTCACTATACAGCCCATGATGGCAATTTTCAGTCCCGTCAGATGTGCTGTCGCTTCCTTTACCTTTCTTACAGCATCCTGAAGATTGAATTTTGTTCTTCCGCAGGTGGGGCATGAAATATACTTGTTCCTTGTGATCCTTGCCTCAGTAGCCTGAAGTATTGAAAAGGCAAGATCTTTAAGCTTGTCTCCCTGTATTTTTCCGCTGTTTGTTATGCACAGACCTTCAGCCAGTTTAAGGATGAAATATCTTCCAAGCAAAGCGGCTGAATTGATGGCGAGTCTTTCCGGATCGTCTTCCGAGAAGACAGGATTAAGAACAATATTGCCTGTTTCCTTTCCTGTTACAAGGGGAGGGGTCCGGTAATTGAATATCAGCATATCACCCTTGTAAGAATTGCCATCTTCCTTTATATATCTGCCATTGTCATAAGTGATAACCTCAGGCTTATAAAGGCTTGTACGGTTTTGGAAGGGAACCTGTCCGACCGGGTGTGTGATCCTTCCCTTTGAGCCGCACAGAAAGCGGACTATTTCTTTGGCGACCGGGATCTCGTATTCAGGATCCTCCGATAAGGAAACCCTTATTGTATCGCCTATTCCCTCTGAAAGAAGGGTGCCGATACCGGCTGCCGATCTTATCCGGCCATCTTCTCCTTCACCGGCTTCCGTCACACCAAGATGAATGGGATAGGAAAGACCGAATTTCTGAAGCATGCTGACAAGAAGCCTGTTCGATTCCACAAGTACGCCAGTGTCGGACGATTTAACCGAGATTACAAGATCACGGAAGTTCTCGGAAAGGAAGATCTTAATGAATTCAATTGCAGATACAACAATACCTGTCGGAGTGTTGCCATATCTGTTCATTATCCTGTCTGACAACGAGCCATGATTGATTCCAATCCTGATGACAGTGTTATTCTCCCTGCAGATATTTATAAGAGGAAGAAGCCGCTCATGTATCCTTTCTACCTCAAGATCATATTCCTTATCAGACAGGTCTGTCCGGATGAACTCAGCTCTTTTATCTGCATAATTCCCCGGATTGATCCGGATCTTCTCAACAATACGCGCTGCAGTTTCTGCTGCTGCGGGATTAAAATGTATATCGGCAATCAGGGGAGTATCAAAGCCTGCTTTGCGGAGCCCTTTTTTTATGTTCTTCAGATTCTCAGCTTCTTTTATTCCCTGGGCAGTGAGCCTCACAAGATCTGCTCCGGCTTCAATGATCCTTATGCATTGCGCTACGGAAGCATTTGTGTCGTTTGTGTCGGTATTTGTCATCGACTGGATGCGAACGGGATTGTCGCCGCCGAGTGCTACGGAACCGACTGAAATAACAGATGATCTGTATGAAGATGTCATGTGTTCCCTGTTGTTCACTCCCTGTCCCATTCAACACCTTCCTTTACATCCCTGAGTACGATGCCGGCTTTCTTAAGTTCTTCCCTTATCTTGTCGGAAGTGCCCCATTCCTTTTTGTTCCTTGCTTCCTGCCGGAGGCCGATGATTATATTCATCAGTTCCCCTGTAAGCTTTTCATCACCCGCACCTGTTCCTTCATCCTTTAAACCAAGGATATCAGAAACGAACGACATGAAGATATTCCCAAGCAGTTCAATATCTCCGCTCGAGAGTTTTTCGGTACCGTCGTTAACTGAATTGATGTATTTTACTCCTTCGAAAAGACAGGACAGCAAGAGGGGGCTGTTCAGATCATCGTCCATCGCCTCATAGCATTTCGACCGGAGACTTTCAATATCAAGTGTCGACTCAGGAGAGGCTTTAAGGTTCTTCAGGGTGGCACTTGCCTTAATGAGTTTCTGAAGGCCTTTTTCAGCAGCCTGCAATGCCTCATTCGAGAAATCGATAGTACTTCTGTAATGGGCCTGAAGGATGAAAAACCTGACAGTCATCGGACTATATTTCTGCTGAAGCAGAGGGTGCTCCCCGCTGAACAGCTGATCGAGGGTGATGTAGTTACCCAATGAACGGGCCATTTTCTGTCCGTTTATTGTGATCATGTTGTTATGTACCCAGTACCTGACCGACTCTTTGCCGAGAGCGGCTGTCGACTGGGCTATCTCGCACTCATGATGGGGAAACTGAAGATCCATCCCGCCTCCGTGTATGTCGAAAACATCGCCAAGATATTTTGTGCTCATAACGGAGCATTCAAGGTGCCAGCCGGGAAACCCGACGCTCCATGGTGACGGCCATCTCATGAGATGCTCAGGAGAAGCTTTTTTCCAGAGAGCAAAATCGAAAGGATTCCTTTTCTCATCCTGCCCTTCGAGATCTCTCACACCTGATTGCAGATCATCCAGAACCCTTCCCGAAAGTTGTCCGTAAGGATACTTCTTTGAATATTTCAGGACATCAAAATATACCGATCCGTTAACCTCGTAAGCAAAGCCATTATTAATAATTGACTTTATAAATTCCTGCTGTTCAATAATATGTCCTGATGCCCGTGGCTCTATTGATGGATGGAGAGTGTTCAGCATCTCCATGTTCTTCAGGAAATTATTAAGGTATTTCTGAACCACCTCCATTGGCTCAAGATGTTCAAGCCTGGCCTTTTTCTGGATCTTATCCTCTCCTTCATCGGCATCATTCTCGAGATGCCCTACATCTGTGACGTTCCTGACATACCGCACCTGATAGCCAAGATGCGTCAGATAACGGTACAGTATGTCGAATGTTATTGCAGGGCGTGCGTGTCCGAGATGAGCATCGCTGTAGACTGTCGGTCCGCATACATATAAACCTGCGAATGGCGGATGAAGAGGCTGAAAGGGCTCCTTTTTCCTTGTCAGGCTGTTGTATAAAACGAGTTTATTATCCATGTAAGGTCACTTAGAAAGACAAAAGTATATTAATTATTTTGGTTTTATTAAAAACGTCTCTATCTTTGGCCCCACAAATCAAATAATCCTTCCATTTAAGGGGGTTTGATTTTTATTAAGAAGGGTGGAGAGATTAGGCTCCGGGAAACCCTGGCAACCAATCCGCGAAAAGCGGAGAAAGGTGCCAAAACCTAATCCCGGGATATACCGGGAGATGATAAAAATAAACACGGGAACCATGAACCTGATTCAGATGATCCGCGAAAAACACTTCCTCCCATTCATGCCTATGGACATGCGATGGTAGTTCATCATGCGGTTATTACAAATTTTACAAGTGTTAAAAGTATTATTGCATATCAGTATCAGACTAACTGAATGCAGTCATCATAATAATTATAAATGAAATGAAAAAATTAAAATTCGAAACATTACAGATACATGCCGGTCATCATCCGGACAGTGATACATACTCAAGAGCAGTGCCTATCTATCAGACAACATCTTACGTATTTAAAAACGCACAGCATGCAGCCGATCTTTTCAGCCTGGCGGAACCCGGTAACATTTACACAAGGATACAGAATCCCACAACAGATGTTTTTGAGAAGAGAGTAGCAGCTCTTGAAGGGGGAGTGGCTTCACTGGCTGTAGCCTCAGGTCATGCCGCTCAGTTCCTTACATTTTCAACTATCGTGCAGCAGGGCGAGAATTTTGTTACATCGCCCTTTCTTTATGGCGGTACGCATAATCAATTCAAGATCACATTTGCAGGCTTCGGTATTGAAGCAAGGTTTGCAAGGGATATTGAACCGGCTTCATTTGAGGAGCTCATAGATGACAGGACAAAAGCATTATACGTTGAAACTATCGGGAACCCGGGCTTTAACATCCCTGATCTGGAGGCTTTTGCAAAGCTTGCAGGGAAATACGGTATCCCGCTTGTAGTCGACAATACATTCGCCGGCTGCGGATATCTTTGCCGGCCGATTGAATATGGGGCTAACATAGTTGTTGAATCAGCAACTAAATGGATAGGCGGGCACGGGACAAGCATCGGCGGGGTGATAACTGATGGAGGTAATTTCAACTGGAACAACGGGAATTTTGATGTTTTTACAAAACCTTCAGACGGATATCACGGTCTGATCTTTGGAGAGCAGTTCTCTGCCGGGTCTCCATCCGGAAATATTGCTTTCATTGTAAAGGCTCGCGTTGAGGGACTCAGGGATCTGGGGCCTTCGATAAGTCCCTTCAACTCATTCCTGCTCCTGCAGGGTCTTGAGACTCTCTCTCTAAGGATGGACAGACATGTAAGCAACGCCCTGGCGCTTGCACAATGGCTCAGGTCACAACCTTTTATAGATAAGGTCAGCTATCCGGGATTGCCTGATAGTCCTTATTATGACAGGGCAAAGAAATACCTTCCAAAAGGGGCAGGAGGCGTCCTGACTTTTGTACTTAAGGCTGAAAGATCCAGGGCAGCCAGGCTTGTAGAACATTTTCGGCTTGTGAGCCATCTGGCCAATATCGGCGATGCCAAGACTCTTATTATACAACCATCAGCTACCACTCATGCCCAGCTTTCTTCTGAAGAGCAGCTGGCAGCAGGTGTCGATCCCGGCTTATTCAGAGTATCAGCAGGACTTGAGCATATTGATGATATAATCTCCGATTTTGAGCAGGCATTCAAGCATGTAATCTGAAAAAAACTATTGACATGACACGTGAAAAATTGAAAATAGGAATGTTCGGCTATGGTTGTGTTGGACAGGGCCTTCATGATGTACTGAACAGCAGCAAGGGATTCAAGGCCGATATTGTTAAGATATGCGTTAAAGACCGGACAAAGAAGAGAAGGATCCCGATGTCTAATTTTACATTCGACAAGGATGAAATTCTTAACGACCCTTCAATAAATCTTGTTGTAGAACTTATTGATGATCCGGATGCAGCTTTTAATATTGTCACTACAGCCATGAAGAAAGGGAAAAATGTAGTGACTGCAAATAAGGTAATGGTGGCAAAGCATTTCAGACAGCTTGTTGAAATGCAGGATAAATACAAAGTGTCGCTTCTGTACGAGGCTTCTGCAGGAGCCAGCATACCAATCATAAGGAACCTGGAAGAGTATTACGATAATGAGCTTCTTTATTCATTAAGGGGAATATTGAATGGTACCACAAATTATATTCTGACCCTGATGCATAATAACGGGATTGATTACAATGTAGCTCTTGAAGAAGCCCGGGCAAAAGGTTTTGCTGAATCTGATCCCACTCTTGATGTTGAGGGATGGGATGCCAAATACAAGCTCTGCATAATTACAGGTCATGCCTACGGGCTCTTCCTGGATCCTGAAGAGGTCTTTCATTACGGGATAAAGACAGTATCGAAGTTTGATATAACTTATGCCAGGGAGAAGGGCTTCAAGATAAAACTTGTTCCTTATGTCGGAAAGACAAGTGAAGACACGATAACAAGCTTTGTTCTTCCCAGGTTCATCTCACCCGATAAGTATCTCTTCAATGTCGATCATGAATACAATGGTGTTATAACTGAGGCAGCTTTTGCAGATAAGCAGTTCTTTTCAGGGAAAGGCGCCGGCGGACATGCCACAGGAAGTGCTGTATTATCGGATATCTCAGCCAACTCATACGGGTACAGATATGAATATAAGAAATACCAGCAGGGAACGGTTACTGAATACACCCGCGATTATAAACTTGAAGTGTACCTAAGATACAATAATGAAAAAGACAGGGATTTATTTAATTTTGACGAGGTATCTGAAGTCTTCAGCAGCAGATCATATAAATATGTGATAGGTACAATAAACCTGCAGGCATTGTATGCCCTGAGAGAGAAACTTCAGAAGATGGATGTTTTTTTAGTTAATACTGGCAGAAAGGGAATTAACAAATGAAAAGTAATCTCCAAGAATTGATCCGGAAAAAGATCCTGATCCTTGACGGTGCGATGGGAACGATGATACAGAGGTACAAGCTTCAGGAGAGTGATTTCAGGGGAGATCTGTTCAGGGATCATCCCAGACTTCTCAAAGGCGACAATGATCTGTTGTCTGTAACAAATCCGGCTGTAATAAAAGAAATACACAAAGGATTCCTTGAAGCCGGGGCAGATATAATAAGTACAAATACGTTCAATGCTAATTCCATATCCCAGTCTGATTACGGCTTACAGGATCAGGTTTATACGATAAACCTGAGGGCAGCTCAGATCGCAGGTGAAGCTATTGCTGAATTTGAGGAAAGCAAGGGACCGGCAGAGCATTTCATTGCAGGTTCAATGGGACCCACAAACCGTACTGCATCAATATCGCCCGATGTAAATGACCCCGGTGCCCGTTCAGTAACATTTGATGAGCTTGTAAGTGCATATTCCGAACAGGCAAGGGGATTAATCGACGGAGGGGCCGATATCCTGCTTATCGAAACTGTATTTGATACACTTAATTGCAAGGCAGCATTGTTTGCTGTTGATTCAGTGTTTGAAGAAAAAAAGATAACTCTTCCTGTCATGGTTTCGGTGACCCTTACAGATATAAGCGGCAGGACACTTACCGGTCAGACCCTGGAGGCATTCATTATCTCTGTCTCTCATTTCCCGATGTTCAGTTTAGGTCTGAACTGCTCCCTCGGAGCTGATCAGCTAAGGCCGTTTGTTGAAGAATTATCAGCGAAATCAGAATTCTACGTTTCTGTTCATCCCAATGCCGGTTTGCCTAACCAGTTTGGCGAATATGATCAGACACCTGAAGATATGGCTTCGGTGACTGAAGATTTTATGAAAGCCGGCTGGGTGAATATTATCGGTGGATGCTGCGGAACAACGCCGGAGCATATAAAACTTATCGCAGAAGCATCGAAGAGATATAAGCCCCGCATTAAACCTGAGATAAAAAGATACTCCAAGCTGAGCGGCCTGGAGCCATTAATAATCACTCCTGAAACAAATTTTGTGAATATAGGAGAGAGGACAAATGTGTCAGGTTCGTTGAAATTTGCAAGGCTGATAAGGGAAGAGAAATACCAGGAAGCTCTGTCAGTGGCACGCGGCCAGGTGGAAGGAGGCGCCCAGGTGATAGACATCTGCATGGACGAGGCAATGATTGATTCCGAAAAGGCGATGGTGCGATTCGTCAACCTAATAATGGCCGAACCTGATATTGCCAGGCTGCCGCTTATGATCGATTCATCAAAATGGAATGTAATTGAATCAGCGCTTAAATGTATTCAGGGCAAGTCGGTTGTCAATTCAATCAGTCTTAAGGAAGGCGAGGATGTTTTTCTTGAACATGCGCATATTATAAGAAAGTACGGAGCAGCTGTTGTCATAATGCTTTTTGATGAGAAAGGGCAGGCCGATACCTTTGAAAGGAAGACAGATGTAGCTCAGAGATCATATAATCTTCTCACCAGTAGGCTTGGTTTTAAACCTGAGGACATCATATTTGATCCGAATGTACTAGCCATAGCGACAGGGATCGAAGAACATGACATGTATGCCGTTGATTTCATAAAGGCCACAGAATGGATAAAGAACAATCTTCCGTATGCAAAAGTCAGCGGGGGTATCAGTAACCTGTCATTTTCATTCAGGGGTTTTGATAAGGTAAGGGAAGCAATGCACTCTGTTTTTCTTTTTCACGCAATAAAAGCAGGTCTTGATATGGGGATAGTCAATCCGGGCATGCTTCAGGTGTATACTGAGATAGCTCCTGATCTCCTTGAGCTGGCTGAGGATGTTGTATTGAACCGCAGGAAGAACGCTACAGAACAGCTTGTCACCTTTGCCCAGGGTCTTAAACAGGGAACACAGGAAACCGTAAAGACTGATGATTGGGGCAAAATTCCGGTGATCGACCGTATCAGGCAGTCTCTTATAAAAGGACTGGATGAACATATTGAGCAGGATATTGAAGAAGCCCGCTCCCTCTTCTCCAGGACAATAGATATAATCGAAGGTCCTCTGATGGAAGGAATGAATGAAGTGGGCAACCTTTTCGGATCGGGTAAGATGTTCCTGCCCCAGGTAGTAAAGAGCGCAAGAGTGATGAAGAAAGCTGTTTCAAGGCTGCAACCATATCTCGAAGCAGAAAGCAAGGGCGCGAAAAAACAGTTCGCAGGAAAGATACTTCTGGCTACTGTAAAAGGTGATGTCCATGATATAGGCAAGAATATTGTTGGAGTTGTTCTCGGCTGCAATAATTATGAGATTATTGATCTGGGAGTGATGGTGCCTTCGGGTAAGATAATCGAAACAGCAATCAGGGAGAAGGCTGACATTATTGGTTTAAGCGGCCTGATTACCCCGTCACTTGAAGAAATGGTCCACATCGCTTCGGAAATGGAGCGGCAAAAGCTCAATTTACCTTTGCTTATTGGCGGAGCTACAACATCTGAGATACATGCTGCAATCAAGATCGCTCCGGAATATTCAGGACCGGCTATTCATGTAAGGGATGCTTCGAAAGCTGCAGCTGTGATCTCGGCACTTCTTAAGAATGACAATGAAGAGTATGTAATGTCGGTGAAGGAAAGATACAGGACACTTGCAGAAGATCATAATTCACGAAGGTCGGAAAGGAAACTGATATCCCTTGAGGAAGCACGAAAGAATTGTCTTAAAACCGATTGGGCCAAAGAAGTGGTCTGCAAACCTGTAAAACCGGGAATTCATTCAATCGAAAGTTTCAGTATAAGGGAACTGACAAGATTTATTGACTGGACCTATTTCTTTTTTGCCTGGAAGATAAACGGGAAATACCCTTCGGTTTTTGATGATCCTGTTAAGGGAAAAGAAGCAAGGAAGCTTTTTGATGATGCCCAGATATATCTTAACGAGATAATTAATCATGATCTTGTTAAGGCCAATGCTGTTTTTGGGCTCTTCCCGGCAGTATCTTCAGGAGATGATGTGAAAATTCTTGATGAAAAGGATAAAGTAAAAACGTTCTTAAGATTTCTGAGGAATCAGGAACAGAAGGACGGGGGAGTTCCTAATCTGTCGCTTTCAGATTTTATTGCACCTGAATCTTCAGGTGAAACAGATACTATCGGAACATTTGTTGTATCAGTCACTCCTTCTGATGAGATTGAAACACGTTATCGGAACGACGATTATGCCGTGCTTATGATAAGGCTTCTCAGTGACCGTATTGCTGAAGCTGCAACTGAATATCTGCATCTCCTTATCAGGAAAGAATACTGGGCTTATGCAGATGATGAGGATCTGACAGCTGAAGAGTTGCTTGCAGTGAAATACACCGGTATCCGGCCGGCACCGGGTTACCCGGCCTGCCCGGACCATACGGAAAAAAGAACAATATTTGATCTTCTTGATGCAGAAAGAATTACGGGTACCTCTCTGACTGAAACGTTTGCAATGAAACCGGTATCATCTGTTTGCGGATATATTTTCGCTCATCCCCGGTCAGCATATTTCAATATCGGAAAAATAGCGGCGGATCAGCTGAGTGATTATGCATCACGGAAAAATTTCACAATAAAAGAGGCAGAGAGATGGCTGTCTCAGAATTTATAACAATATGAGTGTCAGTAATCAATAATATAATTTTGAAGATCGCTTGAAAATCAATTTAATTACCCCAGCCCCAAGGGGAGTAAATTGATTTTCTTCGCTCCCCTTGGGGTCGGGGTAATCGAAGAAAATCAATTAGAGATTGTATATGGTTCCTGAAGTTCATTAATAGTAACAATATGAGTGTAATAGAAAAGATTAAGAATGCCAGGAGTCCGCTTTTCACTTTTGAACTGCTTCCACCCCTGAAGGGCCATAGTATTGATAGAGTTTATTCGGCTATTGACAGACTTGTTGAATTTGAACCTGCTTATATAAATTTTACTTCACACAGGGATGAGATAATGTATTCTGAAAGGCCTGACGGATTACTTGAGAAAAAGACAGTAAGGAAAAGGCCGGGAACAATTGCACTTGCTGCGGCAGTTAAGTACAAATACAATTTAACTGTCGTTCCTCATCTCCTTTGCGGAGGATTCACAAGGGAAGAGACTGAAAATGTTCTTATAGAGATGAATTTTCTCGGGATCGATGATGTGCTGGCTCTCAGAGGAGATCCCCAGAAGGGCAGCAGGACTTTTATACCGGAAAAAGACGGGCACTCACATACCTCTGATCTTGTAAGGCAGATAATTAATATGAATAAGGGAAGATATCTTGAAGAATTGCTTGAAGATACAACGCCTACATCATTTTGT
>CAYNRI010000045.1:0-17551 GCA_964399575.1 uncultured Rikenellaceae bacterium
CCGGTTGATTCAAAAACAGTTTTACCTGGATTAGCTCCGGCAAGAAGAGGAGCTGTTTCTGTAAGTCCGTAACCAATTGCATACGGGAATTTTGCCTCGCGCAGGAACTTCTCCACAGTCCTGTTAAGTTTTGCCCCTCCTACGCCAAAGAACTTTATCTCTCCTCCGAATGTTTTCATTAGTTTTTTACCTGCCACATTATTCAGAAGCTTTCTGATTAAAGGGATCTTATAAAGTGATCTTATAATCTTTTTTTCATTGAAGGTAGGGAGGATCTTATTGAAGTATATTTTTTCAATTATTAATGGAACAGTAAGCATGATTGTCGGCTTTATAATTTCCAAAGCCGGGATAAGCACTGCGGGAGTGGGGGGTTTACGTAAGTAATAAACACAGGATCCTGAAATCATCGGCAGAATTAAACCCAGGGTGTTTTCATAAGTATGGGATAATGGCAAAACTGAAAGGAACCTGTCATTCTCGTCAAGATACTGTATACGCCTTCCTTTTATGGCATTAAATGAAATATTTTTATGAGTGAGCATCACACCTTTTGACCTGCCTGTTGTTCCGGAGGTATAAATGATCGAAGCAACACTTTCTTCTTCAACATTATATGACGACATGGGTGATGATTCCGGCTTGTATTCAAGAGAGGGTTTGTCAGAATCTATTACAGAAAAATCTTCCATCTGTATTCGTGTTGTTAGTCCGGAAGATTTAAATTCAGAAATTTTGCCGGCAAGTCCGGAAGAAATAAATACAGCTTTAGCTTCAGAATGTTCAAGGACGTTGGCAACTTCAGTTGAAGAAAAATCAGGTAAGATCGGGACTACAACAGCGCCCATAAAAGTAATTCCAAAATATGCTATTGCCCAGTTCGGCATATTTGCGCTGAGTATTGCCACCCTGTCGCCCGGAAGAATACCCGCTTGCTCAAGAAAGGCAGTAACGGAACCAATTTTTTGAGCAGCTGCCTTGTATGTAATAGGTTCTTCACCAACGAAAGCATATGAAGGTGAATTTCCGCACCTGTTTAAAGTTGAATTAAACAAAGAAGGGAAAGTCAGTCTGGTTTTATTATCTTCCATCAGTATGACTTAATAATAAATTAGTATGCAAAGGTAATGAATTAATTATAACTCATTCAGAAACATTTATTATATTGTTTTGTTCAATTGCCGGGGATAATGTCTTTTGGAATTAGTCCGTCAGAATGTCTAAATTTGAATTTAAAACCGGAGTTAAATCATGGATCACATAGTAAGGGTAACAAGAGAATTTTCATTTGAAATGGCCCATGTACTGGGCGATTATGATGGTCCTTGTAAAAATGTACATGGACATTCATACAGGTTGTTTGTAACAGTTTGCGGAACTCCGATAAGAGATTTTGCTAGTCCGAAAAAGGGAATGGTGATTGATTTTACAGATCTGAATGAGATTGTTGAGAAAAAAATTATCAGTTTGTTTGACCATTCTGTTGTAATAAGTAAGGATTTTCAAAAAGAGAAAACAGAAATGCTTAAAACCACATTTGGCAATACTTTAATTGTGGAGTATCAGCCTACATGTGAAAATCTTGTAATTGATTTTGCCGGAAGGCTGTCTGATGAATTTCCCCGGGGTGTTAAATTACACAGCCTGAAGCTCTATGAAACCGCAAAATCGTATGCAGAGTGGTTTGCTACGGATAATATCTAATTATATGTCGGATAATAAGGAAAAGAAACTATTTCTTCTGGATGCTTATGCATTGATTTTCAGATCATATTATGCATTCATTAAGAATCCGCGGGTCACTTCAAAAGGCCTGAATACATCTGCAATATTTGGATTTCTGCTCACACTTGAAGAAGTACTCCAAAAACAGAAACCCTCATATATAGCTGTTGTATTTGATTCCCCCGGCCCAACTTTCAGACATGAAATGTTCAGGGAATATAAGGCCAACCGTGACGAAACACCGGAAGATATTAAGAAGGCTGTTCCTTACATAAAAAGACTTATCGAGGCTTATAACATCCCGGTAATAGATTACCCGGGGTTTGAAGCAGATGATATAATAGGAACACTGGCAAAAAAAGCCTCCGAAAGAGGATTCATAACATATATGATGACTCCGGATAAAGATTTTGCACAGCTTGTTAACGACAGGATCTTTATGTATAAACCTTCACGCAGTGGCAATGAAGCAATTACATGGGGTGTTGATGAAATTAAAAAGGAGTTTTCAGTCGAACGGCCGAAACAGGTAATTGATATACTTGCCCTTATGGGTGATGCTTCGGATAATATACCGGGAGCCCCCGGAGTAGGGCCAAAGACAGCTGTTAAACTGATTTCGGATTACGGATCTGTTGAAGAATTATTCAAGCATACAGATGCACTTAAGGGGAAACTTAAAGAGATAATTACTGAGAACAGGGAAAAAATTGAGCTCTCAAAGAAACTGGCAACAATAGAAATAAATGTGCCGGTTGAGCTGGATGAAAAACAATTATTAAAAGACCTGCCTGATGTAAATAAATTAAAAGACCTGTTTGAAGAACTGGAGTTCAGAACAATAGCAGATAAGATCCTGACTGAGGCCGGGAAAAAAACATCTGAAAATGTAACAGCAGCTGAACCTGCTCAGACACAGCCCATGCAGGGAACTCTTTTTTCTGCAGGTGAACAAGAACAAACGGCAACTTTAAAACGGACAATAAATGAAGTTGACCATGATTACCGGCTGATAACTGATGAAAGTGATCTGGCAAAGCTTATTACAGAAGCACGAAAGCAGAGGGAAGTATGTTTTGATACAGAAACAACAAGCCTTAATCCACTTAATTCGGAAATTGTTGCATTGGCTTTGTCTTGGCAAAAGGGATCAGGTTATTTAGTATTATTCCCTGAATCACAAGATATTACAAGGAGACTTCTTGAAATTGCAAGACCTTTTTTTGAAGATCAGCAGATTCTTAAAATAGGTCAGAACCTGAAATTCGACATCCAGGTCCTGTCAAACTATGGTATTGATATTAAAGGGCAGTTGTTCGACACGATGATCGCACACTATCTGCTGGAGCCTGATCTGAGGCATAATATGAATTATCTCTCGGAGACATATCTCTCTTATACCCCTGTTCATATAGAAGAACTCATCGGTGAGAAAGGGATAACCCAGAAGAACATGAGAGCTGTACAGACCGATATTCTTAAGGAGTATGCAGTCGAGGATGCGGATGTGACACTACAGCTCAGCAGGGTATTTAAACCAAAGATTGAAAAAGAAGGGTTATCAGACCTTGCCTCTAAAATTGAAATGCCCCTTATAAAAGTACTTGCTGATATGGAAAGGAATGGTGTTATTCTTGACATTGATGAACTGAAAAGAATAACAGCAGGGCTAAGAGATGACATTATTGCACTGGAAAAAGAAATATTTGATCTGGCAGGGATTGAATTTAATATTTCTTCTCCCAAACAGCTGGGGGACATCCTGTTTCTCAGGCTAAAGCTGGATGAAAATGCCAGATTGACAAGCACTAAACAATTTGTAACAAATGAAGAGATACTCCAGCGTCTTGCACATAAACATCCGATTGTAAATAAAGTATTGGAATACAGGGGTTTAAAGAAATTATTATCAACTTATGTTGAAACACTGCCCCTGCTTGTAGATAGCAGGACAGGAAGGATACACACTTCATTTAACCAGGCTGTTGCTGCTACTGGAAGACTGAGCTCAAATAATCCTAACCTTCAGAATATCCCTGTCAGGGATGAAAGGGGAAGGGAAATCAGAAAAGCATTTATTCCATCTGAAGGTTCGCTTTTCTTCTCTGCCGATTATTCACAGATAGAATTAAGACTGATGGCCCATCTGAGTAAAGACATGAATATGATAGGTGATTTTCTCTCAGGAAATGATATTCATGCCGCAACCGCATCAAAAATTTTCGGAGTTGATATCGGGGATGTTACACGGGAAATGAGAAGCAGGGCCAAAACAGCCAATTTCGGGATAATTTACGGGATATCTTCTTTTGGCCTGTCGGAAAGGCTTACAATTGGCAGAAAAGAAGCAAAGGAATTGATAGATGGATATTTTAATTCCTATCCCGGTGTTAAAACCTATATGGATGAAAGCATAAAAAAGGCAAGGGAATATGGATATGTGACAACAATATTTGGGCGAAGGAGATATTTACGCGATATAAATTCCAGGAATCAGGTGGTCAGAGGAAATGCGGAAAGGAATGCAATAAATGCCCCGATACAGGGCTCTGCAGCAGATATAATAAAAATTGCAATGATCAGGATTCATGAGAATCTGATAAGCCAGAAACTTAAGTCAAAAATGATCCTGCAGGTTCACGATGAATTGATTTTTGAAGTCCCCGAAAAGGAACTTGAACAATTACGGGAGCTTGTGCTTTTTGAAATGTCAGATGCTGCCAGGCTTGATGTTCCTTTAAAGGTGGACTGGGGTACAGGAAAGACCTGGTTCGAAGCTCATTAATTGTATATACGATGGAGATCAGGGTCAGTTTTTTTGGGATTCTTGCAGATATTGCTAAAACCGGTTTCTGGCACTACAGGGACATCGCATCTTTTAATGATCTGAAGCACAGAATTGAGGATGACTATCCTGAATTTATTCATTATAACTACAGAATTGCAGTAAATGATGAGTTTACTGATGAAGATCCTGTTCTGAAAAATGGAGATCATGTTGCGTTAATGCCTCCTTTCACAGGCGGTTAAAAAAGTATGTCAGTTAATATTCTTATAAACGGGCCCATCAGTCCGGAAATTATTCTAAGCGGACTGGAGTGTTTCAACAGCCAGACTGATTCAGGAGGATTTTCAATTTTTATTGGTCAGGTTCGAAGTGATGAAGTTAACTGTAAGCAGGTTAAAGCAATAGAATATTCAGCATATGAGGCTCTTGTTAATAAGGAGGCAGATAAAATATTTGGCTGTATCAGGGAGGAATTTTCTGAAGTAAAACTTATAAGGTTATTTCATTCAGTCGGGCTTGTAAACACCGGGGAGATATCACTTGCTGTTATGGTTTCAGCAGTTCATCGTGATCAGGCTATGGAAGCATGCAAAAAAATAGTCGAACTGGTGAAGGAAAACTTACCAATATGGAAGAAAGAAATTTTTACTGATTATTCTTACAGGTGGGAAAAAGATAATAAGGCCTGATTTTCTAATTACTTATAGATTCTGTTATTATATTTTCTTCTTCAGCTTTATTGCTGTTTATGACAAGAACCGGTTCGTTTCTTCCGCTAAGAATTGAAACATATTTTTCCTTATTATTCAGGATCTCAAGTGCTTTCATTACCTGTTCATCTTTTTTGATGCCCCATTCAATTGAACCTGCTTCATAAAAATAACGGCTTATTATTTCCTCTTCAAGAAGCTCTGTTATTTCATTCCTGAATAAAATAAGATCATTATCGAGGTTATGAGTTATATCTTTTTCTAGTGAATCAAATGTCTCTTTATGCAAATCATAATATTTCTCCCTTTTTGCACTTTCTACAAGACGCCTGAAAGATGTTTCAGTTGAGGTTGTATAATTAAATCCGCGTTTCTTTAACAGATTACTGAAATCACTGTAATCTTTATCAGTAAATTCAAAATCGGATTGTTTTGTAATATTGGGATGAGACCAGTAATACTGGGTGGCAAAATCAAAGATGATATTTCTCAAATATAATTCAGTAGCAACCTGGCTGAGTTGATCAGGGACTATTTCTATATCAGGAGTGATTCCACCTCCATCTCTGACTATTCTCCCGTTCTTTGTTTTGAACTCAGAGATCAGAGAGTCAGGTATGATACCCACACTTCCATCTTCATTCGGATGAGAAAAATCAAGAGCCTGGATACATCTTCCTGAGGGGATATAATATTTTGCAGTCGTTACCTTGAGCTGTGTATTATAGCTAAGGGGACGGGAAACTTGTACAAGTCCTTTCCCGAATGAGCGTTGCCCCAGGATAACACCCCTGTCAAGATCCTGGAAAGCACCTGCAACAATTTCAGAAGCAGAAGCGGACCCTCTGTTGATGAGTATTGCCAGGGGGATATTCTCATCAACAGCAGCCTGGGTTGTTTTAAACTCCTCTGTGAAATCCTTTATTTTGCCCTTAGTCGTGACAACATTATTGCCCGGCCCTACGAAAAGATTTACGATTTCAACGGCTTCAGTAAGCAAGCCACCCGGATTAGCCCGAAGATCAATTATTATCTGTCTGGCGTTTCGGGATTTTAATTCGATAAGAGCCTTTTTTACGTCCTGCCTGGAATCCTGGGTGAAGTTTGTAAAACGTATATATCCTGTTGCAGGATCAATCATTCCATAATATGGAACTGGAGGAATAGCTATCTTTTCCCTTTTCATTGAGTAGTCTGATTCTGTGCCGTTTCTTTCAATAGTAACAATAATATCAGACCCCGGATTACCCTTCAGATTGTCACTTACATTATCTGTTGAAAACCCCTTTATTGATATGCCGTTAATTTTTTTTATAATATCCCCGGGTTTGATCCCTGACCTGTCAGCAGGGAATCCTTTGTAAACTTCAACAATTGTCACATATTCGCCGGTTCCTCTTACAAGAGATCCAATACCACCATATTTACCGGTGGTCATAAGAGTAAACTCATCGGCCTCTGATTCAGGGTAGTATACAGTATAAGGATCCAGGCTCTTCAGCATATTGTCAATACCTGTTTTAATGATTTTATCAGGATTGACTTCATCAACATAAAAGCGGTTAAGTTCTCTGAAGAGTGAAAAGAAAATATCCAGATTCTTGGCAATTCTGAAATCTCTTGTTTCCTGAGTTATGAAAAAACCGGCACTCAGGCAAGCTACAATAATGAGACTGAGTGCTATTAATATTTTGCGGGATAATATTCTTTTCATATTTGAATGAGCTTTAATTGGAATGACGAAATTAGTAAGAAAATCTCTTTAGGGTTCGGATAAGAGGATTATTTAGACAACTTTAACAAATATTTTCTTTATCCGTGATAGCTAAAATCAGTTTCCTGAACATTCCAACGAATGATTTTTCTATAGAAATGTAATCGGGAATATAGTTTTCCCTGAAGATAATTATGATAACAACCTGAAGATTCTTTTCACTCAGAAAATCATAAAGAATATTCTTATTTATCCTGTATGCCTCCCGCATCCTTCTCTTAATGAGATTCCTTACTACAGCATGCCTGAAAACCATTTTGGGAACACTAAATACAGCCTTGGCAGGATAAGGTATCTGGAGAGGGCTTTTTAACCATATAACCTTAAAATATGAGAAGTATAAACTATTGCCGGATTCAAACAATCTTGTTATAGTTTTCAGGCTGCACAGCCTTTCTGTTTTCTTTAAGGTGTTTTTTCTGCTGATCATCTGTGAAAAGCATATTCTTGAGGCATTCCGGGTAATATTATTCGGTTCCTCACATAATCATTTATTTAAAATGATGATATTATTTCTGATTTCTGTTATGCTCTTTTAGAAAATTATCAAGAGCCATTGTCATTGATGGTGCTTTGACATTAGGAGCATCAATATCCACTCTCAGGCCTTCCTGCTGAACAGCGGAGACAGTTGTAGGTCCAAAGGCAGCTATTTTGATTTCTCCCTGATTAAACTCAGGAAAATTCTCTTTCAACGATTTTATTCCTGAGGGGCTGTAAAAGACAAGGATGTCGTAATCAAAATCTTTCGGGTTTGAAAAATGACTGCTTATTGTCTTGTACAGAATGCCAATAGCGTATTTAATATTGTTCTTATCAAGAAGCACCGGTATTTCAGTATTATGCGGTTCAGATAAAGGAACAAAATAATTATCTTCTTTATGCTTGACTATAACATCGATAAGATCCTGGAATTTCGTTTTACCGTGAAAAATCTTTCTTTTTCTGTAGACAATGTATTTTTGAAGATAGAATGCAACGTTTTCAGTGATACAGAAATATTTCATCGTATCGGGTACACAGATCCTTAATTCATTACATATCCTGAAAAAATGATCTATACCAGTCTTGCTTGTAAAAATAACGGCTGTAAAATCAAGGATATTAATTTTCTGATGGCGGAAATCCTTTGAAGAAATTCCTTCAATTTCAATGAAAGGCTTAAAATCTATTTTCAGGTTGTATTTTTTTGCCAGATCGAAATATGGAGACTTCGGATTGATAGGTTCTGGCTGTGATACCAATATCTTCCTTATTTTCAATTTTTTACAGTTTTAGTTCTACTTCCCTGAAAAACGTGCTTACCTAAAACAGGCCTGTAAAATATTTTATTAAAACCCCAACAGGCAGAAATTCCAGGGCACAAAGGTATAAAATCAAATATAAAATAGAAATATTCCTGTTTATAAAAATCAAAAAAAGTTTAATCAACCTGACCAGATAAAGAATTAAAGTCGTGATAAATCCGATAAAAAACAAGGGTCTGGCTGATAAGAAAGTAGTATAGCACAGGAGGATTGAAATTAAAAGTAGAATAAAAGCCAGATACCTGTAAAACAAATAATTATTTATTATGTACTCATTGAAGGCATTAGATGTTCCGCTTGTTTGTCCTGTAATATAACATACAATATGCCGGAGTGTAACAGAAGATATTACTATTAGCAACAGTATCAGCCAGAAAAGAAACCCTGGAATTGAGCCTGGAATAATCTTATAATAGAGTGAAGCTAAATAGGCAAAAAGGGCCAGATTAAGGAATGAAACAAGGTTGAACAACGTTGATTGCCAGTGGAATAATTCTCCTGTATCAGATGAGGAGGGATCTCCGGTACTCCGGAGCAGGAAGAAACTCTTTACCTCACGGGTAAGTTTTTTTGGAAAAGAGCCGATAATAGCATAAATAAAAACAGATATTATAACTACAATAATTATCCAGTCATCGTGCAATAACTTTTCAGGAATTTCTTTTCCGTTTTTCAGATGAGCCTGCAATGTAAGTTTTGATTTCATTTCCAGGTCCCTGTTTTTTTCAATGAACAGAAAGGGGAAAATTTCCGGAGAATGCTTCCCGATTTGATTCAGGACATTTGTTGAATCAAAAAATGTCACATCAAATATACTGTTCCTTAAGCAGACAGTAGTTGTATCTGGTAATTCAGACGGATCCTCCTTCCGCAGGAAAGGAGGTTTTTCTACGATCACAGAATCTTCTACAGAAATGGAATCACCTGAAATAGTCAGCTCCTTTGCTAAGGTATCTGTTTGCTTACTGACAGAGTCCTGCAAGATAATCCTGTTATCCTGTTCAGAAATGATCATGGCGTTCACCAGCAATTTCAGACAAGATATTATTTGCCAGGCGGCTTGCTCCGATCCTGAAATATTTATTATTAAGCCACTCGGATCCGAGGCAATAATTTACAATCTGATAATATGTTAATGCCTCAGCAGCAGTAGTAATTCCTCCTGCAGCTTTAAAACCTACTCTTATACCTGTTTCGGAGTAAAAATTGGAGATTGCTTTACACATTACAAAAGCAGCTTCCGGGGTGGCCGAGATATTAGTTTTTCCGGTGGAAGTCTTGATAAAATCAGCACCGGCATCCATTGCAATCATTGATGCCTTATAGATCATTTCATTACTTCCCAAAAGGCCTGATTCAACAATAACCTTGAGTGGGATGTCATCAATGGCTTCTTTTAGTTCGCGTATTTCTTCGGCTACAAATGCATAATCATGACCAAGAAATGCTCCAACAGGTATTACAATATCGATTTCATCTGCTCCGGCATCCACTGCCATTTTACATTCAGAAACCTTGATATTCCTGAAAGTCTGGGAAGTTGGAAAGGCCCCCGCAACTGCTGCGATTCTCACATTTTTTGCCGTTAGTTTCTCTTTTACAACAGATACAAAATTCGGATATACACATATTGCTGCAACATTTGGTATATTTGAGAACCTGCTCTGAAAACTATTAACGGTCCCTGTCAGATGTATTATGTTGATTTTGTTATCAGTCACATTCAGACTTGTCAGATCAATTATGCCCAGAATATTCATTAACAAACGTTTATCCGGTATCTGCGGAGGAATAGCAGCAGCATTTTTGAGCCCCAGCTTTATTTCGCTTTCAGGAGGACACGATTTACTTAATTTCTCATATAGTTTTGTCATAGATATTTTGCTGTATTACAAACAGATTATAATGGAATAAAGTCCGGGTGAAATTTAAAACTTTTTACAATTATAAAAGGATTTTTCCGATTATTTTGAAAAATCCTTTATAACCCATGCTATTGCCTGATTAACACGACAATAGAAAATACTTTATGCTAAAGTAGTTTTAAACCTTTTATGATCCTCCCTGCATATTTTCCTGATAAGCCTTTGACCAGCCATAATACCTGTCGGAAGACCTCCGCCCGGCTCGGTCCATTGCCCGCACATATAAAAATCATTAAGGCCTGGCAGTTGCTGCGACATTCGTTTCACAAAGACGCTGGAATTCCCGGGAGTTATAAGCCAGCCTTCAAAGCTGCCCTGCCAGTTTCCGGTGTAACGTTCAAATGTAAGTGGCGTGGCAACATCAATGACCTCTATTTTATTTGAAATACCAGGGTATCTTTGTTCAAGAATCCGTGTAATCTTCTTGGCGATCTCTTGCTTTTTCTGTTGATATGAGATTTTATCTTCGGCAAGCTTTTTCCAGTAATTATATTCTGAATTCAGCATGACAATCATTGTTGTTTTTCCTTCAGGAGCCATAACGGGGTCATGATTGTAAATATGAACGGAGATCCTGTCCCTTACAGCATCTCCTATTTCCTCGGGTTCATTTAAAGAAATTGAAAATCCGGAAACTGTCATTGGTTCTTCTGCAAATGTATCGCTGATACCCAGGCCAACAAAGATCAATGGATTAAATATGAGCCAGTTATCATAAATATCACGTATTTTTTCATCCGTGAATTTGCCATCGAGCATTTTAAAGATAGTTGAATATCCGTCTGCAGCTGAAATAATTCTGCAGGCACTGTGTTCAGATCCATCTGTCAGCTTTATTCCTGTGGCCCTGTTATTCTCAACAATTATCTTTTCAACTCTGCTGTTATAATTTATATCACCACCAAGGCTGAGGTATCGTTTTTCAAGGGCCCTTGACATAGACATTGACCCGCCAAGCGGGTATCCGGCATTACGGTTGTGAAGATATGCAAAGGTGAAAAGCATGAAGAGCATTGAAAACTCAGGTACCCAGATATCTTTAATTGCTTCCCGTAAAACAGGATCATTGAATTTTGCGGCAAAATCCCTGGCTGAGGTTTTCATCCATTTTTGCATGTCCTTTCCATGCAAGGCAAGAGTAAATGCAAGTTTTAAATTCCTCAGCAACCGTTTTAATAAAGGAACCTGTTTAGAGGGCTGGTTGAAAGCAGTACACATTCTGATGCCCGAAGTGAATTCTCTGATAACAGCACTGTCCTGCGGCGAAAATTCAAGCAGATGTTTTTCTAAACGGTCAACATCTGAATAAAATATTACAGTTCTTCCATCCTTCCCTTCAAAACGCAGGTATTCATCAAAATTTATGATCTTTCTTCCCTGTGCAACTCCGACTTCTTCCCAGCTTTTATGGAATGCACTTTCAGGAGATGATCCCACAAGCCAGTGGATGCATCCGTCAAAAGTATAGCCTTTTCTCGACCAGGATGTACATAAACCTCCGGGTTTATCATGCATTTCAAAGATCCGGGTCTTATAACCATTCATCTGGGCATAAATACCTGTGCCCAGACCCGCAAAACCGGCTCCGATAATGATTATAGAGTCTTCTGCTGAATTGTTTTTCATTTTTAAGAATTTAATTTTTACAGACCTTTTCCGGTAAAATTATCCTTCAATTTCCCGTTACGGGCAAGAGATGCAAAAATCCCTGCAATGCAAAGCACTGAGAAGATAAGGAATCCTGTTTTCATTGCTGAAATAAGTCCGGAGAATGTATCAGGTTCTATTTCCTTCTGTCCGATATAAAGAGCAAGCAGCATCATGGCAATGCCCATGCTCATCATCTGTCCTATCATCCGCATAGTTCCCACTACCCCTGAAGCAATTCCCAGATGTCGTTTTTCAACGGAACTCATTATGGCATTTGAGTTTGGAGATGAGAAGAGTCCAAAACCAGTGCCCATTAAAATAAGCAGAAGAATTATCAGTAATATTGGAGAAGAAGCATTTATGAAACAGAGCATGATCAATCCTGCTGCGGTAAGAGCCATTCCAAGAGATGCAATAATACCGGGATTATATTTATCGGATAATCGTCCTGCAAGCGGGGATAATAAGGCCATCATAACAGGCTGGGATATCATTATAAAACCTGCCGCCTGTGCATCAAGTCCTTTCAGATACTGCAGATAAAGGCTTATAAAGAATCCGATAGCAGAAGTTGCTGAATAATGAATTAATGCTGCGATCCCGGAAAATGCAAAAACCCTGTTCTGCAATATAAGCTTAATATCAAAAACAGGACTTGTAATTTTTTTTTCAAATGAGAAAAAGAATATACCAAACACTAATCCGCATCCAAGAAAAATCCATCCGGTATAAGAAGGTAATTTGGAAAAGCCATACATAAATGAAGCAAGAGCCAGTCCGTATATTGATGATCCTGTCCAATCGAATTTTTCACCTTTTGCTTCAGCCCACTCATGTTTTATTCTCTTGAAAACCAGGTAAATAGAAATTATTCCAACAGGTAAAAGAAAGATAAATATACTTCTCCAGCCAAAATACTGCGTTAATAATCCTCCGATCACAGGACCACTGGAAAGGCCTGTGTATACAGCTGTTGTATTTATCCCCATTGCCCGGCCTCTTTCTCCCGGTCCGAAAACAGAGGTCAGGATTGCCAGGCTTGTACCAAAGATCATTGCTCCCGCAATTCCCTGGAAAACGCGGAAAATTATCAATGATACTATGTTCCACGAAAAGATAATCAGGAATGTTGATATCGTGAAGAGAATAATTCCGGAAGCGAATATCTTTTTTCTGCCAAGTATATCGGCAAGTCTTCCAAAAGGCAGCAGGAAGATTGCCGAGGAAAGTATAAAGCTGCTGGCTATCCATCCAAGTTCAAGTGCTGTTGCATTCAGATCTTTCCCGATTGCAGGTAATGCCAGATTAATCGCCGAGCCCAGAAATGGTGTCAGAAAAGCTGCAAAAGCTGAGACAAGCAATACCGATCTTTTCAGAGATTTGTCAGTTAGGCTATTGCTTGATTGCTGCATAATAGTTTATTCTTTATTTTTTGTATCGATAATTATTGTCACAGGGCCATCATTGCAGATCTCAACAATCATCATAGCTCCAAATTCACCTGTCTTTACCGGTTTATTGAGAAGCTTCGAAAGCCTTGAAACAAACTCCTTATAAACAGGTATAGCTTTTATCGGCATGGCGGCCTTTATATAAGAGGGTCTGTTCCCTTTCTTTGTTCTGGCATGCAGGGTGAACTGGCTTACAACGATTATGTCGCCTCCGGTATCAAGAATCGAAAGATTCATGACACCATTGTTATCGTTAAAAATCCTGAGCTGAACAATCTTGTTACTAAGCCAATCAAGGTCTTCAGTTGTATCCGTTTCTTCAATTCCAACGAATACCGTTAGACCCCTTCCTATTGAAGCAACAACTCTTTCGCCGATGCTTACTGATGACTTGCTGACCCGCTGAATAACAGCTCTCATTTGACCGGATATTGGTAGCAAATATACAATCAAATTGAAATTATGCAGTTAGTTTTTTTTTGTATGTTTGTGCGATTTTATCTCTACTTAATGGACTTCCTGACCATTTTTGCAGTAGCACTGGGTCTATCTTTTGACACATTTGCTGTTTCTCTTTCCTATGGAGTTATCAGGAGCAAAATAATTTTCTGGCATGCAGTAAGAATAGCACTTGTTCTTGCAGTATTTCAGGCCGGATTACTTATTATCGGATTTTTACTTGGTTCTTTTGTGAGTGATATTATAAAAGCTGCCGATCACTGGATTGCGCTTATATTACTTTCTTTTCTTGGCATAAGGATGATTTATGAAGGGATTACTAAAAGCGAAGAAGATCAGAAGAGAGATTATTCGAAACTGCCGGAACTGATAACTGTTGCAATAGGTACAAGTATTGATGCGTTTGCCGTCGGGATAAGCTTTGCCTTGCTGAATGTCAGAATCTGGCTGTCAGGAATTATTATTGGAGTTGTAACATTCCTGGCTTCAATGACAGCAATCAGGATTGGTAAATCAGCCGGGAAAAGGCTTGGACAAAAAGTTGAGTTGGTTGGCGGATTAATACTTATAGCAATAGGAGTTAAGATCTTCCTTGAACATACGCTGGGATCTTAATATATCCGGAACACATTCTCTGAATAGTTAAAAAATTTACTTGCTGACCTGTAAGCTTTTCAAAGCCTGATCATACTCCGTTCCCTTTTAATGAAAGTTGCCTTTTCAGTGAATCCGGCGGATTTTAAGAGTTCGTACGCTTCATCGAAATATTGACCTACCCTGGTGGGCAGATGGGCATCGGAATTAACGCAAACCGGCACCTTTTCCTCTGCAAAAATGTGAAGATATTTTCGATCGGGGTAAAAATCCGCCAGAGGCCTGTTCCTCCCATTAGTATTCAGCTCAAAAACCACATCATTCTGCCTGAAACTTTTTGCCATGTTCCTGTATAGATGTTCAGGATCAAATTCAGGTTTATATCCGAAAATCCTTATCAGATCACAATGACCGATTATATCGAATAATTTTGAGGATGCTGCATCCATTACAATTTTAAAATAATCTTCAAAGATGATATTAAAGTTTTTTCCGTGGTAAAACTCGGGATTTAAATCAACTGTTTTTTCTCCGAGATAGTGGACTGATCCGATACGATAATCAAGATCAAGATCATTAAGAAATGATTCAAGTTCTTTTTCACCGCCAGGTATGTAATCAATTTCAAGTCCGACCTTAATCCTGATATCAGTAAATTGATCTTTCAGGTGATTGATGTATTCAATATATGATCTGACATTTGAGGGATTCATACACCAATCCTGTTTTTCATTGAAAAGCGAAAGATGTTCAGAGAATCCGATCTCATTTAATCCTGCCGACAGGGCAGATTGGACATATTCCTTTGCAGGGGCTTTTCCGTCACTGAAGGTTGTATGAATATGGTAATCAGTTCTGTAGTTCATTCAGGGCATCAAAAAGTTTATCATATGTGAAATTAAAGCCTGCCTTCATGATTTTTGCCGGATCAACTTTACTGCCAGACAATATCATCGCTGACATTTCCCCGAAATATAATCTCAGCAGGAAGGCCGGCAGGGGAGGATGAAAGAAGGGCTTTTTCATGACATTTGCAAGGGTTCTTAAAAACTCCCTGTATGTTACATTATATGGTGATACTGCATTAAAGGCTCCCTGCAGATTATTGTTTCTCATTACTTCAAGGTAAATGCCGCACAGATCTTTTATGTGTATCCAGGACAGATAGTGCTTTCCGTTTCCGGGGAAAGAATAGATTCCATAACGTGCCGGGATCATAAGCATCCTAAGTGCCCCTGCATTCTTTTCAAGAACAACTCCGGTTCTTATCTTAACAGTGCGGATACCCGATTGCATAAACAGATCGGCTGTTTCTTCCCATTTTCTGCATACCCTGCCTGTAAAATCATCAGCCGCCGGATCACTTTCACTGAATAGCTTTTCTGATGTTAATGATCCATAATAACCTATTGCAGAAGCAGAAATGAATGCTTTTAGATTTGTATTTCCGCCGGAAAATTTTTCATGAAGGAGCCTTGCGGAACTTACCCGGCTTTTAATTATAAGTTCTTTCTGGTCAGCAGACCATCTTCTGCCCCATATGCTTTCACCGGCCAGATGGATTATATAGTCAAAATCGTCCGGGAGAATGGCTGCCAGTATACGGTTTTCGGGATCCCACCTGTAAACTCTTACTTTCCCTGCAGAGCTCTGCTTCCGTGAAAGATGCGAAACAGTATACCCTTCAGCAAGGAGAAGGGATGTAAGATATTTCCCAACCAAACCACTGCCCCCTGTTATCAGAACCCGTTGTTGTCTGCCTGCTGATAAAAATTCCATTTTACTGCCTTAGATCTAACTTACAGATTTGTAATAATAAGACTAATATTTGGTTTTCAGAATAAAATTAAAATGTTTTACTTTGGTAGTTTAAAAAAAATTCAAATGAAATCAAATAAAAATCAGAAGGAAGTGGCAGTTAAAAAAACCAAAGGAGTTATTTCAATACTGACCGGCGGCGGTGATGTCCCCGGATTAAATCCGGCAATCAGAGCTGTTACAATCAGAGCCAACAGGGAAGGATTTAAGGTAATCGGATTACGAAGGGGCTGGGCAGGAATTACAGAACTGATAAGGGATAATAAAGCTGATAACAGTAATTGTTATCAGGTATTGACAGATGATATTGTAAATAAAGCCGGAAGGACAGGGGGGACTTTTCTGCATACATCAAGGACAAGGCCCAGCCACATGTCGAAATCAAGCGTTCCGGACCACCTGAAGGATATCTATAATAATGATTATAATGATCTTACCCCGGAAGTGATAAAAAACCTCGAATGGCTCGGTGTAGATTACCTTATACCAATCGGGGGAGATGATACTCTCAGTTATGGTGTTCACCTTTACGGAAAGGGAGTGAAGGTTGTTGCCATACCCAAAACAATGGATAACGACGTTCCGGGAACTGATTACTGTATTGGTTTCAGCACCTGTGTTACTAGAACAATCCAGATGACAAATAGTCTACGTACTTCAGCCGGATCTCACGAAAGGCTCCTTATACTTGAAGTATTTGGACGCTACGCCGGGTTTACGGCAATGCTGCCAACGATGGCAGGTTCGGCAAACAGGTGTGTAATTCCGGAATATAAATTTGATATTGAATTGCTTACAAAGCTGCTTGTTGATGACCGGAACAATAATCCAAGCAAATACTCGATAGTGCTCGTCTCTGAAGGTGCTATGTTTAAGGGAGGAGAAATGATATTTTCCGACAGTGAAAGAGACGCATACGGACATGCAAAGCTTGGCGGAATAGGGGATGTGGTTTCACAGAAGCTGAAAGAACTTTCAGGAAAATATAATCATGGGCATGCAATAGAAGTTATAAACCAGAAGCTCGGATATATGGTAAGGGGAGGAGATCCCGACGCACTCGATTCAATAGTGCCGATGGCATATGGGAATCTGGCCCTTGACCTTATTCTGGAAGGAGTTCATGGAAGAATAGTAGTTCTCAAAAACGGACGTTATGATAACTTGCCTATTGAAGTTGTCACCTCATCGAAGAAAGTCGTTGACGTCACAGAGCATTATAATACAGAAAGGCTTCGACCCTTTTATCACAGTTTTGAAATGCGACCCTTCCTTCTGATGGCTTCAGATAATTGAATACGATACCTTGGAAAAAGGATTGGTAATAAAATCGACTGGCAGCCGTTTCAG
>CAYNRI010000045.1:17651-20251 GCA_964399575.1 uncultured Rikenellaceae bacterium
ACTCCTGATTATTCAATAAATCCTATCTTTATGTTCTCAGGTGCATAAAATTTATTCACAATGAAAAGGTTACGGATTATTATTTATACTGCATTTATTGTGATTATTATAGTAAATTTCTTTTACTATCGGAATTTATATAAACAGCAGATAAGCTATATTACAACTCTGCTTAACAGACAGGCACAGATTGTCGGACTCTCTGTTGATGATATAGATAACAGCTTTACAAGCGATCTCAATGAAATAAACTTTACTGAAGATCTCGGGGCGTTTTTCGGGGATCCGGATTTGAAGACCAGGGTAATAGAGAAAATGAAATTATTCTCTTCAAAATACCAGGATTTTGTAACAGGTATCAGACTTTTTGATAATAAAAGGAATGAGTTTTCCCTTAAACGTGATGAGATGGGTGGAGGTTGGCTCGAACAGACTTTCATCCTTCATGCCCAGGGCGAGATCAGAGAAATGGAACAACTCGTTAGGGCTAACAGGAGATTTGAATATTACCTGCCTGTGATCAAAAACAATGTTACTGTAGGTAACATTGTTGTAACAATTGATTATCAGAAATATTTTGAAGAAATATTTTCGGTATTCAACCTGAAGGATTATCAGTGGCAATGGGTTATAACCGATTCAGGGCAAATAATTCATGATAATAAAGAAATTGCTGTTCAGTATTCGGGAATTGAAGGTATAGTAACCGGGCTCATTAACGGAACAAACGGAAATCTTGTTCACAAAGCTGCTGTTAATGGAGAAAACGAAACTATAATTTCATCTTTTTATTCAACCCAATTATTACAGAGATCAATTGCACTTGTATTTTCTGCACCTACTGACTTCTTTCAAAAATATATTTTCAGGAATTCCTTCCTGATAGTATTAAGCACCCTGCTGCTTATCCTGCTCATAATCTGGTTCTTTTTAAAGTTCATTAAATCGCAGAAAACAGAGAACCTGCGACTGAGTGATTCAGAAAAAATGCTTTTCAGATTAGTAGAGGAGATGCCTGTAGGGGTGATAATTCATGATAAGCAGAGAAGGATTCTTAAGGCCAATAAGGTCGCAGCATCTTTTTATTCATATTCAGGAGAGCAAGAGATGAGCGGACAGATCTACCCTGAAGAGGCTGTTACAACAGCGGGGAATTATTTTGCACGAAACCTTGGAAGCGGCTTCAATCCTGAACAGTTTATAATTATTCCTGGTAAATCAGGAGAAACAATTCTTTATAAGAATAGTATTCCTTTGGTTTTTATGGGCAAGGAAGCTACAATGGAAATATTGAATGATGTCACAATGCTCGAAACCGCAAGAAAGCATGAGGCAAAAGCAAATGAAGCGAAATCGGAATTTCTTGCCCGTATGAGTTATGAAATACGTACCCCCCTGAACGAGATAATCGGGGTAACTGATGTAATTAACCAGTACAAGATCTCAGATGAGGTAAGGAGCATTGTAAGCCTCCTGCGCAGATCAACAGAGATACTTCTGAATATTATAAATGATATTCTTGATTTTTCGAAGATAGAAACAGGTAAACTGGTCCTGGAGGAAATGCCATTCAACTTCCGGGAAGAAATCAAATATTATTCTGAATTGCTTTCCACACATACTGCAGAAAAAGATATTGTTTTTTCAAGTGTGATCGATAGTAACATCCCTGAAAGCATAATTGCTGATCCCATAAGATTGAGGCAGATTCTGACAAACCTGTTAGTGCATTCGGCGACAAATACTGAAAAAGGAGAAATTCGCCTTATATGTCACTCAGCAGATGCCGGGAATGGAATGGTAACAATTGATTTTGAATTGCTTGATACAGGGCGTTCTTTTGATAAAACAAGCCTGAATAAGATTTTCGGGAGTTCTTTAAACCCTGAGTCAAGAACGCTTAAATCGAGCGATGAATCAGCATTGGGAACTATAATTGCCCGTCAGTTAATCGAGCTTATGGGGGGCACTCTCAGCGCGGAATCTCCTTCTGGTCTATCCGGCGATAAGGGAACCAGGATCCTTTTTTCAATAAGAGTTTTTTCCAATGACAGAATACTGAAAGAGACAGACCTTGATAAGATCAGATCATTTTCAGATATTAAAACTCTTATTATAACAGGACAACAGAACAGGGATGAAGAAATTATTAATCTTTATCACCAGCTTAATTTAAATATTTCTGTTACATCTTTCAATAAGATGACGGCAGAACAGATCAGGCTAAGTCTTAATACACCCGCGGAGGCTTATAATCTTGTTGTTATATTTGATGAGAAAGAGTTTGACGGATTTGAAGTTGCAAAGAATATCTGGGAACAGGGTCTTTCGCGTAAAGTAAATATTCAGATGATAAGTTCAAATGACAGAAAGGGTAACTATCAGAGGTCACTTACATTGGGTATCGATAGTTATCTTGTCAAGCCTCTGGAATCCCTGAGGCTGACCGGAGCTCTTCAGGAGTGTTTCCCTTACCTTGAAATCCAGTCCAGCCCTGATGTGCTTAATTCTATTAAAAGAGATATTGAGATTTTAATCGTCGAGGATAATAAAATGAACCTCAAAATCCTGGGAACAATGTTAAAGTCCCTTGGGTATTC
>CAYNRI010000046.1:0-10857 GCA_964399575.1 uncultured Rikenellaceae bacterium
GTGCCAAAAGAAAGTCTTGTAAAAACAATCAATGAATTACTCCTGATCGATTAAATCAGGTTTTTTGACTTATATCAGGGACCTTGAGTAAAAAATAAGTAAGTAAAACATTTTTAAAGTCTCCTGATAATATCTAACTTCCACGTCATATTCGATCACCCACTTTAATATTTCATAATGACGGATATAGAAATTATCCGGCTTATATTTCAGGGAGAAAAAGAAAAGTACCGGTTGCTGATGGAAAAATATCAGCCTCTGGTTTTCCGCACTTGCCTGGGGTTTGTTCATAACAAAGATGATTCCGATGACCTTACACAGGAGGTCTTCATTCAGGCATATCAGTCGCTATCCTCATTTAAAGGCGAAGCAGCATTTTCAACCTGGCTCTACAGAATTGCAGTAAATGCATCGCTGAACCGAATGAGGAAGAGCAAAAAAAAATCAATTCTGCAATACTTTAAGAGTATTCCCGGTGCTGAGAAAGAAATCCAGGATCAGTTTATTTATGAAGCTCCTGAAAACCCTGAGGAGATCCTGATAAGCAAGGAGTACTCCGACTGGCTCCGGGTTGCACTTGACAGTTTACCGGAAAATCAACGGACAGCTATAGTTTTAAGCAAGTATGATGACCTGCCTCAGAAAGAGATAGCTGAGATCATGGGCATTTCGGAGGGTGCTGTTGAGGCTCTCCTGCAAAGGGCAAAAAAGAATCTCCGGGAGAAATTATCCGCAGGCAGCAAAAAAAAATAAATATCGCCGTAGGAAAATATTAAGTTTTGTTTCTAACCATAAAACAAGTTAAAATGAATTGTCAGTTATGTCAGGAAAAATTGGATGCATATCGGGAGGGTACCCTGCCCTCAGATATGAAAACTCAGCTTGAGTCTCACCTTAAGGAATGTGAGACATGTAATCAAATGTACATTATTCAGATCCTTACCGACAGGGTAATAGGTTCCGAAAAGTCACTGGAACCTGATCCATTCATTATTACGAGAGTAATGGCAAAGATTGAAGATAAGGAAACATCTGTTTCCGAAAACTTGTTCACAAAGATCCTAAGGCCTGTACTGATAACTTCATCCCTGGCTGCAGCTGTTCTGTTTGGTGTCATGATTGGCAATCTGTCACTGCCTGGAAATAATACAAGGGCTATCCCTGCTGAACTTGCAATGATAGATGATGCCTCTCTTGAATCAATCGATAATCTTTCACAGGAATAGGAGGCGGCTATGAAAACTGAGAACAAACAGAGATTAATGACCTGGGCAATAGTGATTCTTGCAGCAATGAATGTTGCCATTGTTGCAACAGTTCTTTACAACCGTAGTCAGGCAGCCGCAGAAATACAGGTCCCGCAAAACCTGGAAAATGAGATTGTTGATCCATCATTGAGGTACAGCGGACAATACTTCCGCGATCTTCTGGGGCTCAGCAGAGATCAGATGTCGGAGTTTTCCCGATTCAATCCCGAATTCAGGCAAGAGGCCAGAGAGATAAATATAAGGTTAGCTGAATTAAGGCAACAGATGCTGGATGAGTTATCTTCCGATGGCAGCAATACATCCAGATTGAATATGCTGGCTGATTCCTTAGGATCCCTGCATGCCGATCTGAAAAAACTGACATATGGTTATTATCTTGATTTCAAGAGTATTTGCGATAAGCAGCAGCAGGAAAAACTTGAACAGATGTTCAGGGAAATATTTGTTAAGGATATCCCTGCAGGACAATCTGGAAACAGGGGTCCTCACGGGCGTGGACGAGGAAGAAGGTTTATAAATTAATTATTTAATATTTTATGGTTATGAAAACAAAACTTTTTATTACAGTATTAGCTTTAATAGCTATAACAGCAATGGCTTCTGCACAGCAGAACAATGCAACACAGGTTCAGAAACCCGCCGCTCAGCCGGGAAGGGGAGCTTACATTGATGCCGATAAGAATGGCATCTGTGATTATTATGAAACAAATGGCAATTTCAACAGGGGCGGACGGAGAAATGGTGCTGCTTCTGCAACACCCGGAAGAAGGGGTATGGCTCCCGGCCAGGGAAGAGGAATGAGACCGGCTCAGGGACGCGGTATGGGACCAGGACAAGGTCGTGGACTGGCTCCTGGAGGCAGATTCTATGTTGATGAAAATAAAAACGGCATCTGCGATCTGAGGGAAAACGTTCAGAAATAAAACTTCCTATCAAATCGCTCTAATTATCTTGCGGTTTTTTCCCGAACTGCATCTTTAATGAAATACCGGCGTACCTCACTCTGAGGTCAAGACTGGTAAGGTCACTGACAGGCACCTGCACAAATGGTTCAATAAGCAGAGTGCCTGTCTTGCTGTAAGGAAATGTGTAGCCGGCAGAAAAGTTTGCCAGTCCGAAGAAATCTGCACGGCTTAATGCCCCGTAATCGTTTTCTACTTCAACAGTCGAATAGCGCGTCTCGGAAGAATACTCTCCGGTCATTGTATCGTAGCTTGTTTTTTTGTATTCGCTGACAAAGCCGGCTGTGAACTGCTGGCTGAGATAGATCATTGTTGAAGCGCCTGCCGAAACATAAAATGCCGAACGCTTCCTTTCAACGATCCTGAAAACAATATTAAGGGGCAGCTCCATAGTCAGCATACTTAACTGTCCCTCAGATGAATACAAGCTGCCATTTGTGCCATCATATGATGACATGGCTTCAGTTATTACGGCAGGAATACTGCTGTTATTCAGCCCGAATGACTGCATGGCAAGAGCAATACCCGGCCTCACCGAGATCTTTTTCGTAAGCTTCTGATCGAGATACAACCCGACAGACAAGCCGGAAGCCGGAGTGGCTCTGCCACTGCTTTGAGCAGATAATCCTGACAGACCTGCCATCAGTGTCCTTCCTTTGAGACGCTTTTGCCCTTGCTCTTCAGCAGTCAGATCTCCGGAAATTTCATCATTTGCTGCTATTTCTTCCGGTAACAGCTGTTTTTGCAGCTCATTTGAAACCCCGGATATATAGTGACCCTTGACTTTTTCAGGAACCAGAACCCTGTTTTCAGGTGACAACTGAGTCAGTATGCTTTCATTGTCCATAACTAAAGACTCCGATATAAAAATACTTTCTGTAGTGACTGGCCTGGTTTCTGCCGCTTTATTCTCATGATTCTCCTTAACAGGCAGAGATTCTGATGAGGGTTCAATAACCGGTGTAAGTGTTCTTGTTGTTTCGCTCTGAACCTTAGGTTCTTCAACCTTTACTACCGGAAGTTCGTTACCTGAAATTAATTCCCGGGAACTATGCCTTGTGAATATCCTGTATGATAGGTAAGCTCCAAGACCGGCTATCAACAACACTGAAGCTGCACGAGCCCAGAGTGGTATAATTAATGTACGCCTTCCCCTGCCTTTTCCCGCCCTGACAAACGAATTCCATCCTTCATCAGCAAGATGTTCGGCATTGTAGCTGCTGAAAGCCTTCTTTATATTTTCCCTTAATATGTCGTCAAACTGCTCCATTGCCACTTCTTTCAGAATTGAAATTTCTTCTGTAAAGATCCCTCAGCATCTTTTTTGCCCGCGCCAGATTAGATCTTGAAGTTGATGTGCTTATGTCAAGTATCCTACCTATTTCCTCGTGCGAATAACCCTCGATCTCATGCAGGTTGAATGTAAGCCTGTAGTTATCAGGCAGACAGCTGAAAAGAGAGAGGATTTCATTTGCCGACAATTCTGCACTTATCGAAGGTTCCTCCATTTCAGTTGATTCAAGATCGCTTATCTGCAGATGCGACACATGCTTTGAGTTCCTCCTGTAATTATCAATAGCCGAATTGACAAGTATTTTTCCATACCACGACCTGAAAGATCCCGAACCGTCGAATTCTTCAATGCTGGCCAGCACCTTCATATAACTGTCGTTAACTATCTCCATGGCCTCATATTGGTCTCTGGTATACCTTATACATACCGACATGGCGAATGAGAAATAGCGTCTGTAGAGAAGTTCCTGTGCGCGGGACTCCCCTTCCGAACAACGCCTGATAAGCTCAGTGTCCGATAATGTTCTGTCATCTTCCTTACTCCCTCTCATTCCTGCCATCCATATTAAGCTTCATCAAAATAACTTAATTTGGATGGTCTTATTACTGATTTATTCATAATTCTTATTACCTGAAGATAAAACCGAACTGTATTTCAATCCGGTTAAAACTGGTAATAATTTCATCCGTACTTTCTTCTCCCCATTGATAATCTTGTTTATATGCTATCTTCTGATAGCGATACCCCACGCCTAAATTAACAGCATTCCTCCGCCATGATGCGAGTTCGATACCTGCTCCTGCGTTAAACATAAATCCTCCCCGCGCCCGGGGAAAATAACCATAGTAATAATATTGTCCGTCATCAAGCTTACCAAACGCAAACGACCACCCGCTCTTCAACCATGCAAAAGGCGACAGACGTGTTTTGAGAAAATTATATCTCAGATCAGCATATATAGGCATAACGGCAACATCAAGATCCTCCAGCCCGGTTCCGATACCGGCACTTATGCCGTTATAGAACCGGTACCCGTTTGAGAAGTGGAAGCTCATATTGCCAACATTTCCTTCATCGTTACGGCCTGTAAGTGCCGATGCCGAAACCCTTATCCAATAGCCATGCCTGTCGATAAAAGGTTTTTCAATGCCACTTTCCGGTACTGTGTATGATATCTCTGATTTTTTAAGTGTTACAATCTGCGGAGAAGTTATCCTTAGTTTCAGATAGTCAGAAGAATCGACTAGAATAGTGCCAGTTATCCGGGAACCGCCGTCAAATATTACTGTCTGTCTGTCTCGCTTCTGAGCAGAAAGAGTGACGGTTAATGCAATCAGGACAACTACTGTTGAAATCCGGATATGGTTCATATTCTAGTCTTCGTCATCAGTTATCGGAATTTGACTTATCTGAACAATGTTAGCCGGATCGGAATAATCGTACTGGTAAATTCCATCTTCACCGATAAGCATTAGTATGCCATCCATTGGTATGACATCAAAGGCAAAGAAATCAGGATAATGAGCCAGCTTCTTGTTTATGATATCAAGCGGATCAGATCTGTCATAGATTTTCAGTCCTGCTGAACCATCACATATGAAAAGAAGATTACCGTCTATTCCGAGTCCGTGAGGGTTGTACATTGGATATGACTTCACCAGGAAAGGAGCTGTAACTGAGGATATATCAATGACCTCCAGCAGGTTCTGTCCGTTGGCGCATCTGTTCCCTGTACGCAGGGTGACATAAGCGTAATTACCGTCAGCAACAACCGGATCACATGCAGCAATATGGTCATAATGTGATATCAGTTTTGGTTTGGTTGCAGTCGTAACATCGTAAATCAGCATGCCGGTAGTGGTGCCGACAAACATTTTCTCCCCAAGCATGAAAAGGGTTTCCATATTCCTTGAAACATCAAGGCTGTCTGCAATAATCATCTTTTCAGCATCTTCAACATCAACAGTCTTAAGCATCCAGGGATGTGCTATCACATGAAGATATTTATCATTGAGCATGAATCTTGCCATTGAACCTGCAACTCCGGCTCCTGCCGACCAGTTGGCTCCGCCATCCTTGTTTGACATTAATAACATCTCACCCCTGTATAGCCATCCGCCCCAGGTGCTTCCGGGTTCACGCTCCTCTGTAACCGTCTCCACGTTCCAGTCTACTATAACACCTTCCGACTTATCAACCATTGCATAGGGATACCATTTGTCGCCTTCCGGCACAACCTCGGGAAAGACATTTTCGATCCTGCTGATCTCAACAGGATTATTGACATCAGAGATATCTATTGCAACAAGATCGATAAAGCTGTCTGCAAAAAGCATATTTCCCTTTATAGCCATATCGACATTGCCCATGATCTCATAAAAACCAAGCTTTTCAGGGTCAGCGGGATCAGAGTTATCAATGACATGTATGCCTTTCCCAACCTCGTTGACAAAAAGGTAATTATCCTTGAAATAGATCTTGCCGGGATTGGTGATCTCAGTTGCCTCACCCTTGCTGAAGCTGTTCCGGAATTCAGTGAACGGCATATATACAGGCACGTTTGCCTTGTACGTCACCCTTTCGACAGTCTTGTCAGTACAAGCGCTTAACGAAGCGGCAAGTGACAGAAGGACAACAGATGTTCTAATAATAGTCTTCATATTCATTTATATTATTTAATTTCGTAGGTGATTCCAGGCTGCTTGCTTGGTTTCGGGTTTATCAAGATTAATAAAGTGTCTGAAAGATTCACTCCGGTTAATGAGAGTATCCATGACCCTTTCATCGTCTATTTTTTTTATGGCTTAATTATTACTTTTTTGGATCAGGATCATGAATATCTTTATTGCATTCATAAATAAGTGTCTTGTCTGAGGTGGCTTGAATAATTTCTTTACTACAGTCTCCTTCAAAATCCCCCTGATGACAAACCAGGTTACCACAACAATCCTTAATATACCAGCCGAATTCTTCATCTATTAATAAAAGCTCCCTGTTTTCAAAATAAAATGAATATACCTGCAGAGGATAATTAGTGATACCTGCTTTTTCGACTTCTTCTTTTAACCATTGAATATTCTCAATCGGATTTTCAACGTTACATGCAGAGGGGATCTTCTTTTCACACGATCCAAGACATAAAGATTGTATGATAAAAACGATAAACATAACTCTTTTCATAATTGTTATTGTTCTTTGTTTTAAGTGCTCATTAATCAGTCTCCAACTATCTTTCTTCTGACTTCTGACTTCTGACTTCTGACTTCCGACTTCTTACTTTCCCGCAGTCCCGATAGCTATCGGGATCGCAGATTAACGCAGATCTCCCCTCGCCCCCTCTTTCTCCCGTCTCCGGTTTCCGGTTCCGCTATCGCGGAATTTCGTCTCCGCCAATTGGCGGATCCTCAATCTCCGCCTAATCCTCCGGGCTCACCACCTGCCCTATAAACATCAGTGTATTCGTTGTTCTTTCACGTATTGCAAAAATGAATGACTTATCAATAATGAACTTAGGCGGCTCTGATGGCATACTTGTTAATTCAATACCAATAGTCGTTACTGCTGCAGCTTCTGTTCCCTCTTCATCAACCTCGACGAAAGTATTCTGCTTTACGAAGCTGACAAATATAGATGCATCCGATATCCCTGACAGGTCAGCCTGGTAAGGGATGAATGCATCGACCATACCCATACTCTTTAACTGATCATTAAGGTATTTCTCGTATGAGAACTTGAACTTCGGCATGAATACTGTTCTTTCGCCGAACTCAGGGATCTGATCAAGAGTGTTAGTGAGCTGATCCCAGGACGAGTGTGTAAAGGAAGTATAGAAGTTGCTTAAGCTTTCATCCGGGACAATCACAATCATTGTAAAGTTTGTCCGGCCATAGGGCATTTCAATGGCTTTGAAACCATTGCCGGTAAAAGCTTTCGAACCCACCTCTCCGTTCATAGTGCTGACATTAACTGTGCTGCCACCGTCGGGATAAAAAGGACGCTCCTGCGTCAGTGATTTATCAAACTGGTAGCTCCAGTCGCCATTGAAATAAAGAGCGTTCATAATGAACATCACAGCCTCAGCTGAAATTTCCTGCAGCACTTCAGGTATTTTTCCGTTTGTATTGTCACTGGCCCACTTATTTATTGTTGTGAGTGCTGAAGGTGCACTGAAATCGAGTCCTTTTATATAAGCCTTGTAATCATTATTCATAACATTCAGGAAGGGATCCTTTACGACAAACCCGTTACGGTAAAAAATCGCATTGGCAAGTGCAAGCTTAACCTTTGGATCGGCGTTAAGCAGCTGTTCAACAAGGCTCTTATAGGCTTCGTTGATCTCGCTTATACTCATTCCGGCCGGGTATTTCAAAGCTCCCTGTAACTGTGTATAAGTATGCCCGCCACATCCATTAAGAAGCATTGTAAGGGCGGTGCTTGCACTAAGCGGAGAAAGCATAAGGTTTTTATTCTCTGATTCTGCAACCCTGGTAAAAAGCTCCAGGCCGAATTCATTGCTGCTCTCAATTGCCTGCGGTGCCATTGCTGTCAGAGTAATGTTCTTTGGGGTCATATCGGGTTCCGGATTTGTATTCTTGGAACACGAACAGGCAGAAGCAGCTATAGCCACTCCTGCTAAAAATAGTATTACGCTACTTTGCATATGATTAACTTTTATTAAATTTTGTTTTAGGTTTAAAATACATTACTGATACGCAGTAAGACCATGAAACGCTGCAGTAATTTATGCTTATTCCGGTCAGAAAGGGCCTGAAAAGAAATTCAGGCAGCTCAGTTGACTGAAATTGCCATGAAAGGTCTCAGGCTTAAAAACATTTTTTTGATAGTGATTGGTCATTAATAACTGACATAATTGAAATAACTTTCGGAAATTCATATAAATTAACCTTATGAAAATACTTCTCACAGGTGCTACGGGTTATATAGCCCAAAGACTCCTTCCGGTGCTGCTGAGCAAAGGCCATGAAGTGATCTGCTGTGTTCGTGATATAGCAAGATTCAATCAGGCAAAATACGGTTCTCAGTCATTGTCAGTTATTGAAGTCGATTTTCTTAAGCCGGGCACTTTGCAGAATATCCCTGATGACATTGACGCGGCTTATTATCTTGTTCATTCGATGTCTTCAACCAAAGGCCGTTTTGAAACAATGGAGGAACAATCTGCTGTTAATTTCAGAGACCGTGTCCGGCAGACAAAAGCACAGCAGGTCATTTATCTGAGCGGAATAGTCAATGAAAAGAACCTGTCACGGCATCTTTACAGCCGCAGGAATGTTGAAAGCATACTTGGTACAGGCAGCTATTCGTTAACAACTCTCAGGGCCGGTATCATTATAGGATCAGGTAGTGCATCATTTGAAATAATACGCGACCTTGTTGAAAAACTGCCGGTGATGATAGCCCCCAGATGGCTTAATACGCGTTCCCAGCCAATTGCCATAAAAAACGTAATAGAATTCCTTTCAGGAGTATTGCTGAATGAAAAAACATACCACTCGGCATACGATATTGGCGGCCCTGATATCCTGACATATAAACAAATGCTGCTTTATTTTGCTGAGGTAAGAGGACTTAAGCGATGGATCCGGACAGTGCCGGTGATGACTCCCAAATTATCTTCGTACTGGCTTTATTTTATTACTTCAACATCATACTCTCTTGCACAGAACCTTGTTGACAGTATGAAGGTTGAAGTGATCTGCAGAGAGAACAACCTTAAAGATTTGCTTTCAGTTGAACCTCTTAGTTACAGGGAAGCTGTAAGGGAAGCTTTCGAAAAGATTGAAATGAATCAGGTTACGTCAAGCTGGAAGGATGCTTTTACATCCGGTATCCTGGATGCCGAAATTTCAAAATTTGCGAAAGTTCCGGTACATGGTTGCTATTTTGACAGGAGAGAGCTTCCTGTAGCTGACATTAATAAAGCACTTGACAGGATATGGTCACTTGGCGGAGCAACAGGCTGGTATTATGGCAATTGGCTATGGGGTTTGAGGGGATTCATTGATAAATTATCCGGAGGTATTGGCTTAAGGAGAGGCAGAAGAAACCAAAATGATCTGTCGCCCGGCGATGCCGTCGATTTCTGGCGTGTTCTCATAGCAAATAAAGAAGAAAGGCGATTGCTTCTATATGCTGAAATGAGACTGCCGGGTGAAGCCTGGCTTGAATTCAGGATCGACCCAAAGAATATCCTCCACCAGACGGCAACGTTCAGACCACTGGGTTTATGGGGCAGAATGTACTGGTTCAGCGTTCTTCCTTTTCATGCGTTTATCTTCAGGGGATTGATAAAAAAAATTGCCGCCAATCAGAACGCCAGGTTCATCCTCAGATAGATATTACGTCCGGGCTCAACACTTATGTTCCCCCTGTTTGTTGAGAGATGACTTGTATAGCTTCTGTCAGTAATGTTATCGATGCCTGCAAATATCTGCAACCTTACTGGTCCCAGGCTTATTGATGTCGAACTCAGCCCCAGGTCTAAACGTGCGTAACCACCTGTTTCTGTTTCCCCTTCAGCGATCATGTCCTGACCGGCAGCTCCGACAAGAGTCATTTCAGCTGCACCTATCTTGTTGTGTGTGTATCGTATACCCAGGCGCCCGCTTAGAGGCGGGATCTGGGGAAGATTTATGCCGGCTTCAGTGTCTTTCCCACGCACATAGGATCCTGTGCCGAAAACAACAAGATCGGAATAGAAATTATACTGGAATCCAAAATCAAATCCGTATAGTAATGCTTTGCTTACATTGGTGTTGACAAGAGCAGGAAGAGTATCTGTCAGACCTTCAGAAGCTCCTGTATTTATTGTATAGATGAACTCACCAGGAACTTCAACTATCATATTCAGGATCCTGTTTGCAAAAACATCGGCCTGAAAATTAAAGCGTTTCTTCCACATCCTCAGGCCCAGATTGGCAGAATATCCATTTTCCGGCTTAAGGTCTGTGTTGCCAAGAAGCACATAATTTCCAAGATCAATATATTTAAACCGCTCCTCAAGCGACGGAGCCCTGAATGAACGGGCAACACTTAACGACAGGTCGGTCTCTTTGAACAGGTTGTACAACAGACCGGCATTTGCACTCCATGAAATGCTGCTTTTATTGCTTTCTTCAAATGTTATCCGCTGATTGGGAGGTGTATCATTCCTTACTCCGTTTGTAATAAGGTAGTCGATATCAAAACCACGCTCGTTCCTGACTCTTATTCCATCCATCCTCCCGCCGGCTATAAGAGTCAGTTTATCATCAAGTATCTGTGTCTCATCCTGGATAAAAATCCCGGCACTTGTAAATGATGACTCCGGTAT
>CAYNRI010000046.1:10957-20059 GCA_964399575.1 uncultured Rikenellaceae bacterium
GATGAAAGCCTTTCTCCTATATTACTTATTTCATAAGATGCCGCCAGCAGCTGCCTTCCGATATCTGTATAGGTTGCCTCGGCAGGTCCGGGAAAAGCATTACCTCCCGGGATGCCTACATCAGTCGACCAGTTGCGCTGATACTGAATATTGAACAGGTGATTTTCATGAGGTTTGATCCCTGTTTTAACAGTTATGTTGCTTGTTGTGAACTGGCTGTTGGGCAGAATTCCTTCGGGGGTCCTCATGTCGTCAGCCTTGCCGTAGGCACCGCTGAGCCTCAGATACCACTTGCCTGATCCGGTATTTATATCAGCATGATTCATAAAAAGCTTATTAGCTGAGGAAAAACCGGAAATAACATTGCCTGACAAATAGTGCTTTTCAGAAAAATGACCATCTTTTGTTATGATGTTTACAATACCGCCCATAGCTCCGGTACCATAAAGAGATGACTGGGCTCCCTTGACAACTTCCACCCTTTCAATATCATTAACATCAGTCATGCTGAGGGATGCAGTAAGATCAGTGGCTGTCTCCACACGATTGCCATCGATCAGTGTCACAAGACGGCTTTCGTTAAATCCGCGGATATTTATATTAGTTGACCATACGCCATCATTACCCATTGCTATACCCGGCTCAGAGGCTAGTACATTAGACAGGGTGATGGCTGATAGTTTATTATATCTGTATGATGGTACAACCGTTATCGGGGTTGGCAGCTCTCTTACCTTGCGGTTGACTATGAGACTTGTCACTTCCACCTCCCCAAGGTTTATTGTCTGGGGAGCAAGTGAGAATTCAAGCTGAATGTCGCTGCTGATATTCAATTCACGTACCAGTGGTGAATAGCCCAGCATTTTCAAAGCAAGCAGATATTTACCTGCCGGCAGGGAAATGTTAAAGCGGCCCCTGATATCAGAAACCTCATGGAGGATTACTTTATCTGTTACGCCAACAGGCTTCACTTCAGCAACAACATTCTCTAATGTCTTATTACTGACAGAATCACGGACGAGCCCCTGAAACAGGTATTTCTGTCCGTTTGCATTTAATGAAAAAACAAGTGCAAAAAAAGCATTTAAAACCCAAAATTTATTCATCTTTCATGTTCTTTAAGAGTACCGACTTAATCTGAATTCCGCTTAAACGGCCCAACTGGCCCGTTAGTGAACCAATCTCATCGGTGGTACCTTCAAGAACAAGAGAAATGAGGCTCTGGCCAGTACTGCGAGGCAGGCCAAGGCGCCCGATAATTATTTGCGAATGATTCGAAATGACTTCGTTCAGCTGCTGAACGTTCTCGTGTGTCTCAATCAGAATAATTGCTGATCCTACTCTCTTTTCCATCAGAATACCTCCGGGTTAGATTGATCTTTAACCTGCTTGTCCTTGACTTCCCGGATTGTCACCTATTGCCACCCGGAACACTTCTCAGACCTCACAGATCTTCTGTTAATTATTTCACAAAGGTGGTGATTTTTTTTAAATATCCAAAATGAAATTATGTTTTCAACTTCAAATTATTCTGATGTGCCGCAAAATCGTTAACAACCTTTGTCGATTAATTGAAAGAAACCCGCTTAAAAATGATTGCGGAATACTCTGAATAGATAGTTTTGCATAAATAACTATCCGTATGCTGAAATGGCTGTCACATTTACTTGTAATTACCTTACTCCTTTACGGGTGTGGTAGCAGGACACAAAATAACGCAAACAGCCCGGAATACAGTATTGCCACCCTGAAAGGTCCGTCAGCAATGGGAATGATAAGAATTATTGACAGCCTGAATCATGGAAGCGGTCACTCTCTGGAAGTGAAGATCCTTAACGAGCCCTTACAGGTCAGGAAAATGATGCTTGATGGCACAGCCGATTTTGCAATCCTGCCTACTACAATGGCGGCTATAATGTATAATAAGGGATTGAAATACAAGCTTGTCGGCATCCCAGTATGGGGGACTCTTTATCTTGCCGGCAGTGATCCGGGAGTTAATAATTGGGAAGATCTGAGGAACAAACGAATATATGTAATGGCAAGGGGTATGACACCTGATGTGTTACTCCGTTACCTTCTCCTGAAAAATGGCATTGCTCCTGACAAGGATGTAATTCTTGATTACAGTTTTCCTACGCATATCGACCTGGCTAATGCTGTAGCTGCCGGACAGGCAGGACTGGCAATTGTTTCTGAACCGCTTGCCAGTCTCGTTATAAAGAAAAACAAAGATGTGGGACTGATCTTCGATCTTGAAAAAGAATGGAAAAAATTTGAGAATACTGCCCTTGCCGAGACAGCATTTCTTTGCAGCGAAGATGTCATTCAGGGCAATCCCGAAATCGTGAAAAGTCTTATATCAGCATATGCCTTTTCAACAAACTGGGTGAATCAGAATCCTGACAGTGCAGCTGCCCTGATTGTCAAATACGGCATCCTGCCTGATGCTGATGTTGCAGTTAATGCTATTCCGGGATCCAACCTCAGGTTTGAGAAAGCCGGTGATGTAAAAAAAGAAATTGAGGATTATCTTAATGTTTTTTATAAATTGAATCCGGATATTGTCGGAGGAAAAATGCCTGATGAGAATTTCATCTATTAATAAGAGATATATAAGCCTTGCCTCGGTGATCTGTATGCTCGCCGTATGGAAGATCCTGTCCCTGCATTTAAAATCCGATTTCATTCTTCCTTCTCCTGAGAAAACCCTTGTAACAACTCTTTCGCTTTTTGGCGACAGCAGATTCCTGGTTACTGTAGGCACAACGGTCCTCCGCGGCCTTGCAGGGTTTATAATTTCAGGTATCCTTGGCATTGCGACAGGTATCATAACCGGGATCAATCCTAATGTAAATGCCTTCCTTCAACCCATACTGGTGACAATCCGTTCAATACCGGTGATATCAATCATTTTGCTTGCTCTCATCTGGTTCCATCCTGGTGCGGTACCTGTTTTTATTGGAATGCTTACTATGTTCCCCTTCATTACAACAAATGTAAGCGACGGGATCCGGAGCATCGACAGTGAGCTAGTAGTTATGGCAAGCTTTTACAAAGTAAAGCGCAAGAGGATAATACGCGAATTATATATCCCTGCGATTATGCCATTTATCGTAAGCGGTGCCTCCAGCGCTCTTGGCATAGGATGGAGGGCAATAATAATTGGTGAAGTTCTCAGCCAGCCGGAATATGGGATTGGCACCGTTATGCAGAATGCACAGACATTTTTAAATGTCGACGCAGTAATCGCCTGGACAATAATTGCGGTGCTAATAAGCTTTGGATTTGAGAAGATAATCCGACTTATTGAAAGCAGGTTTATAAATTGGAGAACCTGATTATGAGCCTTGAGATTAAAGCACTATATAAAAAATTTGATGCCATATCACTGTTCAGTGATTTCAATATCTCATTTCAGGATGGTACAATAACCTGTATCCTGGGTCCTTCCGGCTGCGGAAAAACAACATTGCTGAATATTATCGGCGATATAATTAAGCCCGACAGTGGTCAGCTGACAGGCTTCAGGGAAAGGACTGTTTCCTATATCTTCCAGGATCCCAGGCTCCTTCCATGGAAAACAGTTGAGGAGAATATCGGATTTGTCCTGAGCAAGGACATGCATGCGGAGGAAAGGGAGAAAATTACCGGACAGCTAATAAAGTTGATGGAACTTGAGGATTTTGCTTCATATTATCCCTCGAGGCTTAGCGGGGGAATGCGTCAGCGTGTCTCCATAGCCAGAGCATTTGCATATCCGTCTGATATAATACTGATGGATGAGCCGCTGAAAGGACTTGACATTAAACTGAAATTGAATCTAATAAGGATCTTTTCGAGGATGTGGCAGACTGACAAACGAACAGTAATTTTTGTGACCCACGATGTTGATGAAGCGCTTCTCCTGGGCAACGACATTATTGTCTTAAGTCGTCCACCAGTGCAGATAATAACTAAAAAGCAGGTTGATCTTCCCTTTGAGAAACGAACACTCGATTCAGATTCCTTCAGGGCACTGGAACGAAACCTGATGAGTGCCCTAGGGAATTAATAATCTGAGTGTTCCGGATGACAAGTAATTTTTAATATGACTAAACTCTAATATTCCGACAGGCCATATGTACCAAAAAGACTATATTCTCCGTCTGATTGAAGAGCTTGCAAAGAGCCTGGCAGTTATTTTCGGCCTGATGAAAAAAGGCGATTACAAGAAAGCTTCCGAATATCTCAGTAATACATATTATGATCTTTTAAAACAGGAAGCAGCCTATTTCAGGCAAATCCCTGATGAAGAACTGACAGGAAAACTTCTTGAAAAGCATAACTATACAAACGGACATCTTGAGATACTTGCCGGCCTTTTTAACGCCGAAGCTGAGCTATGCCTGGCACGCAAAGATAACGAGGGAAGCCTGAAATATTCCCTCAAATCATTGAGGCTCTTCAGGTATGTCGATAAGGAATCCAGGACTTACTCCCAGGTAAGACTTGACACTATCGTGAGGATTGAGGAAAGGATCGCTACTTTACACGATATACTCCCGGCTAACTCATGAGTAGTCTCAGAGTCCTGGAGTTCTTATACAGTATTCGTATTATATAATTTATGCAAATAGGTTTGTCGTGCAGGTCGTGCAGGTTGTGCCCATACAGCTGATTCAGGTCCTTTTCAGATCGCCCTTATTTCTGAGGTAAGTAAGATGGCTTATCACAAACCGTATGTCGCTCCAGGAAACCTTATCACCCAGAGTCTCCTTAACAGGCCCCATTCTCAGATCTTCGCTTCCGTCAAGCTGCCGGGTTATCAGATCAATGATTTCATGCGATACAAACTTGTCAACCGGAATTTCACCGGTACTCACATAATGATCAAGATGCCCTTCAATGGTACTGATACTCAGCTGTCTTTCTACTGCTATCTGTGCGATTGACTTCCCTTCCCTGAAAAGATTGTAACTTATTTTCTTCGTGTTTTCCCTTACCTTTTTTTCTTTCTTTTTATTGACGGGGATTACAGCAGCCGCTTCAATACATTTTTCAGTACAATATGAAATGATTATCTCCAGGATCTCCTCACCGTATTTTGCTGATTTCTTCGTGCCCATGCCTTTTATTCGCTTAAGCTCAGACAGTGACTGTGGAACAAAATTAACAATAGAGACCATGGTTCTCCTGGGTAGTACCATATAGTGCGGAAGGTCCGTTTCCTTCGCCTTAATATTGCGCCATTCCCTTAGCCTTTCTAATAACAACGGGTGTTTAACAATTCCTGTATCTTCCTGTTCCAGTTTAACCTTATGTGATCTTGCTGCAGGTATGTCAATCGCTGCTTTTGCCCTCGCTTCAAGGTAACTTCCGATCTCAAAACCCGGTCTGACTGCATTAAAGCAGGCCAGTTTTATTACTCCCTCCTTCTCCGCCCGCTCCAGTGCTTCAGTAATTGCCCTGCGAACAGCCCTGTTATCTGTCTCCACAGCAACAGAATCGCCGGATACTTCCTTTATTGCAGCCTCTAGCTTATCGCAGAAATAAACAGCTGCCTTTTTTAATCTTTCCTGCAGGGTGATATTTGCTTCAGGCTCAGGATTCCTGTCCAACATATTTTTTAACTGAGGCTGGAACTTTTCAGAGACTTCATTAAGGTCTGTTCTGACTGCAGATAATATTTTTTCTAGTTTTATTTTCAGATTGCCTGTGAGTTTATCATTGTGTTCACTTACAAGCTTAAGACAATAACTGAGTTTATTTATCAGTGAAGAAAAATCGAAAAGCTCTGAAAGCAACTGCCGCTTATAAGCTTTTTTTGATTCATCAAGCTGATTCCTGTCCGGAAGGCCTTTTGTCAGATCGCTGATAAATCCGGAAATATGCGGATTATCTATAATGCTCCTGTTGTTGATCCGGCTGCTTAGTACAATCCCGTCCAATGTACGGCACCGGCTGAGAGCCACATACACCTGTCCGTGGGCGAATGCAGCACTTGCATCAATTATGGCCCTGTCGAAAGTAAGACCCTGGCTCTTATGTATTGTTATTGCCCAGGCTAATCTGAGTGGATATTGGGTAAATGTACCGATAACTGTCTCCTCAATCTCTCTGGTCTCTTCATTCAGAGTATATTTCGTGTTTTGCCATTCGGCTTTTTCAACCCTAATGCTGCTTTCATCGTCAGGACACTTAACTACAATAATGTCATCATCGAAATATTCAACCTTTCCTATTTTGCCGTTAAAGAAAAGCTTGTCTTTCGATAAATCATTCTTTATAAACATAACCTGCGCTCCTGTTTTCAGGATAAGTTCAGTTGCATTAGGATATGACAGCTCCGGAAATTCATCTTTTATAGTGGCTGTGAACGAATGAGCTTTGCCGGGCAGCTTTTCGAGCTTTGAATCATTTATTGTCCGTGCCTGGTGATTATGTGTAGTAAGAATAATATATCCACCGCCTGAATCAGGATCAAAATCAGGGATATATCTTTTATTCAGTTCAGCAAGCACATCCTGATCCACCTTATTGTCGCGGATCCTGTTAAGAAGGTCAATAAAGATCTGATCATTCTGCCTGAAAATATGCTTCAGCTCAATTGTCACATAGTCAGTGCTGCAGAGGGCTTTGCTTCCGAAGAAAAAATAAGAATCGTAATACTTACTGAGTATTTCATTGTCTTCATCTTTGATAACCGGAGCAAGCTGCTGCAGATCACCTATCATCAGCAGCTGGACCCCGCCAAATGGCAGATAACGGTTTTTGTATCTCCTCAGTGCAGAATCAATGGCATCAAGAGTATCGGCTCTTACCATGCTTATCTCGTCTATAATAAGGAGGTCAAGACTTTTGATAATATTGATCTTTTCGTGGCTCATTTTATATCCGGCCGGATCGCTATTTTCAGCCTGGCGGCCAATATTTTGTTGCGGCAGGTAAAATGAAGGAATGTAGGGGTGAAACGGCAATTGAAAGAAAGAATGTATTGTAACCCCTCCGGCATTTATTGCAGCTACGCCTGTGGGGGCGACAACTATCATCCTCTTGGGGGAGATCTGTTTCAGGTCTTTCAGAAAGGTAGTCTTTCCTGTTCCGGCTTTTCCTGTAAGAAATATACTGCGGTTTGTATATTGGACAAAGTCAAAAGCTAAACGAAGATCCTGGTTAACGGCAGTTTCCATATTAAGCTATAAAATTATAAATTTCTTTATTCAGCGAGAACCTGAATTCAAATGTACAAAATTATGAGATTATTTCTAAGGAATAATTCTCCAATTTAGTAGTGATGCTTTTTCGGTCACTCTCTCTCTCTGTTTTTTGCAGGGCTTAGAAGAATAAAATTATAATTTATTAATCTGACAGGCAATACACATATTTGTATTATATGAAACGTTATAAAGAGGATCAAATAGCAAAATACCTGAAAACTTTTGTTGATTCCCGGAACTTAAAATCAGGAAAATTTTACTACGATTTTGCTTTAAAAAGTAATTTATTCTTTTTCTTTATAAAACCTTCCACCCAGGACTAATGCAGCTGAAATAATCATTACATTTTTTATTATGTATTGACCCTCCAGGGATGGTGCCAGAATGTTCCCATTCTGAAAGGTTACCTCAGGCAATAAGAATAAGGGCATGAAAGTCCCAAACATCTGAAGAAAAAGTAATGCGATGGCAATTTTAGTGGTCCGTGAAAATAGAAACGTGACTCCAATAGCTACTTCCCACAAGCCAATAACTATTAACCAAAAATCAGGAGTACCAAAAGGCAACCAGACTACTGTTGCTTTTAGTAAGCTTTCGGCTGATGAAACATTAAAAGGTTTCAATATCCCAAACCAAATAAAAATAATGCCAAAAGATATTCGAATTGCAGGGATACTCCAGTATTTCATCCATCGGGCAATGTTTTGGTCAATTTTTATAAACATTGCCAAGAAAGTTTTACCGCGAAATATTTGCATAAGCACATTTAATTATCAGTTTAATACTCATGTTAAACAAAAGTTCTGTTTTATTGTTTTTGTTAATATAAACATTTATGATCCGGGAAAATGAGCTTTCCTGTTATATTTAAAAAATAAATATTAACAGGTCTTGTATTTCAATTGATTGGTGTCATGGCATTTACTAAAACAGAAGAACAAAAATATAAAGCCATTAAGAGCGAAAAGGATTTTGAGATAAGGCTTTACCCTTCTGCCACAATGGCAACAGTTTATTTATCGGCAAAATCCTGCAAGTAACTTTCCGGCACCGGATTCAGAAAACTCGCAGGGTATATCTTTGGCGACAAAAGTACAGATACCAGGATATCAATGACCGTACCGGGCATCATCAACATTGAACCAGGAAACATCATCAATTCCAAGGACAATCTGATACACTTCTACATTAATGAGGAACATGACTAAATCAGATGATGTAATCAGGTTTGCGAGATCAGGATGCCTTTCAATATGTTCTTTTACCGCTTCCTCATGTTCCGATATCACAACCTCCGAAGCATGGCCAAAAGCTGTAAGTGCGAAAATTTTTTTCTGTCCGGAGCTATCCTTATCTTCTCCCTGAATAAGAACAGCTACTCTGCCGTTAAGTTTAAGATTTTCGAACTTTCGGGTATTTTTATAAGTAACAAAGATTATTTTCCGGAAACCGCTAACAGGTGTAAATGCTATCAAACTTGCATGTGGCTGGCCATTACCCTCCGTGGCAAGAACCGCCAGCCGGGAAGCTTTAAGAAGGCCTCCGATAAATTCTTTCACGGGGATTTGCTTGCGCATGCCGGTTTCGTCAGGATTAGCCCTGTAAAGATCTATAAAAAATCCTATTTACAATCATTAAAGTATGCTTTGCTGTAGTTTATCATTGATTAACAATCTGGTAATTGACTCACCAGATGGAGAATTGGGTGAATTTAATAGCCGCAGGGCCCTTATGTATACAAGTCCCTTCGTGGTAAACCAATTACGATTCATGGTACTGGCTTTTACAGGAATAAATGCTATTCCTGCAGGATACGGATTACTTATGGATACAACAGGCCAGGGTGTGGGAATGTCAACAAAGTTGCTTGAGAACTCACCCCTCAGTTCATTTCTTCTGCCAG
>CAYNRI010000047.1:0-19990 GCA_964399575.1 uncultured Rikenellaceae bacterium
CGGCGGGCTGCTGGAGGCGGAAACAGAAAAGCTCTGCAGAGAGCAGCTGAAGACGCCTGAAATGTTTGTCGATGCCGAAGGGTGTGCTTTTCCGGGCCAGATACTGAACAATTGTAGATATAATAAATCCGATCAGCATACCCATAAGGGGAGCAATTATGATGAAAAGTGCAATTTTTACGACACCACCGGTAATAATTGCAGTGGGTCCTGAACTGACAAGGGCTGCACCCGTAAGTCCTCCGACAAGCGTATGCGAAGAACTCGAAGGCAATCCCAGCCACCATGTCACCAGGTTCCATGTAATAGCAGCGATAAGAGCCGCCCCGATAACATTCAGATTTATTACATCGGGTTCAATTACTCCTTTACCCATTGTAGTGGCAACCCTGAGCGGAAAGACAACAAATGCGATAAAATTGAATGTTGCAGCCAGAAGGACCGCAGAGAACGGGGATAGAACCTTTGTCGAGACAACAGTTGCTATTGAGTTTGCAGAATCGTGAAATCCGTTTATGAAATCAAAAATAATGACCAGGGCAACTATGAAGTACAGGAAGGTCATTGGGTGATAAAATGAATTACTGTATTCTTATATTCTAGGGGCTTTTCTACTAACATGTTCATTGTGTGCCGTATGCGTATCCGGCATATAAAATCGGAGCCAAAATTACTCATTACAGCACAGATTTCAAACAAATCAGCTGTTAAGTTTTTATTACATTTTTTAATTTTGAATAAAGCGCTGATTAATGGATTGATTTAATTTTTTTATGCATTTATCACTACTTTTATTTCAGAATTGTTATATTTTTATAGGAACTATTATTAACTAAATGCCAAATAATTATGAGTGATATACGCAATCTTGAGCCAAAAGCGGTCTGGGATTTCTTTTATGACCTGACCAGAATACCTCGTCCTTCAAAGAAAGAAAAGAGGGTTGTTGATTATATTGTCAATTTCGGGAAAGAGCATAAACTTGAAACTGTTGTTGATAAGACCGGTAACGTAGTTATCAGGAAACCTGCAACCAAGGGGATGGAAAAGCGTAAAGGCGTTATTCTGCAGACACATCTTGATATGGTGCCTCAGAAGAATAATGATAAAAAACATGATTTTGAGAAAGATCCCATCGAGGCTGTTGTCGATGGAGAATGGGTGAGGGCTAATGGAACAACACTGGGTTCTGATAACGGGATCGGTGTAGCAGCTTCGCTTGCTGTACTGGCCTCAAAGGATGTGTCACACGGACCCCTGGAGGCTCTTTTTACAATTGACGAAGAAACTGGTATGACGGGAGCTTTCGGACTGAAAAAAGGCTTGCTGAAGGGAGATATTCTTATGAACCTTGATTCAGAAGACGAGAATGAGATTTGCGTGGGATGCGCAGGCGGCATCGACATAAGTGCAGTAAAGAAATACAGGGAGGAAGCTGTACCTAGAGGAATGGTTGCATACAAGGTCACTGCAAAAGGCCTTAAAGGAGGACACTCAGGGGTAGATATTGCTCTTGGAAGAGCTAATGCCAATAAGGTCATTTTCCGCTTTCTTATGCAGGCTGAATCTGATTTTGGGATCAGGCTGGCTGAAGCATCAGGCGGAAACTTAAGGAACGCGATACCCCGTGAATCTTTTGCCGTTTTGCTTGTACCTTCTGCAAAAACTGCCTCTTTTGAGAAATTTGTAAAAGCTTATGAGAAGATGTACAGGGCTGAATTTGCCGAAACTGAACCAGATCTTTCCTTCTCAGGCAAAAAGACTGAAAAACCCCTAAGTGTTATGAACAAGAAGGACCAGTTTGCAATAATCAGAGCTGTATTTGCCTGCCCCAACGGAGTGCAGAGAATGAGCCAGGCTATGAAAGGACTTGTTGAGACATCAAATAACCTGGCAATAGTGAAATGCGCTAAAGGGAAGTTTGAAGTACATAGCCTCTGCAGGAGCTCTGTAAATAGTTCAAAGGAAGCTACTGCCTGGAAAATTGCGGGGATCTTTCACCTTATTGATGCAAAAGTGACAATGTCAGGAGGCTATCCAGGCTGGAAACCGAATATGACATCTCCAATTCTTAAAACAACTACAGAAGTTTTTAATAAGATGTTCGGGAAGATGCCTGATGTAAAAGCAATACATGCCGGACTGGAATGTGCTATTATCGGAGGGGTATATCCTTCTCTTGATATGGTATCTTTTGGTCCGACTATAAAATATCCACACTCTCCTGACGAAAAGGTAAATATAAAATCTGTGAAAAAATTCTACCATTTTATGTGCCAGACCCTCAGGGAAGTTCCTGAGAAATAGATCAGAATATAAAGATAGAGCGTTGATCGTGAGCCTTGTAACTCAGGATCAACAAACTGGGATGTAATGTTGGCAGGAGCTTCTGTTAAGGTTAATGAACCTTTATCTCTACAAGGATGTCGTCCTTCATTACGTTAGTGTTGGTTTTGGCAAGTACTTTTACTATCCTGCCATTTACCGGAGACTGGATCTCGTTTTGCATTTTCATGGCCTCCAGGATGACTAGAGGTTCGCCACGTAAAATATCAGATCCCTCTCTGACACATACATCAATAAGTTTTCCCGGCATCGGTGCTTTTACCGATTCAAATTCTGCCTTTCCCTTTTTTGAACCCAGCATTTTCATCCTCTGAAGAGAAAATGGAGTTTCAACAGTGAAAGTATAACTTATATCATTGAAGAGGATCTCGTATTTATTCTGTCGTGATCTTACAACCTCAACCGGATATTTCCTGTTCTTCCAGAGGATGTAAGTGCCGTATTTCTCATCAGACCGAAGACTGACAACATAATCCCTTTTTCCTATTCTTATCTTGTTACTAAGCGGAAGAGAGAAGCTGAATTTTCTTTTCTCCGACGACAGGGCATATAGCTTTTTGATCTGAAGGTTGTTCATGATCTCTGATTTAAATTCAGAATTGGTTTATTCTCTTATTTAAAAGCCAGGGGCTGAGTTCTTTAGTATTTTCAAAGGCGATCTGGATGCTGTTCTCCTGCAGATTCTCCTCAACAAAAAGTTTTGTTGCCAGCCAGGCTGCAAGCATCTCTTCGTATTCACTGTTATAGTAGTATTTGTCAAGATCTTTCTCTATGAAAGCAGTTGTGAAAGTCCCATCGTGGAATTTCTGGTTCCTGACAAGCATTCTGAAGAAGGGGAGCGTAGTCTTTGTACCTTTTATCCATACCTTATCAAGAGCCAGTTTACAGTTCTTGACAGCTTCTTTCCTGTCTTTTCCGCTGACAATTATCTTAGCTATCATTGAATCGTAGCTAGCCACTATTGAAGAGCCTGCCTGAACTCCTGTATCGATCCTTATATTAGGTCCACTGGGCAGAGCAAGGTTTTCAATTTTACCGGGGTCAGGAGCAAAGCCGGCCTGAACATCTTCAGCGTTTATCCTGCATTCAATTGCCCAGCCTCTGAGCTTAATATCCTCCTGTTTCATTTTAAGTTCCTCACCGTTGGCAATAAGGATCTGCTGCTCAATAAGATCGATACCTGTTATTACCTCTGTAACAGGGTGCTCAACCTGTATGCGGGTGTTCATTTCCATGAAGTAGAAATTCTTTTCAGAATCAAGAAGAAACTCTACTGTCCCGGCAGAATAATATCCGACAGCTTTTGCTATTGTGACAGCTGTTGATCCCATTTTCTCCCGGAGTTTGTTATCCAAAGCACACGATGGAGCTTCTTCAAGCAGCTTCTGATGCTTCCTCTGAATCGAACACTCTCTCTCCCCAAGATGTATCACATTTCCTTTCATATCGCCAAGTATTTGAAATTCAATGTGTTTAGGATCCTCAATGTATTTTTCAATAAATACTGAAGGATCCTTGAAGGCTTTCTCGGCTTCTTTACTAGCAATAGAGAAAAGCTTTTCCATTTCTTCTGATTTGCGCACAATGCGCATACCTCTTCCTCCTCCGCCCGAAGCTGCCTTTATTATTACAGGATAGCCTATCTTTTCAGCAATAGCAACTGCTTCCTCTTCATTTGTAATATTTCCTTCGCTCCCCATTGCAATAGGTATTTTATTTGCCAGAGCTATCTTCCTGGCAATTGTCTTATTTCCCATTTTATAAATTGCATCGGGAGAAGGCCCGATAAAAACGATCTTATTATCAAGGCATTTATCGGCGAAATATGCGTTTTCAGCCAGGAATCCGTATCCGGGATGGATTGCATCAGCTCCTGTTGCCAAAGCAATTTCAATTAGTTTCTCGATATCAAGAAAGACCGGGATTTCTGCAGGTTCTTCGCTGTAATCGAAAATCTCATCGGCATGAGACAGATACATAGCGTTTGGCTCAACAGCAGTTCTGACAGCCACTGTCTTAATCTTAAGCGTCTTGGCTGTTCTAATGATGCGGATCGCTATTTCTCCACGGTTGGCTATCAGGATCTTGTTGATCTTCATTTTAGTCTTATGGTCTTAGAGTCTTATGGTCTTAGAGTCTTATAGTCTTAGAGTCTTTGGGGTTTGAGTTGCTGGTGCCTTGATTTTCTGTTCGGTATAATTTATCAGTGCTGTTAAAGAGGGATATTGCCATGTTTTCTTGCAGGTACTTTTACCCATTTATTACTTAAAGCGTTGAATGCTGATATTACTTTTTTCCTTGTTACTGCCGGATCAATGACTTCGTCGATATACCCGCTTTCGTCAGCGATAAAGGGATTTGCTATCTTGTCGCGGTATTTTTTTACAAGTTCTTTTTTCAGTTCGGCCGGGTCAGGTGATTCGGCAAGTTCTTTACGGTAGAGGATTGCAACTGCCCCGTCGGGTCCCATCACTGCAATCTCTGCTGTTGGCCATGCGAAGCTGAAATCGCCTCCCAGGCTTTTACTGTTCATAACAATGAAAGCTCCGCCATAGGCTTTCCTGAGAATGACTGTTATCCTGGGAACTGTAGCCTCACTATAGGCAAACAGGAGTTTAGCACCATTCCTTATTATGCCGGCATGTTCCTGTTCTGCCCCGGGAAGAAATCCCGGTACGTCTTCCAGTGTAAGTATTGGTATGTTAAAAGCATCACAAAACCTTATGAAGCGTGCCCCTTTTATTGATGAATCATTATCCAGCACACCCGCGAGTACCTTGGGCTGGTTTGCAACAATTCCTATTGTTTTTCCTTTCAGCCGTGCCAGCCCTGTAACAAGATTGGGCGCAAACAGTTCAGCTGTCTCGAAAAAGCTGTTCCTGTCAGCGATGAGGTTAATTACATCTTTTACATCATACGCTTTATTAGGATCATCAGGTACAATATCCCTTAGTTTTTCATTTATTTCAGGGCTTAAATTATCTTCCTGAACAAGCGGCGGGTTCTCAACATTATTCGACGGCAGATATGTCAGGAATTTTTTAAGTGCCATAATAGTGTTTTCCTCATCATCGTAAACCATATGGGTTACGCCACTCTTCCTGGCATGAATTTCTGCTCCTCCAAGCTCATCAAAAGTCACATCCTCATTAAGGACCTCCTTAACAACGTTGGGTCCCGTAACAAACATATAACTTGTATTATTCACCATGAAAACAAAATCGGTCAGGGCAGGGGAGTATACAGCTCCTCCCGCAGCGGGACCCATTATTACAGATATTTGAGGTATAATACCTGATGATTGTATTATATTATGGAAAATAGCAGCATAGCCGCTGAGACTTGCAACACCTTCCTGTATCCTTGCCCCTCCTGAGTCCATCATCCCGATAATCGGACATCCCATCTTCAGGGCCATTCCCTGTATCTTTGAGATCTTCCTTGCATGAACCACACCCAGGGAACCGCCCATTATTGTAAAATCCTGGGCAAAGGCAAAAACAAGTCTTCCATTTACTTTTCCATGGCCGACAATAACCCCGTCGCCAAATGTTCTTTCGACTTTTCCGAATTCTACAGGCTGATCAGCAGGAGTCACAAAGGCATCAATCTCTTCAAATGTTCCCTGATCGAAAAGAAGCCTTATCCTTTCCCATGCGGTCAGCTTCCCCTTGGCATGCTGCTTTTCTGCCTGTTTTTCTCCGTATTGTTTTTGTAATGCCTCCTGGCGTTTCAGGAAGGCCTTGTAACTTTTACCCGATATATCCATTCCTCTTAATGATTATTAAATATCAGGAAAGAAGCTCAGTTCTTCGAAGAACCTGATTTTAATCAATTAATTTTTCAGGGTTCAAAAATATACAATATAAGCTTATTTCCAAAAACAAATTTCGAACGTAAAATAATTACTTCACTTATGTATCTGATTAGTAGAATATTATTAGATATATTTCATCGACTGCGGATTGATTCAGTCTTATCTTAGTACTGACTCCTTAACGCCGTAATGCCTTAAAACCGTAACGCCTTTGCAAATTCATTTCTTCTTTGGCTTGTACAGACCTTCGGCTTTTGAACCAAGTAATCCTGCCCTCAGTACAGGTCCACTGGCTTTGTACAGACCTTTTATAACCCTCTGAGGTGCAACAGGATAATGGTATAGCGATTCTATCTTGTCACCTATGTATTCAAGATCTTCATCAGTTGTAGCCCACTTACGCGATTCGAAGAAGGTCAGGTCGAAAGGACGGGAATATGATCTGAGGGATTTATAACCGTCTGTATTGAAGAAGAAGTCGAAATAGCTCATTATAAGTTCCCTTACAGATCTGTAGACAGGTTCCCTGTAACGCAGGGAGGTGAAATTTGATTTGGCTACCGCTCCCCACAGGCCATCTTTCTTAAAGACAGCAATTACATGATCATCATCATTTTCGGCAAGCATGTCGACAATCAGAGGTTTATGACCAATAAACTGCAGTGCAGCAGCAGCAAATAATGCACCTTCAAAACAATGAGCAGTTCTTTTTCTTATTACCCATCTTGGTGATCTGCATTCATAATCCGGATTATACTCAACTGAATCAAGAAATGACTGTATCTTATCAGGATCATTTAATGTCTTCAGTAATCTTACTTCTTCCTTTGTCCAGTCCATAATTTATGTTTTTCCTTAAATCATTCTAGTCTTATGCAATTTTTACTATAGGCCCTGACACCTTAAAACCCGGCTAAGCTGCACTTATTTAAACGTAGTAACATGATCAAATATCTTTTCCCGCATATCCCGCAGATGTACCGCTGAAGCAGTTATAAGGATAATTCCTTAGGTCATACACTACCTGTGAGTCCTTTTTTATGGCCGCTGAAGGCATAATACATTATTATAAGGTAACAGGGAACACATAGCCAGTAAGCACTCTGGGTGGAAAAGCTTACAGCCAGTTTTCCATAGAGGAGGGGGAGCAGAGCTCCTCCTGCAATTGCCATTATCAGCAAGGCTGATCCGGTTTTTGTGAATTTCCCGAGACTGTTCAGGGCAAGAGGCCATACAGCTGGCCAGACAAGTGAATTAGCCAATCCGAGCAGGGCCACAAAAAGAACTGTAAGCGGTAGTGCAAGTTGTATCGGCTTAAAGGTGCCAAGGTCTATGAAAGTCATTTCAAACACCTTATCTGTTGGTGTCAGAATAGCCCCTATTGAAAATATAACTCCAAGTATTGTGCATATTTTCAATGCATTAACCTGTTTCAGGTACTTTGGGATAAATATAATTCCAAGAAGATATCCGAGTATCATACTGAGAAGCGTGAGGCTTGTATAGTACTTGGCGGATTCCATTGGCATACTAATCGATTGCCCGTACCTTATTATTGTATCACCGGCAATAACTTCAACTCCGACATAAAAGAAAAGTGCTATCACACCAAGCCACAGATGCGGGAACTGCCATATACTTGTTTTCCCTGAATAGCTTACTTCGGTTATTTCATCCTCAGCTTCGGTATCTATTTCAGGCAGATGGGCAAGCTTAAGCAGGAGACCCAGGAATACAAGGATCAAAGCCATAGCTATGTAGGGCATTATAACCCTGCGGGCCATCTCGTCAAGTATCAGGGCCTGCGAAAGGATATCTGATGTATTTGCAAGTCTCTCGTCCAGAGTGTGAGAATCTTTCAGTATTATATTTGCAAGTACAATTGGTGCTATCGCTCCGGCGAATTTATTCGCAATACCCATTATGCTTATTCTCCTGGCTGCACTTTCACGCGGACCAATTATAGTTATATATGGGTTGGAAGCTGTCTGCAGAAGAGCAAGTCCTGTTCCTTCAACAAAGAGTCCGGCCAGAAACAGACCAAATGTCCTTGTCAGTGCAGCAGGTATGAATATGAGAGCACCGGCGGCCATAATATACAGGCCGATTGACATCCCGTTCCTGAACCCGGTTCTTTTCAGGAGAGCCGACGAAGGCAGTGCCATAACCAGGTAGGAGATATAGAATGCAAATGTCACAAAATAAGCTTCAAAATCATTCAGTTCACAGGCTGTCCTGAGAAAGGGTATCAGAATACCGTTTAACCAGGTTACAAAACCGAAAATGAAAAAGAAAAGACCAATAATGAAGATTGAAAAGATATAATCTTTCCTGCTTACTTCATTAGTAATGTTCCTAACAGTCATAGTACAGGTTATCAGAAGATTGTAGTTATAATTTCAGGTCTGCTGCTGTTTAGTCATTTTCCATTTGCAGATTTCTCCCTTGATTTGGTTCCCAGATATCCACCATGGTGTCTTTTTGCATAATCGGCGGCGGTGAATCCTATTTTTTCCATCATCAATACGACAAGAGCATCTCCGATTGCAGTGAACACTGTTGTTGATGTTGTAGGTGTAAGGCCAAGGGGACAAACCTCTTCCGGTGATCCCGTAAGTATGTGACATTGTGATTTCCGGACCAGCGGGCTGTCGGTATTGCCAGTTATCACAACAACAGGTACTGAGGCATGCAGATTATTCTTCAGATCCATCAGTTCTATTATCTCCCGTGTTTTACCTGAGTTGGATATTACAAGCATGACATCGTTCTGCTGGATTATTCCCAGGTCGCCATGTTGCGCTTCACTCGGGTGAAGGAAAATGGCCGGTGTTCCTGTAGAGCTGAATGTAGTGGCAATATTGTTGGCGATCTCCCCGGCTTTACCCATACCGCTTGTGATCAGTTTCCCGTTAAGAACGTGAACATGATTGTAGATTATATCAATTGCCTTTACATAATTGTCATCAACCGGAATATTTGTGATTGCAGCTGCTTCCCTGTCAAATATACTACGTATCTTTTCTTTCATTGAAATAATAGTTAATTGCTTTTTCTTTCAATTGTCCCGATGATATCTGTAACCAGTTTATCGAAATCCATTGATCCCTTGGGTGAATAACCAAGTACAACAACAATCAGTTCCTCTGAAGGTATTATAAAGATCCTCTGGCCGTCATGTCCAACGCACATATATGTATCAGCTGGAGCAGAAGGGAGTTCCCCTTTGCCATTCAGCCAGAATAATGATCCGTATTCCCCGCCGCTTGCTGATGCCGGTTTACGTGTATAGGCTACCCATCCTTCCGGCAGGATCCGTTCTCCGTTAAAGAACCCGTCCTGCTGATAGAGGAGGGCAAAGCGTGCATAATCACGCAGTGTAGCGTAAAGATATGATGATCCTACAAAAGTGCCTGACGGATCTGTTTCAAATACAGCACCGGTTATACCTATCCTGTAAAAAAGATCGGTATACGGAAATGAATAGTAAAGAGAATCGTTGTTCAGACGTTTTCTGATCAGGTAAGTCAGCACATTTGCCATGCCTGATGAGTATTCGAAATGCGCACCGGGGGTGAATTCAAGAGGCTGATCATATGCAAATCGCGCCATATCATTTTTGCATGTAAGCATCACTGTGACATCTGATCTGTTACCATAGTCTTCATTCCACCTGAGGCCGCTCTGCATCTGCATGATGTCATTTATTGTGATGTCCTTTCTCTCGTCTTCCTTCCATTCCCCGATGTCAGCCTTGTCGTAAATATCAATTTTACCTTGTCCGGAAAGGACTCCTAAAAGTGCATTTGTAACGCTCTTTGCCATAGACCAGCTAAGGAAAAGGGAGTTTTTACCGAATTGTGGTTTGTAAGCTTCAGCGGCAGGTATTCCCTTGTGCATTACCATAAAAGCAAAGGCATTCCCGCCATAGCTGTTATTATCTATAAGCTCATCTGAAATTGAAGCAAGAGCCTCCCTGTTAATTCCTGTAAGTGAATCGGGGATGATGTTGCCAAGAGGCCAGTTTAAGGTGTCCTGATCATACCCGGGCCCTTCGATCACAGGAAAATCCTTGTCACGGAGGTTTTTCTCTGCAGATCTTCTTACAAGGACTGCACCAAAATCTTCGAGGTCGATCGCTCGTGACCGTCTCCAAAGGAACCTGCTCGTAACGCTGCTGTCAGAATAACTGACTTTATTTTTAGTGAAGCTGACCGGGAAAAAATTCAAATCTATTGATTCAAATCCAGCTGCTTCCCGTCCTGCAATAAAAACGCCGGAGCAAAGATTCTTTGCTGCATATCCTGTCATAATACGAAGAAGTGAATTCAGGTAAACAGCAGCCCCGAGAAGAATTACACTGAAGAGGGTCAGTGAATAGAACAATATTTTTTTCCTTTTTGAGCCTGTACCAGACATATTTGTGAAATTTAAATTGTTTGATTCAAATATTCCGGATGTTCAAAATCCGGAATTCCCAAAGTTATCAAAATACATTATTATAAATATCAGCTCCGAACTTTTCGTATATTCAGAATTCTTATCGCCAAAGTTATTTTATTTTTGCATTATATCGCACTGATTATACTATGCTCCCTCTTTCAATAAAAACAAGGTACTCAAGATGATCAGTATCTGCATCCCGGTCCTTAATAAGGATATCACTTCTCTTCATGATCAGTTATCAGCACAGATAAAAGGAGTGAAAAGGGATAGCTGCGAATTAATTATAATTGATGATAATTCAGCTTATGACTATAAGCTGATTAACAGGGAAATATGCAGGGAAGATATCTATTTTGAATTACCTGAAAATGCTGGAAGATCAGCAATAAGAAATCTTTTTGCCCGATATTCCGAAAAAAAATATTTGCTGTTCCTCGATTGTGACAGCATTATTGAAAATCCCGCATTTCTGGAAAATTATCTCGATGTAATTGAACAGGATACCCAGGTTATTTGCGGAGGGCGTATATATCCTAAGGATCCTCCGGAACGGGAAAAGATGTTAAGATGGAAATACGGGAAATTGAGAGAAAGTAAAACGGCTGCCGAAAGGAAAAGGGATCCTTACAGATCTTTCATGTCGAACAATTTTCTTATCAGAAGGAGTGTTTTTGAGAAAATCCGGTTTGATGAGAGGCTAAGGGGTTATGGTTATGAGGATACCCTGTTTGCTTACTCGCTAAAGCAAGCCGGGATCAGAGTTGATAATATCGAAAATCCCGTTATCAATGGGGGACTGGAAAGTAATTCTTCTTACCTGGCTCAGACTGATGAAGCCATGCTTAATCTTTCTGATATCCTGAGATCAGGTAAATATGACGAAAAAATAGCAGAATATATTTCCATTCTGGCATTTTATAAGAGAGTGGGCAGAAATGCCAAAAGTATAAGTACGGCATTCAATATCTTAAGGCCCCTGATAGTAAGTATGCTGTCAAAGGGTTATGTAAACCTCAGATTATACGATTTTTATAAACTGGGAACCTTAAATAGTCTGCAACTTGGTGCACATTCCAAAGTTCAGAATATCTAATTCCTATGATACTGATATTTAAACGGTACGGGAGCAGGATCATTTGCTCCGGGGGTAAGGTAGATAAATTGCAGGTTATTGTTTTCCTCTGTCTGAAAATACTCAAGCCTGATGGGATAAAAGCCTTTCTGCATCGGGATCATAAATGATTTCAGACTCTCATTTTCATGAAGTCCGTCATTGTCAATAAGCAGTGTGTCATTGATATATAAACGTGACCCGTTTGGGTTTTGCTGAAGAGGGAATAACATCTCCAGGGACATAGCTGGCCTTTGCTGTCTGATCATATTTCCCTGTAGTTGAAAATGACTTTAAAACAAGTTCGGCAGGTCCGTTGAGTATTATCCTTGATTCTGCTTTAGGTGATGAGTGGTCAGGTTCTGAACCATCCAGTTCATACCGTAATTCCGGAAAACTGTTCAGCAGAAATTCAAATGCCGGCTTATCCTTCAGCAGGATAGCTCCCATCGGATGAAAGTCAATCGGACTTTTGTTGAATCCCTGATAGGCATATTTGATGCAAATTATGAAATTAGTATATATTCAATTGGAAGCAAAGTGCTTAGTACCTTAATAAACTGCAACCCTGAACTGAGTGCAAAAGGCTGAAACCTTCTTCTTGATATCTTAATAATCTTATTGTATTTTTGATTAATGATACAATCCTGGTAAATCTAATTTCTCCGATTCATGGAAACACAAGCCAATACTCTTGATCTGATCGTAAAGCTGGCCAGTCTGGGAACAGCCGGCATTAGTATCCTGGGTATATTTTATACCGGAATTATTGTTAAGTCATTGCCTAATGATGTTAAATCCGGAAAACTATCTGCAGTGCGCATGTACAAGAATATGTGCATCGTTGTTGCGATTATATGTGCAATATCAGGAGGACTTAATGCATCCTTCAACCTGCAGAAGGTGATTGATGCAAAAGACAGTATGACGAAGTTTGAAAATAATTATACAAACCAGGCTGACAGCCTTGATATTATCAGAAGAGCTATAGTCAGTGATCTTACTGAACTGAAGCAGATGCTTGCTGATGAGCCATGTGATCAGACGAAGACGGCAGAGTTAATGCAAAGGATTAATGCAAACGTAAATTCAATGAACTTCAATTATCACAAAATGGCGGATTAATTTAAGAATGTGAGCCGAATGTAATTATAATTAAGCCAGTTAAGCAGAAATTTTTAATAACCTGACGGAAGCATGGAAAATTGTGAAAGATATATATTATCAATCGACCAGAGTACTGCTTCGACAAAGATCTTACTCTTTAATTCTCATGCAGAACTGGTTAACAGAGTAAGTTTTCCTCATAAACAATATTACCCTCACCAGGGATTCGTTGAACACGATCCGGAGGAGATCTTTGAGAATACACTTAAGGGAATCAGGGAGATCAAAAGGATTACAAAAACAGATATGTCAATGATCGCCTGCCTGGCTCTTACAAACCAGCGCGAGACAGTATTGATTTGGGACCGGAATAATGGGAAACCTGTTGCTAATGCTGCAGTCTGGCAATGTCAGAGAAGCAAGGAAATATGCAGTGATCTGCTGAAGCAGGGATTAGGCCCGGTGATAAGGGAAAAGACCGGACTTATAATAGATCCCTACTTCTCTGCTTCAAAACTGCAATGGATAATGAATAACAATCCCGGTTTGAAAGAGAAAGCTTTAAAGGGAGATCTGTTGCTTGGCACAATTGATACATGGTTAATATGGAAACTGACGGGCGGAAAGGTACATGTCACAGACCATTCAAACGCAAGCCGGACAATGCTTTATAACATCAATAATTTACAATGGGATGAGGATCTGATCAAATTATTCGGATTGCATATTTCAATGTTCCCTGAAATCAGATTCAGTGATGAGATAGTCGGGCTTACTGAAACTTTCAGGGGTTTTGATATGCATCTGCCGATAGCAGGGCTCATAGGTGATTCTCACGGTGCGCTCTTCGGTCAGCTGTGTTTAAACCCCGGTATGACAAAAGCTACTTACGGAACAGGATCTTCTGTAATGATGAACATCGGCAGGTCACCACTGGAAGCCCCTGAAGGCCTAGTCACTTCTGTTGGTTTCGGCAGTAACAATTTAGTAGACTACGTTTTTGAAGGCAATATCCATTGTACAGGAGACACAATCAACTGGCTTGTAAATGAACTTAAACTGTTAGCTTCTTCAGGGGAAGCTGAAGAAACAGCTCTGGGTGTTAAAGACAATGGCGGCGTCTATTTTGTCCCTGCATTCGTGGGTCTGGGAGCTCCTTACTGGAAAAATGAAGCACGTGCCTGTATCTCAGGAATAAGCAGGAACACTACAAGAAATCATATCGTACGGGCAGCTCTGGAAAGTATTGCTTATCAGATAAAAGATCTTATCGATTTGATGTCTGAACATTCCGGTACCGGCCTGATTGAGCTGAGAGTTGACGGAGGACCAACAAGAAATGAATTTCTGATGCAGTTTCAGTCCGATATGCTTAAAAAGAAAGTGGTAAGAACGGGGATTGAAGAAATATCCGCATTAGGATCAGCTTTTATGGCTGGTCTTGCAACAGGTATATGGCGTGACATATCGGAATTAAAAGAGCTCAGAGTTGTTGACAAGGTATTTCAGAATAAAATTCCCGTTGAAGAAACAGAAAGATTATACGGGGGGTGGAAAAAAGCAGTTACAAGAACATTAATTGAATAGTCGCAAATTATACATAAATTATTATGATTCAGAAACAAACGTTCGGAGTGATTATTTCCACAAGGAATATTTTTAACTTTCAGCTGGCAGTTGAAGCCAGGCAGAAAGTGCTTGACAAGTTGAATATTTTGGGCTTTAATACAGTAATCCTGCCAGCTGAAGCTACACCCACTGGCAATATCGAAGGTTATAACGATGCAGTCAGATGTGCAGAGTATTTCAAAAAGAATGCTACTCTTATCGATGGAATAATAGTCATCCTGCCAAATTTCGGTGATGAAATCGGGGTCGTTAATTCAATTGCTCTGAGTGGGCTGAAGGTGCCTGTACTTGTTCAGGCATGTGATGATGACAACGACAGGGTAGATGTAAAAAGCAGGCGTGATGCCTTCTGCGGAAAACTCTCAGTATGCAATAATCTTTACCAGTATGGCATCAAGTTCACAGATACAAGTTTTCACACTTACAGCCTTGACAGTAATGAATTTATTTCTGATGTTAAGGAATTCGCAGCTATCTGCCGGGTAGTGAAAGGAATGAAAAATCTGCGGATTGGGGCTATAGGAGCAAGGCCGATGGGTTTTCAGACAATGCGGTCAAGCGAAAAGCTGTTGCAGGGATCGGGTATTACTGTTGTACCAGTTGATTTGTCTGAGATCATGGCTGCCGCAAAAAGGATTTCGGATGGCGATCCTGATCTTACAATGAAGGTGCAGGAGATAAGGGCCTATGGCGATTGTACTGCTTATGCTGATGAGAAAATCAGGAACCAGGCACGTTTTGGTCTGGCCGTTGAGAAATGGATAAATGACAACAGCATTAATATTTCAGCTATTCAGTGCTGGGAATCACTTGAAAATAATTTCGGATGTGCTGCATGCCTTACAATGAGCATTATGGGAGAGAAGCTTATGCCTTCAGCCTGCGAAGTAGATATAACAGGATCAATAGCTATGTATGCCCTTGCTCTTGCCGCATCGGAACCTTCAGCACTTCTTGACTGGAACAATAATTTCGCAGATGACCGCAATAAGGTTGTCTGTACCCATTGCAGCAATTTCCCAAAATCATTCTTCCGGAACGATATAAAAATAGGCAGTCTTGATGTACTTGGCACAACACTTGGCAGTGAAAATACTTTCGGAGCTGTTAAAGGAAAGGTTTCAGGCGGTGATATGACCTTTTTCAGAGTATCAACTGATGATACAAGGGGAAAGATCAAAACTTATCTCGGTGAAGGAGAGATTACTGATGATCCATACGGGATGGACGGTGGGATAGCTGTTTGCCGGATACCAGATCTGCAAATCCTGATGAAATATCTGTGCAGGAACGGCTTTGAGCATCATGTGGCAATTGTCAGGGGTAAGGTTGCACATGTAATCGAAGAAGCAGCAGGTAATTACTTAGGCTGGGAAATATACAGACATAACTAAATGAAAGGTAATTTTATGAAATTGTTTCAGAGATACCCTCTTTCAATTATCGCGGTACTTTTCGCATTGTTTTCAATAAGCGGGATCAGTGGTTGTGGCAAAAAAACAACCGAGAAAGAGATCCCTAAGATGGCTGTGATTGTTTCGACTCTGAACAATCCCTGGTTCGTAGTGCTTGCCGAATCTGCAGTATCAGGAGCCCGGGAATTAGGCTATGAAGCTCAAATATATGATTCACAGAATAATTCTGCAAAAGAATCTGAGCATTTCGACAATGTTATAGCAATGCAGTACGATGCAATTTTGCTGAATCCCACGGATGCCGACGGCTCAGTGCTGAATGTTAAAAGAGCCAGGGAAGCGGGCATTCCGACATTCTGTATGGACAGGGAAATCAATTCACGGGACGCTGCGGTGACACAGTTATTATCTGATAACTTCACCGGTTGTGTCAAACTCGGGCAGTACTTCGTCAGGCAGCTTGATAAGAAAGGTAACTATGTTGAGATACTGGGACTGGTGGGTGACAATAATACCTGGAACCGCTCCAATGGATTTCACAGTGTTGTTGATGAATTCCCGGGACTGAAAATGGTTGCACAGCAGAGTGCTGATTTTGACAGGAACAAGGCAATGGATGTAATGGAAACAATTATGCAGGCAAATACGGATATTGATGCTGTATTTTGCGGAAACGATGCAATGGCAATGGGTGCTTACCAGGCAGTTATGGCTGCCAGACAGGCAGACAGGATCAAGGTCTTTGGATTCGACGGGGAAAATGATGTCATCCAGGGAATAGCCGATGGGAAAATTGCTGCCACAGTCATGCAGTTCCCTGTGCTGATGGCCCGTAAATCAGCTGAGCTTGCTGATCAGTATATAAATGGAAGCCGTGATTTCAAACGAAAAACACCTGTCGAGGTAGTGCTGGTCACTCCTGAAAATGTCTCTGAATACTTATCCGTTAACAAGGAATTGAAATGAAAAGGTTCCTGAATTATTTAATTCTTACTGCTGCCATTATTCTGCTCTTTTTCTTTTCTGTGAATCTGAAAAGGATCGATAGAAAGATAACTGAAAATCAAAACGGAGTCTTTGATGCAGATCAATATGCAATAAGATTCTGGGAAAATGATCTGCCCTCAGCTTTGGAAAAGGCTCCTGATGCGGACCATATTCTTAAACAGCTAATGACAGCTAAGGATAAGGCTATTGAAGAATATGCCCAGGTACTTGGAATATCGGACACTTACTACTTCCTTGTTAAAGGTGAAGGATATATCAGATCAGTTGAAAATGAATATCTTATAATTGAAACTAATGAGAATAATTCTGTCAGGATAGCTACAGACTTTATTTTCGGAAATGCTTTACGGGATGGATCAGGAATTGTTGATATTGACGGATTTATGAATATGACTGATTTTAATAATGTTTCAATTGCAATTAACAGATTAATAAAAGAACGTGTAATAGAAGGATTCCGGGACCAGGCAGAAGAAGGTATGAAAATCCGCTTCTCAGGTGCTTTTGAAGTAAATGCAGATGATTACGAACCTGACGGAATTTTAATTATCCCGGTTTCAGTAATAATTCAGAAATAAAGTGAATAATAATCAGTTGCCGGTACTTGAAGTCAGAAATATCACAAAGGCTTTCTCAGGCATTTATGCTCTTGATGATGTTTGTATTAAGATATTCCCGGGCAAGGTGAATTCTATTATCGGAGAGAATGGTGCAGGTAAGACAACATTAATGAAGATAATATCAGGTGTTTATAGCAATTATAAAGGAGAAATATTATTGAATAACAGGATTGCTGCTTACACTAACCCGGAGGAAGCTTCAAAAAACGGGGTTGTTATAATTCATCAGGAGCTTAATCTCTTCAGCGAATTAACAGTTGCAGAGAATATTTTCCTTGGACATGAACCTGTAGATAAGCTCGGTCTGATTGATTTCAGGGAAATGAAAAAAAAGACTGGTGAATTATTGAATAAGCTTCATCTTTCAGTTGATCCGCTTACAAGGGTAAGTCAGCTCCGTATTGGACAGCAGCAGGTAGTTGAGATAGCAAAAGCATTACTTCTAGAATCAAAGGTGCTTATAATGGATGAACCGACTTCTGCTCTTAGTGAAGCTGAGGTCAGCGTACTATTCGGCATAATTAAGGAACTGAAAGAAAAAGGTGTGGCAGTTGTATATATCTCTCATAAGCTTGATGAATTGTTTGAGATAGCTGATCTGTACACTGTTCTTAGGGATGGGAAAATGATTGGTTCAGGAATAATGTCTGAAATTTCACGTGACGGATTGATAAGAATGATGGTGGGAAGAGACATAAAACCTTCAATTACGGATAACAGGAAAGAAAAGGATAAGGAGATACTGCGGGTTGAAAATCTGAGCCTGCGGAATCCCTCAGGTAAACCTGATTTCCTTGTTAAAAATGTTAGTTTTAAACTTAATCGTGGTGAAGTACTGGGAATTTATGGTTTGATGGGTTCAGGAAGAACGGAGTTGCTTGAAGCTATTTTCGGATTATTCCCCCGGCATACAACAGGGAAGGTGTATACTGACGGCATCGGCAGATCAGTTTTCAGCATTAATGCAGCCATAACCAGCGGTATAGCCCTGGTGCCTGAAGACAGGAAACTACAGGGATTGATAATGAGTATGTCTGTAAAAGAAAATACAAGCCTGGCCAGTCTTTTTAAAATATCGAGGTTCAGCTTTATTGACAAAAGGAAGGAGGCATCTTTGAGTTCTTATTTTATTGAAAAATTGAGAATACACGTTAACTCACCCGGGATGGAGGTTCAGAAACTGAGCGGAGGGAATCAGCAAAAAGTGGTAATATCAAAATGGTTAGCCTTAAATCCAAAAGTTTTGTTGCTTGATGAGCCTGCCAGAGGCATTGATATTGGTGCGAAAGCAGAGATATATGATCTGATCAGTAAACTTGCAAAGCAGGGAATGGGTATTGTTGTTGTTTCATCTGATCTTAGTGAGATACTGACAATATCTGATTCTGTCATGGTAATGGCAGAATCCTTACAGAAAGCCATAATGGACAGAGCTGAAGCATCAGAAGAGATAATAATGAAAGCTGCCTTGATGCAGAATTAATAGTTTTTCAGATGAAGGAGAATAATTTAAGCCGGCGGCTAATCAGATTTCAATCGCTCATTGCCCTTGTGCTGATGTGCATCGTTCTGAGTTTATTATCTGACAGGTTCCTTACTGCCGAAAATGGCTGGAATGTAATGAGGCAGATCTCTGTTAATGTTGTTATTTCAGTCGGGATGACTCTTGTAATACTTACCGGAGGCATAGATCTTTCAGTTGGTTCAGTGCTTGCGATCTGCGGAGCCGTTACAGCCGGCATGCTGAAGTACAGTACTGTGATCGGAACAAATCTTAGTCTTAGCTTTACATTGTTTGGTGCTATTGCAGGAGGGATAATAGCCGGGTCTCTGCTGGGCCTTATTAATGGAGTCTCAATAACAAGGTTTAAGATCCCGCCTTTTGTTGCCACTCTGGCAATGCTCACAATTGCGAGGGGACTTACTATGTTATGGACCGGAGGTTTTCCCATAACCGGTCTTGGTGATAATATGGCCTTTATCGGAACAGGGTGGTTCATCGGGATCCCGATGCCAGTGTGGATATCTGCCGTAATAGTATTGCTTGCATTACTTCTTACAAAAAGAACAAAGCTTGGACGCTACATCTATGCGATCGGGGGAAACGAGAAAGCTGCAGAGCTTTCAGGGCTGAGAGTCAAAAAAATAAAACTGGCCGTCTATTCAATTGCAGGTGCGCTTGCAGCTATAGGGGGTATAATAGTTACTTCACGCCTTGACAGCGCCCAGCCTAATGCAGGAGCAGGGTATGAACTGGACTCTATAGCTGCAGTTGTAATAGGCGGGACATCACTCTCCGGCGGCAGGGGAACTATTCTTGGAACAGTCCAGGGTGCTCTTATTATCGGCATATTAAATAACGGTCTTGTCTTACTGAACGTCTCACCATTCTGGCAACAGGTGATAAAAGGTTTTGTCATCCTGCTTGCTGTGGCAATTGATAAATTCAGCAAAAAAGAAGATTAAGTTTTGGATATGAATTTGTAATACT
>CAYNRI010000048.1:0-4597 GCA_964399575.1 uncultured Rikenellaceae bacterium
AAATGACCAAAAATAGCATTTGCATAGCCGAGATTGCCTTCACCATTCTCAAAATCGATCGGATTTACCTTATGGGGCATAGCAGAAGAACCAATCTCTCCCTTCCTTATCTTCTGCCTGAAATAATCCATTGAGATATAGGTCCACATATCTCTTGCAAGATCGATAAGAATAACATTTATCCGGCGCATATTATCAAAGAGAGCAGCAAGATTATCATAGTGCTCTATCTGTGTTGTAGGGTATGAACGCTGCAATCCGAGTTCCTCATTGACAAAATTATCAGCAAATGACATCCAGTTAATATCAGGATAGGCAACTTTATGAGCGTTCATGTTCCCTGTGGCGCCACCGAATTTAGCAGAATAGGGTATCTGTCCGAAATATTTTGACTGCTCATCAATCCTGGCTATGTAGACAGCTATCTCCTTTCCCAGGCGTGTTGGTGAAGCCGGCTGTCCATGGGTTCTTGCAAGCATCGGAATATCCTTCCATTCGTCGGCCATAGAGGCAAGTACTTCCCTCAGCTCAAAAAGAACAGGAAAGTAAATATTTATCAGAGCATCTTTTATTGAAAGGGGAACCGCAGTATTGTTTATATCCTGGGAAGTAAGTCCGAAATGAATGAATTCACTCCACTTCCCCCACCCCAGGATAAAAAATTTCTCCTTCAGAAAATACTCAACAGCCTTTACATCATGATTTGTAATCTTCTCTTTTTCTTTTATTTTCCCGGCATCCTCAATGCTTAAATCCTCATATACCGAACGCAAGGTCTTGTAATTTTCTTTCCTGAAATCTGTCAGCTGAGGCAGAGGAATGTCGCAAAGTGCAATAAAATACTCGATCTCCACCATGATCCGGTACTTTATCAGTCCGAATTCTGAGAAATAAAGGTCGAGTTCATCCATTTTCTGCCTGTACCTGCCATCAAGTGGTGAAATAGCTGTAAGTGAATTTAATTCCATTTATTTCGGTTTTATGATTTTTATTAGTAAAACCATATCTGCAAAAGTAGTATTTTAGGATAGTAAAATTACTCAAAATCCGGCAATACACACTTTCAGAATAAATCTGATATGATCAGCGACAAGATAAGTATCTCAGCTGTAAGATATGCAAATACATATCCTTTCATATACGGGATGTCTGTGACAGGCTTTGACAGGAAGGTAGCTTTGACAACTGATCATCCCTCCCATTGCGCTTTAAAGCTGATTAAAAAAGAAGTTGATATCGGACTTATTCCTGTTGCAGCCCTACCTCTGATTGGGGCTTATAATATAATTACTGATTATTGTCTGGGGGCATACGGAAAAGTGAGGACAGTCATGCTTCTGAGTAACTGCAGTTTCAGGGAGATCAAAAAGATCTTCCTGGATTACAGGTCGATATCGTCGGTTAACCTTGTAAGGATACTTGCAAGGAATTTCTGGTCATCATCATTTGAATGGGCAGATACTTCTCCCGGATTCGATTTTCTCAATATATCTGCCGATGAGGCCGTTGTTCTTATAGGAGATCAGTGTTTTGAGTATGAGTTTAAATACAGCAACAGGATCGACCTTGCTGAGGAATGGTTCAGATATACCGGACTCCCATTTACATTTGCATGCTGGACAGCCAACAGGGAGCTGGATAAAGATTTCATAAGTGAATTCAACGATGCCCTGGCAACAGGAGTCAGGAATATTCCTGATGTTGTTGATAAATTTGGTCAGACAGGCACCATCAGGGGGAAGGATCTGTTTACTTATCTCACCGAAAATATGAGTTTTGATCTGAATGATGATAAAAGAAAGGCAATAGAGCTGTTCCTTCGCTTCATGAAGGAACTATGAAAGCATTGAGCGGCCTTTCCCGATAGTATTTCATGATACGGAAAGAAGTGCTTTTACTATACACACAACACGTTAAATGAATAAACAAGCTGATTTTATTGTAAGGGAATACAGGAAAAATGATTATGATGATATAATTGGCATCTGGCTGGCTACAGGTATGGGAGATTCAAAAAGGGGTGATGATGAAAAGACAATACAGAAGACAATAGATATCGGAGGTTGCCTTCTTGTCCTGGAGGATAGAAATGAAGCAAGTATCTGCGGCACATCCTGGCTGACATTTGACGGCAGGAGGATTCATCTGCATCACTTTGCCATTCTGCCTGAATATCAGGGAAGAGGCTTGTCTAAGCTATTGCTTGCTGAATCGCTGAAATTTGTGAGAAATAAAGGATATCAGGTCAAACTGGAAGTTCACAAAACAAATGAGAAAGCAATTAATCTTTACAGGAATGAAGGATTTCAGTATCTTGGTGATTATGATGTTTATATTATTCGCGATATTTACAATCCACACAGCACATAGCCGATATTCAGCTAAATATCAAAATATTAGCATCTGTTGATAATAAGCTTTTAAATTCAATAAGGTTTTTATCTTAGGAAATAAATCAATATATTTGGGATATAGGTAAAATCATAAAAACATATAATATTAAAATCATGGCAAAAACTATCACATTTGATGAACTCCGGAAGATAAAAGATCTTTTACCCTCCGGAAGTATGAGAAAAATTGCTGAAAAGCTGGATATTGATGAGGATACAGTCAGGAATTACTTCGGAGGGAGAAATTTTGAGAAGGGACAAAGTGTTGGTGTTCATTTTGAGCAGGGACCGGGAGGAGGCATTGTTAGTATAGATGATACAACTATACTTGATCTGGCACAGGAGATGATAAAGAATTGAAAATTGCCATGCTTCCTGTTCAAAAGCAAAAGGCAGTGTCTTTTGCTTTTTTGTTTATCTGATTCAGATGCTATCTGAACTTAAGGTTTAATTTAATAATATATTGTGCATTGGCCGTCTTCCATAGCAGCTGCAGAAAACAAATATCTGAGCCTCCTGGAATCGTTCTTTCATGACAAATGGAAAAATTCGGGGCTGTGGTCTCATGATCTGTCTCATCATCGCAGAGTGTGGCAATATGCACAGGAATTACTCAGCCTTACTGATCAGGCTATTGACCAGGATCTCACTGATAAACTACTTATAGCATGTTACCTTCATGACATTGGGATGACAATTGATCCAGGCGAGAAACACGGCAGATACAGCAGGCAGCTTTGTGAAGAATTCCTTTCACGGATTAATCAGGATCCGGCTGATTTCGCTGACCTTCTGCTTGTCATTGAATCGCATGATAATAAATCATATAAAGAATCATCCGTTCCCGGAAAGCTTTTTCTGTTTTTGTCAGTAGCTGATGACCTTGATGCTTTCGGTTACATCGGTATCTACAGGTACCTTGATATCTATCTGGCGAGGGGAGTTGAACCAGCAAAAACCGCACAGATTGTACTGAAAAATGCCGGATCAAGATTTAACTATTTCGAACAGAATTTCAACACTTATCAGGAACTACTAACAAGGCACAGGAAGAGGTACAACATACTCAGGGACTTCTTTGAAAATCTTGAATCGGAATTCGCATCGCCTTTAAAACGTAACGCCGTAAAGCCTTAATGCCGTTGTGCCTTTTATAGAAAAAGATCCAGCTGTCTCTCCCCTTCTTCCTCTTCCGATTCCAGGTTTGAAAGACTCACTCCCAGCAGCCTTATCCTGGCGCCCGCAAGATCGAGTGATTTCCTTATTTCGGTTACACACTTATGCAGAACATCGAAGTCACGTATGAATTCCGGAAGTGTCCTGCTGCGTGTGATCTGTCTGAAATCCGAGAATTTAATTTTTATTGTTACTGTTTTGCCTCTTGCTTCAGCAACTCTCATCCGTTCCATTAGCTCTTTTTCAATCTTGTAAAGCTCGGCGATGATCTCAAACCTTGTTGTAAGGTCCTTCTCATAGGTGAGCTCCGTACCAATCGATTTCCTTTCAGAAATAACCTCAACCGGACGCTCATCAATACCCCTGCATATATCATAATAGAACTTCCCTGCTTTGCCGAAATTTCTTATCAGATCCGGAAGTTCCCATTTTTTGAGATCGCTCCCTTTATGAATTCCCAGCTGATGCATTTTTTCGGCTGTCACCTTACCAATGCCAAAAAATTTTTCAACAGCTAATTCCTCAATAAATCTCTCTGCATCCTCAGGAAGGATAACAAACATACCATCAGGTTTTTTCATATCGGATGCCATCTTGGCAAGGAATTTATTGAATGATATACCTGCAGAAGCTGTCAGTCCCGTCTTTTTCCGTATTTCCTTCTTAATCTCCCTGGCGATTATCGTTGCTGATCCGATATTCTTTTTGTCATTAGTCACATCAATGAAAGCCTCATCAATTGAGAGAGGTTCCATAAGATCCGAATAGTTCCGTAATATCTGAAGCACCTGGGCGGAGATCTCTTCATACCTTTCAAAATGATGTTTAACAAATATCAGGTCAGGACATAGGCGTCTGGCTGTAACTGAAGGCATAGCAGAGCGCACCCCGAATTTTCTTGCTTCGTAGCTTGCTGCAGCCACAACATGCCTTTCGCCGCTGCCTCCTACTGCCACTGGTTTCCCCCTGAGTTCAGGATTATCGAGTTGCTCAACAGAAGCAAAGAAGGCATCCATGTCGATATGGAT
>CAYNRI010000048.1:4697-19666 GCA_964399575.1 uncultured Rikenellaceae bacterium
ATAAAATGAAAGTACTTGGAATAAACTGCAGTCCGAGAAAAGGAGGCAACACTGAGCTGCTCATAAGAGAAGTTTTCAAAGCTCTTGAGGCAAATGATATTGAAACAGATTTTTTTCAGCTTGGCGGGAAGAAGGTAAACGGCTGCATCGCATGCCAGAAGTGCAAACAGGAAAAAGATGGCCGTTGTCACCAGGATAATGAAGTAATCAACAGCTGCATAAAAAGGATAATTGAGGCAGACGGGATAATAATCGGGGCACCTGTGTATTTTGCCGATGTCGCATCTCAGGCCAAAGCACTTATTGATGTTGCAGGATACGCAATACGTGGTGCGGGCAGTGCTTTAAAAGGGAAAGTTGGTGCAGGGGTGATAGCTGTAAGGCGGGCAGGTGCAATTCATGCTTTCGACAGCATCAATCATTTCTTTCTCATAAATGAAATGATAATACCAGGATCATCATACTGGAACATCGGGATCGGAAGAGAGAAAGGTGAAGTGTTGAAAGATGAAGAGGGGATGAATACAATGAAGGTCCTTGGCGAGAACATGGCCTTTCTGCTCAAGAAACTGAAGAGTTAGCCGGCCGCGAACAATTATGTACTATCACAGTGTATTTTTTCAGGTTGCTGCAGTTGCTGAAGATCGCTGCCTGAAAAAATTCCTCAGATAAAATCCGGCAAGTATTATAACTTCATCATTTGTATATGTATCTATTGTTCCCTTAAGTCCTGTGCAATGATATTTGACCTGGGGTCCATATTCGCTGTTCACACTCCACCTGGTATTCCAGAAGTTATCGAACTGCCAGGTATATTCTTTTTCCCGGTATTTTATAAGTGATTTTCTTTTAAAAAGGAAGAGTGTAATGCTTCCGATAACCGAACCATCCTTAAGGTTTATTATGCTGGTAGAAGGCTTGAACAGTTTTTTTGTTTCAAAAGATAGTTGCTTCCCATTCAGTTCTCCTGTTGAATTACGTGAAAATGCCATTTTGCTTATTTCTCCGCATTTAATATCGTTTCTGAAGATTTCAAATTTGCGGCTGAAAAATTTTGTCTTCCACGTGTAATTAGCGTCCATGTCTGTGTATTTTTTTCTGCAATTTACAAAAAAGTAAATTTCAGATGACAATAATAAGTGAACGACATGATTAGAAATATGTTGAAAAAGAGAGGGTGTCCTTTTGAGACACCCTCCTGATATTTAATAGCTTTCCCTTTCGGTATAGTGTGTATGCAGCAATTCATGCGCTGCATGACTGTTTGGTTTACCAAGGAACTCCTTGTAGATTGCTATCACATCCGGATTCTCGTGTGATTTACGCAGCTCCATATGTTCATCTTCGGAATAGATGGCTTTCATCCTGTTCTTTCTTATCTCCATGCTTGTCGGGATAGGCTGACCGCCTCCTCCGAGACATCCTCCAGGACATGCCATTATTTCAATGAAGTGGTAAGAAGCTTTACCCTGACTTACAAGTTTCATCAGTTTATTTGCATTTGTCAATCCATGCGCAATAGCAACATTTAATTGTGCTCCTTCAAGGAATTTCCAGTCGTCGAGGCAGCCTTCTATCGTAATAGTTGCTTCCTTAACCCCTTCCATACCTCTTACAGGAGTGATATTCAGGTTCTTGAAAGGAACATCCCTCCCTGTTACTATTTCGTAGGCAGTACGCAAAGCAGCTTCCATAACACCGCCTGTAGCCCCGAAAATAACTGCTGCACCTGTCGATTCTCCCATCACTGAATCATAATGTGAAGGTTCAAGGTTTCTGAAATCAATACCAGCCTGTTTGATCATTACTGCAAGTTCCCTTGTGGTGAGGACATAATCAATATCCTTGTATCCACTTGATCTCATTTCAGGTCTGTCAGCTTCATATTTTTTAGCTGTGCAAGGCATAATTGATACTGAAACAATCTTTGCTGGATCGATCTTCTTTTTTGATGCAAAGAAGGTCTTTACGAGTGCTCCGAACATCTGTTGCGGTGATTTGCAAGTTGACAGATTACCAAGTAATTCAGGGTATTTATGTTCAATAAACTTTATCCAACCTGGCGAGCAAGAAGTAAACATAGGTATTTTTGTCTTCTTATCCCCGTCTACCAGTACTTTCTTTAATCTTGTCAGAAGTTCTGTACCTTCTTCCATTATAGTAAGATCAGCGCTGAAGTCGGTATCAAGCACAGAGTCAAAACCAAGCTGACGAAGGGCGGTCACCATTTTCCCTGTTACCCTTTCACCCGGGTCGTATCCAAGGTCTTCGCCAAGAGCAACGCGTACTGCAGGAGCAGTCTGAACTACCACGTATTTATCAGTATCATATATTGCATCCCATACCTGGTCGATATAGGTCTTCTCAACAAGAGCTCCGGTTGGACAGCGGTTCACGCACTGTCCGCAGTTGGTACAGACAACATGGCTCATAGGACGATCGTGGAAAGATGAGATCTTCTGATGCAACCCTTTATTTGCAACTGCTATAGCTGAGATATGCTGTAATTCCGTGCATGTTCTTACACAGCGCTGGCACCTGATACATTTACTGTCATCTTTCAGGAATGCAGGAGAAGACCTGTCGATCGTATAAGGCCTGTCTGCAACAAGATCAAGAAAAATTGTATCACCAAAAGCAAACTCATTCGCAAGAGCCTGAAGTTCGCATTTCTGGTTCTTATAGCATTTAGTACAATCGGACCGGTGTTCTGAAAGAAGGAGCTCAACGATATGTTTCCTTGCATTCCTCACTTTCAGCGTGTTTGTATGAATATCCATTCCTTCTGCAACAGGCATCGCACAGGCGGCAATAAGAGTCCTGGCTCCGGTCTGTTCCACCACGCAAACCCTGCAGTTGCCTGCTACACACAAGTCGGGATGGTTGCATAATGTCGGGATATTTATATTGAGTTTTTTTGCAGCCTCCAGTACTGTTGTTCCCGGCTGGACTGAAACTCTCTGATTATTAATATTGAGATTTATCATTATTAAAAAATATTTTAGTAGTTAGTAAATGATCTCTTCCCTGAAATTTTCAACTATTGTTCTGAAGGCGTTTCCGACTGATTGTCCGAGTCCGCATTTTGAAGCAACTTTCATTGTATCGGCAAGCTTCAGCAGTTCATTAAGATAGGTTGATTTCATTTCACCTTTCTTAACCTTTTCAACACCCCTGAGGAGCTGCTGGCAGCCTACCCTGCACGGGGTACATTGTCCGCATGATTCTTCAGCAAAGAAATCCAGATAGTTATGAAGCACGTTATACATTGATCGTGAACTGTTGAACAGTTTCATTGAACCACCTGTAGGAACACCTTCAAAACCGATTATTGTATTTTCAAATTTTTTCCTTGGCACGCAGAAGCCTGAAGCACCTCCCACCTGAACAGCTTTGGTATCTCCGTCGCCGAACTCATTCACAAACTCCTGAACTGACATTCCAAGTTCCAGCTCGAAAATGCCCGGGGTTGGTGTATCGCCTGAGATTGAGAAGACCTTTGATCCTCTTGAGTCTTTTGTACCAAGCTGACTATAGGATTCAGGTCCGTGTGTCAGGACCATCATTGCAGTTACAAGAGTCTCGACATTATTTATTGAAGTGGGTTTTCCGAAAACACCTGATGTTGTAGGATAAGGCGGCTTATTACGGGGTTCACCGCGTCCACCCTCGATTGATTCAAAAAGTGCACTCTCTTCACCGCATATGTATGCGCCGCTTCCAAGGCAGTAATTGATTTTAAAATCATAACCTATCTGTTTTATCATTTTGTGAAATGATTCAAGCTCTTTCATAAGCTGAGGCAGAAGGAACCTGTACTCACCCCTGAGGTAAACTATCCCTTTCTTTGCACCAATAGCTTTTCCGGCTATGACCATACCGCCATACACTTTGTAAGCAACCCTGTCAAGGATCTCCCTGTCCTTGAAAGTCCCGGGCTCACCTTCGTCAGCATTGCATACAACATACTTATCAGGTTCTTTAACAGCTGCTGTATATTTCCATTTCAGTCCGGTAGGGAATCCGGCACCGCCACGTCCTTTCAAACCTGAATCAAGAATCTGCTGAATTATTGTTTCCGGTGATAGTTTATGGGCTTTTGTTAATACTTCTTTCGGATCGATCTTCTCGAATATCAGATCAACTTTGTTAAGTCCTTTGTTTTCCATTGTTCAGGATATTATTTTTTTTGCATATAACCTTTAATTATCTCCACCACTTTTTCAGGAGTAAGCTCTGTGTACGGCATCTCATTTATAAGCATCGCCGGAGCTTTATGGCACCATCCGATACAGTTTGTCTCAATAAGACTGAATTGCCTGTCGGATGTAGTCTCGCCGACTTTAATCTTCAGCATATCCTCGAGGACCTGGATTATCTCACCCTTCCCCTTCATTGAGCATGTTATTGTTTTACAAACCCTTATTACATACTTGCCTCTCACCTGGGTATCGAGAAAAGTATAAAATGAAGCCGTTCCGTAGACTTCAGCTGCCGAAATATCCAACTCCTTAGCAACTTCAACCATAGCCTCATCAGTAAGATAGTTATGCTTTTCCACTATACCCTGGAGTATAGGCATAAGACTCTCTCTTGCACGACCATGCTTGTCGGATAATTCCTTAACAAGATTTCCAATCTGGTACATTTCTTATTGATTTTTAAATAGTTAGATAATGGAATTTTTTAAATTTTCTTTCTTTAAATCGGCTGTTAATTTAATAACAATACTTTTCAAATACTATAATTATTCTCATTCATCCTAATTTAGAATTAAACTAAACAAAAGAATCATCTTCATGTATCCACCGGATGCCCCTCGGAAAATAAGGATTATGCACCCGCGCAGATAAAAACATGTAACTAAAATAATGAGAGTGAGTATTGCGGATTACTTAGGACTTAAGTCTGGTTTTTATCCACTCATACCAGGTTTTCATATTATCACCCCGGGTACAGGAGACTTCAAACAATGGCACACCGGCGTTTATGTTGCGAAGATCGGATCTGAATTTCCCGATATTGAAATTTGTATAGGGAATTAAGTCAGTCTTATTCAGTATTACTGCTTCAGCTTCCCTGAAAAGCATCGGATACTTGGCAGGCTTATCGTCTCCCTCTGCAGTGCTGACGACAGCCAGCTTGAATGTTTCGCCAAGGTCAAATTGTGAAGGGCAGATCAGGTTTCCGACATTTTCAACGAACAAAACATCAATATCCTTAAGGCTGAAAGAACCGAGCACTTTTGAAATGCTGTGGGAATCAAGATGACAGCCACCTTCAGTATTTATTACAACTATCGGTATGTCATATTTCTTAAGTCGCTGAGCATCAAGATCTGTAGTAATATCTCCCTCTATAATGCCTATCCTGAACTCCTTGCCGATCTCCTGACATATACATTCAAGCAGTGTAGTCTTGCCAGCTCCGGGAGAGCTTATTATATTGACCATAATAATACCGTGAGAAGCAAGAAGATCTCTGATTTCATCAGCTTTGTTCTGATTCCTGTCAAGGATGTTCCTCATTATTTTAATTTCCATGACTATTCTCCCTCAATGCTTTTAATTAATAATTCTTTTCCCTGTACCAGTACGATATCTGTTGAACTGCATTTGCTACAGGCAAACTTATTGTCATCAACGATGAAATCTTCTCCGCAAACTGAACATCTCATCTTTACCGGTATTATTTCAATATCTATTTCCGAGTCTTCTGCAACAGTACCGGCTACCGCCTCCCTGAAGGCAAAACGGAATATGTCGGGAACTATCTGGACCATTTGTCCGAAAGCGATATTTATCCGGTTTACTTCAGATAATCCTGCTTTATCAGCTTCTGCGAGCACTATTGCCGCAAGATCTTCTGCAATGGCAAGTTCATGCATAACTTATTAATATCTTAACATATCCGGGGAATCTGATAGCCTGAAAGCATATCGAGGATCCTCTCACCTCCGACAGATGTCTTAAGACTGACCCGGCCTCTCCTTTCAGGAAGTATTTCTCCTATTATTTCTGAAGAGTATCCGGCCGGATCTGACCTTAGCTTATCCTTAACATACTGAGCATCAATGCTTCGTACAACAAAAAGCACTTTACCCTCATTAGCCAGGTAGAGGGGATCAAAACCAAGCATTTCACACAATCCCCTGACCGGTTCATCAACAGGGATAAGTGACTCTTTTATCAATATATGCATATCCACAATTCCGGCAAGTTCATTCAATACTGTTGCAAGTCCGCCTCTCGTGAGGTCTCTCATGAAAAGTATCTCTCTTCCCGAATCAAGCACAGAAGCTATCATATGATTAAGGGAAGTGCAGTCGGAAATTACGGGAATACTGAAGTCCAGTTCATTGCGGGCACCAAGCACCGCCAGGGTATGGTTGCCAAGGGACCCGCTTACAATAAGCTTATCACCAGGCTTGATCCTGCTTCCTGTACTTATATGTTCATATCCCGGTTTTAAAATCCCGATACCGGATGTAGTAATGAACAAGCCATCACATTTACCTTTTTCAACAACCTTTGTATCACCTGTAACTATTTTTATATCTGCTCTTTCAGCCTCTTCCGCCATTGATTCAGCAATAGTCCTGAGATCAGCAACAGGAAAGCCTTCTTCGATAATAAAGGCAGCTGAAAGGAATTTTGGTACGGCTCCTGCAACAGCCAGGTCATTAACAGTACCGCACACTGCAATCTTCCCGATATTGCCACCCGGAAAGAACAGCGGATCGACAACATAAGAATCTGTTGTAAAAGCAAGGGATTCCCCTGCGGAGGCGATCAAAGCTGAATCAGTAAGTGGTTCAGGGATACCGAAGTTCTTTCTGAAAACATCTTCAATAAGCTTACGGGTAAGCTTCCCTCCGCTGCCATGACCTATTGTTACTACCTCATCCATTTTGTCTGTATCTATACCAGGTATTGCACGTTCCCTCCATTGATACCATACATGCGCCGGAAGGGTTTTCAGGTACACATTTCCTTCCAAAAAGCAAACAGTCTGATGGCATTTTTAAACCTCTCAGTATGTCGCTGCAAATACAATTGCTATCCTCTGTATCATGCCTCATCTCTGATCGGGGAATTAATGTTTCGGCATCATGGTTCCTGTATTCCTCTCTTATCTTCAATCCGCTGCCGGGAATGATCCCGAAACCTCTCCACCAGGCATCACAAGGTTCAAATACTTCATTCATATATTTCTTTGCCAGGATGTTACCCTTTTCAGTCACTACTCTTTTATACTGAATTTCAACTTTTTTTTCATCATTGTTGACCTGTCTCAAAAGCATAAGAACTGACATCAGGATATCTGCAGGCTCAAAACCTGTGACAACGCAGGCTAATTTATATTTTAGCGGAATGAAGTCAAATATTTCTGAGCCTGTTATGGCTGCAACATGACCGGGACAAATAAAGCCGTCAATTATAGTACCATCCCGTATTATTTCATCCATGGCCGGGGGCATTATCTTGTGTGCACTCAGAACATAGAAGTTGTCAGTCTTCTTTCTTTGTGAATCAATAATTGTAACCGCAGTACCAGGGGCAGTTGTTTCAAAACCGATTCCGGGGAAAATTACTCTTCTGCCGGGATTTGAACCGGCAATATCGAGCGCTTCAGATGGCGAAATCACGATCCTGACATCCGCCCCTTCCCGCTTTGCTCTTTCAAGCGATGAAACTGAGCCGGGAATCCTAACAAGATCTCCGAAAGTAGCGATTATCACATCATTCATTGCTGAACAGGCAATGGCCTTGTCGATAAGATCCCTTCCTGTGACGCAGACAGGGCAACCGGGTCCTGAGACAAGCCGTATCTCAGACGGCAGAAGAGAAAGCAGGCCAAACCTGTGTATTGCATTTGTGTGTCCTCCGCATACTTCCATGAAAACATAATCCTTTCTGACCGATCTTTTAATTTCTTCAGCCAGTTTCCCGATAAGTTCACTGTCCCTGTATTCATCAATATATTTCATACAGTATCACCTGTTGTTAGAGTCATGGATCTCCCTGAAGATACGGAGCGTCTCTTCAGCTTCCTCCTCACTGATTTTCTGAATTGCAAAACCTGCATGAAGCAGGATGTAATCACCAGGTTTTGCATCACGGATCATCTGCAATCCGGCTTTAAAAATAGTTCCGCCGGCTGAGACTTCAGCCATGTCACCTTTTATCGATACTATCCTTGCGGGTATACTAAGACACATTATTTCAATATTTTAGAAGCTATCACAAGTTGTCCCAGGGAAATTCCTCCGTCATTCGAAGGCACCTGGTGATTTAAATATACATTAAAGCCTTTGCTTGCAAGAAGGCTTACTGCTTTTTCGGTCAGGTATTTATTCTGAAAAACCCCGCCTGAAAGAACTACTCTGTCAAGCATTGAATCTCTCCTTATTTTCTCAGAAACTTCCAGGATAATATGAGCGATTGTGTTGTGAAATTTTGCTGCTATTACCAGAACAGTCTCCTGAGACAGATCCTTCATAATGCCATTTAAAGTCTCTTCTAAGGAAACAGTATCATCAGTCTGAAATTGATAGAATTCATCTGTTTTGAAATCGCATACAGCCTCAAGCAACATGGGTGCTTCAGAATCATATGAAGCAGAAGGGCACAGCCCGAGTATTGCTGAGACAGCATCAAAAAAACGTCCGGCTCCGCATGTTAAAGGCGAATTGATATCCTTTTCAAGCATCTCCATGACAATCCTGATCTTCTCATCATCAATTTGCCTGAATCCCGGAACTGCCCTGACATCGAATTCCCTGCCATGATACCTGTGAATAAGTGACAGTCCGGTCCTCCAGGGTTCTTCTATAGCCTTATCGCCGCCTGGTAAACGGATATAATCAAGATGGGTATAGCGATTAAATGAATTCATATCGGCAATAAGGAATTCACCACCCCATATATTATTATCCGTGCCATATCCGGTACCATCAAAACAGATCCCGATGACTTTGTCCTCAATTCCATGTTCGGCCATGCATGATGCAATATGTGCATGGTGGTGCTGAATTCTTATTAAAGGTATATCGAACTCATATTCAAGGGATTCAGCATATCCTGATGACAGATAATCAGGATGAAGGTCGCAGGCGATGAATGAGGGCCTGAACCTGAAAAGCTTTGAGAAGCGCCCGACTGACTCTCTCATAAATTCATAGGTAGCCTTGTTTTTAAGATCTCCGATGTGCTGGCTCATTATTGCCTGGTGTCCTTTGCCAATACAGAAAGTGTTCTTCTGTTCAGCACCGAGAGCAATTATCCCCTCAACATCTACTGTCAGATCAAGGGGCCTTGGCACATAGCCCCGAGAGCGTCGGATTACGGAAGGCTTACTGTTTATTATTCTGACAACAGAATCGTCTACCCTGTTTAAAATTTCGCGGTTATAAGAAAGAAATGCATTTGCGATGTTTTGAAATTCCGACTCTGCCTTTTTATCATCAATTATCACCGGGTCTTCTGAAATATTGCCACTAGTAAATACAAGTGCTGGAGTCTGTAGTTTATTGAAAATCATATAATGAACCGGCATGTAAGGGAGCAGTGCACCGGTAGTGTCAAGGCCGTTGCTCACACTGAAGGATAATGTTTTTTTCTGTTTGAGTATCAAAACCGGACGGCGCCAGGAGATTATCTCCCGCTCTTCTGTATCATTTAAAAGGCAATAATCCTTTACAGCATCAATATTCCTGAACATTACTGCAAAAGGTTTTGCATCCCGCTGTTTTCGCTTTCTCAGTCTTAATACAGCATCATTGTTAAGGGCATCACAAACAAGGTGATAACCTCCAAGACCTTTTATTGCTACTGTGTTACCTTCAGCTATCTGGTAAGAAATATTTATAGTAATTAAATTTATATCGGAAAAGGAAATTGAATAATCCCTGTAAGTATACACTGGCCCGCAGTAATTGCATGCAACTGGTTGTGCATGGAAACGGCGGTTCAGGATATCATTATATTCCGATTCACAGTGGCTGCACATACCGAAGCTTCTCATAGTTGTTTTGGGACGATCATAGGGAAGCTCCTCAATTATTGAAAAACGGGGACCGCAATTAGTGCAATTTACAAAGGGGTAATTGATTCTGTAAGGATCATTTACAATATCATTCAGGCAATCATTGCAGACAGCTATATCAGGGCTTACTTCAGTAATCTGATCATCAATATTTTTACTGTCAGCAATTGAGAACTTAGAATAGTCACGTATTTGTTTTGAAGCAATTTCAATTGCTTTGATTTGTGATGCCGGGGGTGCATTCGCCAGGATTGCCCTGCGGAAGCGGTCTGCGCTTTTAAGATCACTCTGTATTATCACAGACACACCGTCGGATCTGTTATCGACCTCTCCTGACAGGTTATGCTCTGCAGCAAGTCTGCAGATAAAAGGACGAAAACCTACTCCCTGTACCAGTCCCCTGATCAATATTTCATATCCCTGTATAATAACTCAAGGTTTTTAGATCCTTCGGCTTTTATCTGCTTATGGACATAGTATATTACGCTTTCAAGCTCATCGCAGAGGTTCACGTTATTGACTATTACATCTGAGGGCACTTTCAACAGTACCGGTGCAAAGTTCACGATGCCTTTTATACCAAGTCCCACCAGCTGGTCTGTAATCTCCTGGGCCGAGATCTCAGGTACAGCTAAAATTGCAACTTTTACCCTGAAGCGGTTTATTATCTCCTTCAGACGGCCCGGTGAGTAGACCGGGATGCCTGACCGCACCTTCTGTTTGAAGGGATCAATATCAAAAGTTGCGACAATATTCATGTTACGCTGAACGAACTTGCTGTATTTTGAAAGGGCGATACCCAGGTTACCCATGCCGACAAGTACTATATTATGGTCCTTGTTGCGATGAAAAATATTCTCCATTACATCCAGCAGCTCGTCTATTTCATAACCTCCGCGCTTATTCCCCTTAATATTGAATTCAGAGAAATCCTTCCGGACCTGTTCTGATGTAACTCCTGTCTCATTTGCTAGAGTATATGAAAACACCTTCTTAACACCCATCAGCCTGAGCCTTACAAGACATGCCCTGTAGAGGAATATCCTTTTAAGGCTGTTTTTTATTACATATTTTGTGATTTTTTTCACATCAATTTCATTTATATCTTTCTTCAATATGCAAAATAAATAATTTTTATTGAATATATTATTACTTTATTATATTGAATTACATTAATTTAATTATTTTTTAAAAATCTTATTGCAAAATTATATTGTTTTTTATTGATATTTTTAAATGTTAAATATATATTTATATGTGAATCTTATCACATTATGCTTAATTTCAGATGCATTAATAAGGAAGAATGGAATGATAAACTTAGAAGTTTATCAGTATCGCATCTGATCTACGCTGCCACAGAGAATTTAAACTGCCTTGATTATGAATTAATTACTGAATCAAATGTAAATCGCATATCTTATAACAAGCCTAAACCTGTAACTCCCTTAAAAACCTTCTTTTTACCTGTTAAGGAAAATGTAACAGAAATAAACAATCATGAGAATCCCAGAATAATAATCGGTACACCTAACTGTGATGTTGAAGGCCTGGGGATTCTTGACGAGATGTACCTTGATGAAGATTTTAAAGACATATTCTACAAAAGCAAAAGAGAGAATACTATTCTAATCTCAGCTGACTGTTTCGGTATAGCGGACCATTGTCACTGTCTTTCATATGGCGTTAAACCCTATCCTGCTGCTATTGCGGATCTGTCAATATTTGAAAAAGACGGCAAGATTTTTTTCAGAATTCTGAGTACAAAAGGGGCGGAATTTTTAAATACAATAACTTCTGCGGTCACTCCAGACGATAAAAGTTTAGCGGAATATCTTGAAGAAAAACATGCATCAACCGAATCATTGCTTAAAGAAGCAAATAAAGGGCTGCCTGATTATACAAGAACAGGAATCTTAGTTTCTGAAGCAAAAAAAGATATCTGGGAAAAATATTCCGCAAAATGTGTTTCATGCGGAGCATGTGCAACAATATGTCCTACCTGTACCTGTTTCCTCCTTATTGATAAACCGGGATTTGAAAAGATCAAGCAGCTTGATGCTTGTCAATACCCGGGTTTTGAAAGGGTTGCCGGAGGAGAGGATAGCCTGTCTGAATTACCTCAAAGGTTCAGAAACAGGTATATGTGTAAATATGTCTGGAGACCGGAAAGATTCAATTCTCTTGCATGCACCGGATGCGGAAGATGCATTGAAGCATGCATCGGGAAAATAAATAAGAATGAATTATTCATGGAACTTGCTTAAGAGATTTATGCATAATAACGGTAATATATATAAACCAATAAAAGCAAAACTGACAGAAGTGATCGATGAATCACCTCTGATAAAAACATTTGTTCTTGTACCAGAAAAAGAATTCGCCTTCAAAACCGGCCAGTTTATTGAATTATCAGTCGATAGCATAGGTGAAGCACCTTTCACACCTTCATCCTCACCAGTCATAACAGATAAGCTTGAAGTGACTGTCATGAAAACCGGTTATGTCACCGAATATATGCATAATCTTAAACCTGGTGCTTATATGGGCATCCGGGGGCCGTTCGGGAGAGGTTATCCGGTAGACAAATTTTTTGGCAAGGAGGTGCTTATACTGGGTGGCGGATGCGGACTTGCACCTATCCGTTCACTGCTTTATGCTCTTGAACATTATAAAGACAAGATCATAAAAGTAATCCTTTGCTACGGTTCAAAGACACCATCTGATTGCATCTATAAGCCTTTATTCAACAGGCTGAACTCTATTGATAATTTTGAAGCTTATCGCACTGTTGACAAAGCAGATGAGGAATGGAACGAATCTGTAGGAGTTGCAACAGTTCTCCTCGATAAAGTAAAAGTCAGCATTGAAAACTCTGTCGCAGTAATATGCGGACCTCCGATAATGATGAAGTTTGGGACAATAAGGATCCTGGAAATGGGATACAGGGACGAACAGATATACCTTTCGATGGAAAAGAACATGTCGTGCGGCCTCGGTAAATGCGGTCATTGCATGATGGGAAAATATTTTGTATGCAAGGACGGACCTGTCTTTACATATACTGAAATCAAGGATCAACCTGATATCTGGAGCTGAAATGGCCGGAAAGATATTGATCGATATGATAAAGCTCAGAGCTGCTATGACGGCCAATCCTGATCAGCTGCTTCCTGAGGCATTATATTACACCTCAGCCAATTCAAACGGATTGAAGACAATCAGGGAACTGGCGATCTTCAGGTATACATGCCGTCGGTGCCAAGATGCCCCCTGTATTACAGTCTGCCCTGCAGATGCTCTTGAAAAGGATGAGGAAGGGCTTATAACAAGACATACAAACCTCTGTGTCTCATGCAAATCGTGTGTTACTATCTGCCCCTTCGGTACAATGATGACTGATTTCTTCAAACATCACAGGAATAAGGATCTGTTTTATGATCTGAAGGATGAGGATGATCTTAAAAGATTCATTGCGGAATCACCGGAAGGAACTGTTATTATGACGGATCAGGATGAAGCACCTGAGAACAATATTTACAGGCTCAATGAAAAAGTACTTATAAGAGATTTATTATACTCTGAAAATCTGTAATATGGCAGCAAACCTTTTTTACTTCTTTGTCTTCCCCGGCCTGCTCTTTGTCGGGATCACAGGAGCATTGCTGTCCTGGTTCGACAGGAAGATCACTGCCAGGGTGCAGTTCAGGAAAGGGCCGCCAGTCCTGCAGCCATTCTACGATTTCTTCAAGCTTCTGCTTGTTAAGGAAACAATATTACCAAAACATGGATCGCCTTTTGTATTCCTGCTTGCTCCAATCTTTGCCGTATTCGGAGCAACAATGGCCGGTGTTTTCATCCTGCTGCCTCTGTTCGGTTTTACTACAGGTTTCAGGGGCGATCTGATTGTCATCTTTTACCTGCTGACAATACCGTCATTCTCATACATAGCGGGTTCACTTGCTTCCGGTAATCCTCTTGCTGCGGTGGGCAGTTCAAGAGAAATGAAACTTATACTCAGCTATGAACTTACCTTCCTGCTTGTGATAGCAGCAGTCATTATGAAAGCAGGACAAAATTTCGATCTCGATTCAGTAATAAGTATCCAGAAGGAAGGAAATGCTTTCATAGGCAGTATATCGGGTATACTGTTGTTCATTGTCGCTATCTTCTGTATCCAGGCAAAACTGGCTTTTGTTCCTTTCGACATGCCGGAAGCTGAAACAGAGATATCTGAAGGGATATTCATTGAATACTCGGGAGCCGCTTATGCAATGATAAAACTTGCAAAGTATATAATGCTTTTTGTCCTTCCGGCCTTTCTTATTGCACTGCTGGCCGGTGGATTCAGGTTTGAAGGCATCCATATATTATGGACAGTATTAAAAGTCCTTGGCATTGTGCTTCTGCTTACTCTCATCAGGAACACCAACCCGAGGATAAAGATAAAGCAGGCAGTAAGCTTCTTTATGATATGGATGAACCTGCTGGCAGTAATTGCTATAGTGTTGATTTCATTGGGATATTAAATGTTTTATTGTGGGATTTAAAGACTATTGTTTCAGAAAATCGTTATGGGTCTTCCACTTCGGAGGTGCCTCCTGCAACAATTGCGATATTGAGATCCTTGACTGCCTCACACCAAGGCACGATCTGGAACGTTTCGGTATCCTGCTTGTGGGAAGTATACGGCATGCTGATGTGCTTCTTGTAAATGGTTCAATCAATAAGCGAGATAAAGAACGGCTGCTTGAAATATATAAACAGGCACCAAAGCCAATACTTGTTGTTGCTATCGGAGCATGCGGCTGCACGGGAGGGATCTTTGCAGAAGGGATCACTTTTGCAGGCCCGGTCGACAAAATTATACCGGTAGATGCATATATCCCAGGTTGTCCGCCGAAACCTGAGGCGATAATTGC
>CAYNRI010000049.1:0-19404 GCA_964399575.1 uncultured Rikenellaceae bacterium
CAGATTCAACCTTAAATTGTTTATTATTTCAATAGCTTTGTCAACTGTTCTCAATTTGGTCCTGAAAGAAAGAATAGCGATGCGTATTACGAATTTATTATTAATTACCGTCGAGCTAAAGAAGAAATTTCCGTCTTTATGGATCAATCCCAAAAGCTTTTTATTAAACATATTTTCATCAACTATTTTAGATGGGCACCAGAAATAGCTTATCGAAAGATCTGGTGTTGGTCCGGTTTTAAAACCGATTTACTACAAAAGCCAGCGATCGAGAACCCGGCTGGATGATTTATATCAATAATTTAATATTTTTGGTGAACACTAGCATTATTCAACAAAATTATTTACTATGAAACCGAATCGACGTGTCTTTATCAAAACAATGGGTACCGGCGCTACCGGACTTGCCTTAGGGACTGTAGCATCAACAGTGTCATCTTGCGTGTCCCCGGGAACTGGCGGACAGGAAGATAATGGTCAGATTCTTTTTATCGGCGACAATATTGCTGTCACTGATACACAATATGGCAAAGTAAGAGGTTATAAGCTCAGGGATATCTTTTTTTTCCTGGGGATACCTTACGGAGCTGACACTTCAGGACCAAACAGGTTCATGCCTCCGCAGAAACCGGCACCCTGGACAGATATTTTCCCGGCAGTATGGTGGGGCAACTCTGCTCCTCAGAATATGGAAAACAGATATGCAAATGCATATTCTGCGTTTGTCGATTCATGGAATTATGATGATGTTAGTGAAGACTGCCTAAGGTTAAATGTCTGGACTCCCGGAATTAATGACGGAAAGAAAAGGCCTGTCATAGTCTGGCTGCACGGCGGAGGTTTCACCAGCGGGAACGCGATTGAACAAGATGGTTATAAAGGGGAAAATTTTGCCCGGAAAGCTGATGCCGTATTTGTATCAGTCAACCACAGGTTGGGTGCCTTGGGATTTACAGACCTTGCTGCAGCCGGAGGTGAGAAATTTGCAGCATCGGGCAATGTTGGAATGCTTGATCTTGTAGCTGCACTGGAATGGATTCGTGATAATATTGAAGCCTTCGGAGGTGATCCCGGTAGTGTCACTATAATTGGACAATCAGGAGGAGGTTCCAAGGTAACCACTCTTACAGCCATGCCTGCAGCCAAGGGGCTTTTTCATAAAGGTGTTGTTCTCAGTGGAGGGAGCTTAAGAGCCGGTGAAAAGGAATATTCCGAAAAACTGGGTGCTTACGTCCTGAAAGAAGCCGGGTTGAAGGCGGATGAGATCGGTAAACTTCAGGAGATACCCTGGCAGGAATATTTAGTTATAGCCAACAAGGCAGCCTCAAAACTTGCAAGTGAATCAATCTCTGCAGACTCAGGTGCCCGCCGGGGCGGTTTCAGCCCGGTAATGGATGGAAGAATTATTCCTCAACATCCTTTTTTCCCTGAAGCATCACCGACTGCAGCGGATGTTCCATTGATAATTTGTTCAACAATGAATGAAACAGCTCCAAGCCGCACAGACTCTGTTCTTGAGAATATCACACTCCCGGAAGTTATAGAAAGAGTAAAGACCTCGGCAAGGAACAGGGCAGGGTTCGGCGATAAAGCTGAAGAGATTGTCAATGCCTATGTAAAAGCTTTCCCTGACAAGAAACCGGTGGAAATATGGTCGATGGTAACCAGTAACCGTCAGAATGCTGTTGCTCTTGCAAATGCCAAATCAAAACAATCAGCTCCTGTTTATAACGCCTGGTTCTGCTGGCAGCCACCCCTGTTCGATGGCAGATTACGCGCATTCCATTGTTCAGATATCTGTCACTGGTTCTATAACACCGACCTTATGCTTACACATACCGGAGGAGGTGCAAGACCAAGAAAACTATCAGAGAAAATGTCAGGAGCTCTCCTTCAATTCATGAAAACAGGAAATCCTGATAATGGAGGATTGCCTGCCTGGCCAAGATATACAGGTGAAAACGGAGAGGTTATGATATTAAATGATGTCCCGGAAGTTAAGAATGATCCCGACAGGGAAGCACGCAAAGCTATTCCTGTATAAAGGTAAATAGCAATGGGGCGTCTAAAACATTGCTTTTTAGACAGCCCCTGTTGCAAGTATATTTAGACTGATTTATAACTGATTATTTCAATTCAACTAACTAAAACAATTTATAAACAATAAAAAACCTGGTGCTTTATGAAAAACCTATCTTTAATTACTTTGATGTTCGTGGCACTGGCAGTGGCCTCATGCAGTGATTCGAATCCAGTATTGAAAATTGAAGGCGGCGAAGTAATCGGCGTACAGACCCCGACGAAGGGTATTATTGCATATAAGGGTATTCCTTTTGCAGCCCCTCCCGTTGGCGACCTGCGCTGGAAAGAGCCGCAACCTGTAATACCCTGGGAAGGCGTAAAGGTGGCAGACACATACGGCGATGCTGCCTCTCAAACAACATGGGACCCCGAGAGTTTTTACGGCAGGGAATGGCGTGCCAGCGGCTCTGTTCCGTTTACCGAGGACTGCCTTTACCTGAATATCTGGACACCTGCAGCAGGCAAAACAGGTAAGAAACTCCCTGTTGCAATGTGGATACATGGTGGAGGCTTACGTGAAGGCTTTGCCTATGAACCGGAAATGGATGGCGGTGAGGATTGGGCTTCACGTGGTGTAATTTTGGTACAAATAACTTATCGTCTCGGTTCAATAGGATTCTTTTCACATCCTCTATTGTCGGCTGAAAGCCCCCATGGTGTGTCGGGCAATTATGGCTTACTAGACCAGGTTGCAGCACTTAAATGGATCCATAATAATATTGAGCAGTTTGGCGGCGATCCTGACAATATAACAATCTTCGGCCAGAGTGCTGGCGCCGGCAGCGTTCAGTCATTATGCGCTTCTCCACTGTCAAAGAACCTTATCAGCCATGCTATAAGCATGAGTGGCGGTGGTCTGAGCTCTGCCCCGGGGGTCCCGCTCGATACCGCCCAGCTTGCCAACAAGAATATGATGGACTATTTTAATAAGACTACACTTGAAGAAATGCGTGCTCTGTCGTTCGGGGATCTTCGCCAAATGTCGGCTGATTACACTGCAGCCACCAAAAAAAGCGTTATGTGGAGTCGGATTGTCGACGATTATTTCCTGACAGGCACTTTCTATGATGTGGCAGTCGCTAACGAGATTGCAGACATACCATATATATTTGGAATGACTGCCAATGATAGCAGAGATGCAACAGGAGCTATCGGAGATTTCTGTGCGCTGCGGGCAGAAAAAAGCAGCAAGCCTGCATATGCCTATTTATTCAGACGCCAGCTGCCGGGTGATGAGAATGGGGCTTTCCACTCCTCTGATTTGTGGTATGTTTTCCATTCGTTCAGGCACAGCTGGAGGCCTTTCACGGCAGGAGACGAGGAACTGAGCCTTAAGATTGTCGATTTCTGGACCAATTTCGCCAAGTATGGAGATCCGAACGGGAAAGGTGGTGGTGTCTGGACTCCTTATACTCCTGAGGTTCCTGAATTTATGGTTTTCGATGCAGATGAGGAAAAAGCAATCTGCACCATGACTGACACTCCAAAATACGAGGGCGTTTCCCCCAGGAAGTAAAGAGATATTTTTCAAAGAAAAGCCCGATAATCTGACAAAAAGTACGGGCTTTTTCTTTTATTGAAAAAGTGTAAACTTGGGACAAACCAGTTTCAGGAATATCATCCCCGGCAAAAATTGCTTGGCCTGAGCATATTCTGAAAAATAAGCAGGGGAGTTACATGCAATGCCCATGCTATTCGATATTGAACAGGTGAAAATAATTATTGTTCTCTGAACATCTCTCCCATAATGATAAACCTTTTCCGTTCGGATCACCTGTTTTAGCGAAATTGGTCCAGTAATTCATCATCTTTTCGCTCAGGAGATAGTCAGCTGGAGTCAATGGTCTCCAGCATCTGTCTAAAGTTCCGAAAATATACCACAATTCTGAAGAGTGAAAAGCCCCCGCGTCATCACCAGGCATTTTACGATCAAAGAGATAGCAGAACGCAGGTTTATGACCATGTTTTTCAATAGCAAGACTAAAAGCCTTAATGGTACTTCCCATAGTGCCGGTACCATCCGCTATTTTAATATCATCGCCACAATAACCGATCATATAAGGAATATCCAGTATTTTACCTGTTGCAGCCAGATCGGGGAAGTTGCCGATTGTCAGGTAATTGTCTATATTAAAAATAAAACTCGCACTTGTATTTTTCTCTTTTGAATATCTTGTTATAAGATCTTGCAGTTCGTCCAGGGAAATCGCCCGCATTTCTTCAAGAGTTTTTATATTACCGTAATCCAGAACATCTTTACCAAGTTTCTCCAGTTCTGCCAGAAGAGGTTGCTGGTTACCTCCCGATGTTCCGCTACCTGTTCCCGGGAATGAATAGAGGCTGCTGTGAATAACCGCCTTATGAACCAGATCCTTTGTAAGGGGAGAAGCACATAGTGTTTGAACGCTCCGGCCACCGCCGCTCTGTCCGAATATCATGACATTGTTGGGATCGCCTCCAAATTGCCGGATGTTTTTGTTAATCCATTTTAGTGCTGTCAGTTGATCCAGAATTCCATAATTTCCTGAACTGTTATGTTTACTTTCCTTAGTAAGGAGGGGATGAACAAAAAAACCACTAAGTCCCAAACGATAATTTATTGTTACAAGTATTACACCGCGTTTTGCCAGCGCTTCTCCATCGAACTCCATTTCGTGTCCAAAACCTTGCCTCATACCACCACCGTGGATCCACATGGCAACCGGAAGTTTAGCATCAGTTTCTCCCGCTGCTGATGTCCATACATTAAGATACAGACAATCTTCACTACGAACGGGATCACCATCCGGGAAAAATTCGATTTGATAAAATTCCCCTGGTGTCCGGTCAACCTGCATCGCAGCTGCACCAAATTCATCAGCACATTTAATCCCTACCCAGGGTATTACCGGTTGTGTTTCTTTCCAGCGCAGGTCACCCACCGGAGGCGCTGCATACGGGATCCCACGGTAAACATTGACACCTGGAGTGCATGTCTCAACACCAATGATCTGACCACCCTCAATTGTCAGTACCGGATTTGTATCAGTCCCTTTGTATGGCTTATATTGAGCTTTTACTACAAAAAGTCCTGAAAACACACAAATTAATAATACAACAATTTTTCTCATAGATTAAATTAATTTGATAAACAATATTCTAATATATTCCTTTTTGATGATATTTTAAGTAAGAAAGTCCATAAAACAGGACTAATTATTAGTGAATTAATTTCTTTCGGTATTTGATTTAAAGTATTCTGAGGCGGTGGTCAATTAACTCCGTCAAAGAGTGGCCAGGTGGAAAAGCCGGCGACCTTGACCACCTCACGCCGGAGTCAATTAACAATCTCACACCAGTTTTAAATATCTATAATTGTGCAGATTATACTATAAAGAACCCGACCGGCCAACAATGGTCAAAGTTTCCGGCTTTTGTAGTGGTCAAAGAAAGACGGATTTCCTGGATCAGAAATTGTTTACTCATTTATGTCTTGTGTTTTCAGACCTTCTCTCGAAGTGTTCAGAGAAGGACGGAGTTAAACCTTTCTTTCAGGTTACAGGAATGTTCTATATTAATTAAGCAAATTGTGATAAAAATTATAAATTTGGATTAATAGCAATTAAATTAGGATTAAGTTCATTCGTAATCAACCTTAGAAAAACAAAGTATGAAAGGGAATAATATTTTTATTAGCGTCGGGGGCACAGCAAATGAGAAGCAAGAGTCATTTGTTAGCGCCATCGAATCAAGATTAAAAAGCGAATACTTAATCGCCAATACTGTTGGCCGGAATAAATTTAGTTGTGACTCTCCACTAAAAACAATAGTAGAGTTGTTGGATGAATGTTCAGGTACAATCATAATTGCGCTGGAAAGAACATATTTCCCAATGGGAATAGAAAAAAGAGGAGGCAGGATGGAATCCACTATAAGTGATGTAAAGTTTCCAACGCCATGGAATCAAATTGAGGCAGCAATGGCATATTCGAAAGGACAGCCTATAATGTTAATAATTGAAGATGGATTAAGAAATGAGGGATTAATTGAACAAGGTCATGATTGGTATGTTTTAAGGGTCAAGTTGGATAATTCTTCTTTATACTCTCCTGAATTTAATGGAGTCCTTTCCAGTTGGAAGAAGAAAGTTGAAGAATATCAAAGCAAACTAATTACTAATGTGAATACAAAAAAAATCGACCCTTCTACTTTGACAATTGGGGAAATTATAAAAGGTTTAAAACCAGCTCAATTGTGGGCTATTCTTGTTGCACTAGCAGGAGTGATAAGTGGAGCGTTTTTCATCGGACAGTATTTCGGGAAATAATAAAGATCCAATCACCCCTGCAGCTACTGCATAAGCCAGTCCCCCTCACCACATTCCCCCGGAAAGACCGGCATTTTTATATTTATTTATAAATCATGATATTAACCCCGGGTTTAAGTGGTCAATTTAAGCCGGCGAAAAGTTGTCAGAGTCACCAGCTTTTGTATTTTGTCGCAGAATTGTCAAAACTACTGTTTTGTCCAAACCAGAGCAGGCAAATTAGCAAATGCGGACCAGATCATTTGTGTTTCTCCCGGAACCCAGGTAACTGAAAATGCAGCAAGGACAGGAGGATCTCCCCACTGGGGATCAGAAGTAAACTCCTTAAGGTTTATTTCATCTCCGGTAATAGTATATTTATCAGCACCACAACCCAATTCCATATTTGATACTAAATCCTTAAATATTAATACGTAAGTATTATCCGCTTTTATAGAAATGGTAAAATGCCCCACAGGACTTGGCAGCCCTTCACTTTGAGTATTTAATGTAAGTTCCTGGGATTTCCAGTCTCCTATGACGAACTTGGCAAGCCCTTCCTTCTCCTTTTTGCAACTATTAAGACTTAACAATATCAGTACGGCTAATAATAATACTTTCTTCATAATATTAAGTTTAGGTTCATTTAACAAATCTACAAATTATCAATAACAGAATTGAATTTTCATCTAACATTAAGCAATCATTTCCCTGTAAAACATGATTAATGCCCGGGGCTTCCCCCGGGGAAATGGATGCTCCATTATTCTTTGACTGGAAATTCCGGTCACTCAGCACCCCTCATTCCGTATCATCTGAGCAAGTGATGCCGGAGATGACTGAGCACCATAAACCGTAATGTAAGCAACATGATATCTTTGCAAACCTGTGCCAGTATTTACTTATCTTTGAACTGCTCAACTTCACTCTGAATTGAGTGCTCACAGACGCCGGAATTTCCAGCAACATAACAAATATAAAAATGGAAATAATAGTAATTGGAATTTTAATCTTACTCAATGGTTTTTTCGCTCTATCAGAAATAGCGCTTGTCTCAAGTAAAAAATCAAGACTTGAACAGCTTAAAGCCGAGAAACAAACAGGCGCTGTGACTGCACTGAGACTGCTGGAAAACTCTGAGAACTTTCTTTCGGCAGTTCAGGTAGGCATTACTCTTATCGGGATCGTTACCGGAGTTTATGGAGGACTGAATATAGCCGAGGATATTTCCCCGCTGTTCGAACGTATCAGGTTTCTTCATGCTTCTGCTGACGAAATTGCTATAGTGATTACAATCGTTACAATAACTTATTTTTCAATTGTGATAGGAGAGCTTGTACCCAAAACGATTGCCCTTAATAATCCGGAAAAAATTGCCGCCAGAATAGCTCCCATAATAAATTATTTCAGCAAACTGTTTTATCCTTTCGTCTGGCTGCTGGCAGTTTCAACAAACCTGATCAACAAACTTCTCGGCATTAAAAAACGAGAAACAACATTGACTGAAATGGAGTTAAGACAAATACTGAAAACCGCCTCAAAAGAGGGAGTTATTGAACAGGAACAAAACATATTCCATGAGAAAATATTTTATTTCGCTGATAAAAGAACCAAACACCTGATGACTCACCGGATGGAATTAGAATGGATCGATTTAGACGATAATTATGAAAAAATCAAAACTAATATCCTCAGTTCAAAACATAGCAAGTTAGTCTGTGGTAAGAATGATTTGGATAATTTCCTGGGGATTTTGCATGTAAAAGATTATTTGATAGCTCTTAATAAAGGAGAACCTGTCAATATCTGGGGGTTGCTGAAAAATCCAACGATTGTTCCCGAAAACATGGAGGCTGTTAAGCTCTGGAAGCTATTTAAGCAAAATAAAAACTATATAGCAATCGTAGTAAACGAATATGGAAGCCTGGAAGGACTGATTACAATACACGATATCATGGAGAATATCATAGGTGATATACCTGAGGAAGGAGAGGAAACCGAAGCGGATTTCTTTCTCAGGGATGATAAATCATTCCTGATTAGCGGAGATGCACCAGCAGAAATACTTGATGGAGTTCTTGAAGGCTTTACTATTGATTTTGAAGAAGTTGACTATTCTACAGTAGCTGGATTTGTTTTAAGTAATATTAATAAGATACCTCAGGTTGGTGATAAATTTGACTTTAAAGGACATTCAATTGAAATTATGGATATAGATGGTAACAGGATAGATAAAATTCTCATTACTCCTCCAAAAAAGTAATTTGAGTTATCTAATAAATTTTGATAATGAGGAGGAAGCCGAATTGTTGTTTCAGGTCTGCGAATAACGGCCGGCAAATGATTCCCGCTTATATGAATGTTAATGTAATTATGGTATTACTGGATAAGCCGATCGTATTGACCAGAGTCCGCCTGTAAATTGGACATTTTTATATTTGTCTATAAATCATTGGATTAACTCCGGCTCCGGGTGGTCAACTTATTCCGGTGGGAGCCGGTCAGAATCACAGGCCTTTCAAGTGATATGAGGAATCCGGGAGGAGGTGTGAGACATTGTATTGAAGGGAAGGGCTACTATTAATACACTCTTTTGTGAATGCTTTCTTTTTTTTAAATTTGCGCCGTCAGATGAAGAAACGGTTCTCAAAATATTGCGCTAATACTCCACCCTGATTCCCCTGTCGGATGGCTTCAGGCAGCGGCCGTTTAATTCTGCTCTTTACTGCCAGATCCCTGAAAAATTATTAACAGGAATACCACTTCAGGTATTCACAAAAATGTTGTTTGTGGGTATAATTAATGAGATAAAAAGAAGACGAACATTTGCCATTATTTCGCATCCGGATGCGGGCAAAACAACTCTTACTGAAAAATTACTACTCTTTAGTGGTGCCATACATGTTGCAGGAGCTGTCAGAAACAATAAGATCAGAAAAACTGCAACATCTGATTTCCTTGAGATTGAAAAACAGAGGGGTATTTCGGTTACCACGTCCGTAATGAGCTTCGATTACAAGGGATTAAAGATCAACATACTTGATACTCCGGGACATAAGGACTTTGCCGAGGATACGTATCGTACACTGACAGCTGTCGACAGCGTTATCCTTGTGGTTGACAGCGCTAAAGGGGTGGAAGAACAAACCCGCAGATTAATGGAGGTATGCCGTATGAGAGCAACCCCTGTGATGATCTTTATCAATAAGATGGACAGGGAGGGTAAAGAACCGTTCGAACTTCTGGAAGAGCTGGAAAATGAATTAAAAATTACAGTAACACCTTTTACCTGGCCTGTTGGAAAAGGCAGTAATTTCAAAGGGGTATATAATATTTTCAAAAATAACATACAGCTTTACACTCCTGAAAAGAGCAATTTATCTCAAATACTCATTGAAACCGGAGATATCTCAGATCCCGTGCTTAAGGATTATGTCGGACAGGAAATATTAAGCCAACTATGGGAAGAAAGAGATCTTGCCGCAGGTCTGTATGAGAAATTTCAACTTAACCTTTATCTTGATGGATATCTCGCTCCTGTCTTTTTTGGGAGTGCCCTCAATAATATCGGTGTTTTGGAACTTCTTGAAACTTTCATTGAAATAGCTCCGTCACCAACCCTCTCAGAATCACATGAACGTATAGTAAAACCTGATGAGCGAGATTTTTCAGCCTATATTTTTAAGATCCATGCAAATCTCGATCCCAACCATCGTAATCGTATTGCATTTATGAGAGTATGTTCCGGAGTGTTCGAGAGAAATAAATTATATTACCATACCCGGTTAAACAAAAAAATGCGATTTTCTTCCTCTGCTGCATTTATCGCCAATACAAAAAACACTATAGACGAAGCATTCCCGGGTGATGTAATAGGGGTGTATGATACAGGATCTCTGAAAATCGGGGATACCCTTACCGAGGGCGAAATGCTTCATTTTAAGGGAGTCCCCAACTTCGCACCGGAATTATTAAGAGAGGTTATAAATCTTAACCCAGCCAAGAGCAAACAGCTTGAAAAAGGAGTCAGACAACTTACGGATGAAGGACTTGCACAATTGTTCCTTCAACAACCCGGAAACAGAAAAATAATCGGAACAGTAGGAGAGCTTCAGTTTGATGTAATAAAATTCAGACTTGAACATGAATACGGTGCTGCATGCGATCTCCGCCCACTTCCTTTTGTGAAAGCCCTGTGGTTCATTTTTAATGATCCAAAAGAATCAGCAGAATTTCTTAACAGGAAAGCAGGGTATATAGCTTATGATAAAGACAATGCTCCGGTCTTTTTTGCCGAAAGTGAATGGATGATTAAAATAATACAGGACACATATCCTTCAGTCAGGTTTCACAAAACCTCTGAAAGCTTCAGTATCAACTGAAAACAAATCCGACAAGCGGACATCATTTTACATAAGCCTTTCGCCTTGACCACATTCCGCCTGAGACCTTCAGTTTACTAAAAGAGAATATCGAAATAATTAATTTTAATAAATGACAGGCAATATAACTTGTTTTTCTTTATTTAACCTGTGTGTTATTATTTATATAATCGGAGTGATGATCCGGATTTACAGTTTCGCGGTATTTATGGAAGATCCTTTTAAAATCTTCCCATGTATCCCTTTTCAGCGAAGGATCCCGGAGCAGGGCTGCAGGATGACATTCTTTCCTGTTTTGGCAAGATCACATTTTGAACAATTCAGAATTTTGTTTTTAAGTGATTCTATACTTTGTAATTTGTGATCCACTACTTGGTTTTTCTTTGATCGTCTTTACTATCCCTCGAAGAGATATCATTTAATCTTTTTATTTTATCTGAATCGCAATCTGAGCATTGACCGACAGGATGATCTGATACTATGGTTTCATGGCATTCGTCACACCTGTACCAGTAATCATCAGTTATAAAAGTACCTCCCCGGATAATTATTGCTTTGCCTTCCATGAAAGCTTTTGCTACATTTTTGCGTGCCTTGTCATAAAGCCTTGTAAATGTAGGACGTGAAATATTCATTTTTTTTGCAGCTTCTGCCTGAGTCAGGTTTTCATAATCTGCAAGTCGTAAAGCTTCAAATTCCTCATACAGCAGATAAACGTATTCCAGCTCACGCATAGGAATACCAAAAGGCTTATATCCATCCATCCTGGGAGGATTCTTGATTCTTCTGTACCTTCTTCTGTTTGGCATACGCTGATTTTTAACTAGCCTACGATTTATTAATTGCAAATTTAACTGTTAAATGGACATATGCTCATTTGACGAATGTGAAAAGAAGTATTTTTGTTTTTATTAAGATAAAAAAATTTGGATAATGAACATACGTTCACTTTCTTTGCGGAAGCAATAATTATTATCTTGATAAGGATCGCCATCAAAACTCATAAAAAAAGAAAATAGCTTTTCTAAGTTATGTCAGCACTTGCAATCGTTTTTAAATCTCCTTTTAAAAATCTATGAAAAAAACCGATGGAAAAAATACCAAGCTTATATGAATTACTTGAAAAAGATGTCCGGTTTAAAGAAGGCATGAAGGCTTGCATGAACTGTGGTGTATGCACTGCAATTTGTCCGGCTGCTGAAGTAAGCGATTATGACCCGCGTATGGTTATGGACATTGTTCAGGACAGAGATGAAGAGCAACTTGAAAAATTGCTTAAAAGTGATACGATCTGGAGATGCGGTGAGTGTCTTTCATGTAAAACCAGATGTCCTCGCGGTAATGTTCCATGTTATGTCATTCAGGCATTGAGGGCATTATCGATTGAAACAGGATTCTTTATTGAAAGTGAACAGGGCAGGAAACAGCTTGCTATTAAAAGAACCGTAGGTGACCATATCCTTAAATACGGATATTGTGTATACATAGATGAGGTTGATCTCGAAACCTATCCTGAACAGGGGCCTGTATGGAACTGGCTCAGGGAGAACAGATACTCGGTCATGAAGCGCCTGGGTGCAAGCTATGGAGAGGACAGGGCCGGTACTCTGCGTAACACAATGAAGGAGTCACTGGAGGACCTCAGAAAGATTTTTGATGAGACCGGAGGCACTAAGAGATTTGAGAAGATTGAAGAATACTCATCAAAAAAAGCCAGGGAACTTGACAAGGAATTTAGCACGGAGAAGGATGAATACTGGCGCTTCCTGTATAACGAATAGCTTTTTAATGATCTCAGATAATACAAGTATTTAATGAAACTGAAGAAAAATGAGAACTGGGCATTATACCAGAAAGAAATAGCCGATGACAAATATTATTTTGCCAGAAGCTGTATCAGGCAGAATATATTCCCGGCTGCAGAAAACCTTTATCTAAATATCCTGCGGGATGTTGCCGGGAAGGATATTTTTGATGATGCCAGGCAAACAACCTGCACGGGAATTGCCTATCACTCCGGACTGATCCCCATGGAAACAATCATGACGGTTGTTGCTCGTCAGTTCGCGCTTATGAATCAGGCAGGATATGAGAATTTCGTTGTCTCATGTGTAACTTCCTTTGGAATATATATCGAAATGCTCGAGACCTGGAAACATTTTCCCGAAACAGAAGAAAAGACAAGGAAGGCCTTGAAAAGAGCAACAGGGATGACATTCACAATACCGAAGAACCTTGTCCATGCAAGTGATGTAATCTATAAATTCCGGGGAGAGATAGCTGCAAAAGCAAAATACCGTCTTTTAAATAAGAATACGGGAGAACCTCTTAAGGTTGTTGATCATGTTGGATGTCATTATGCAAAGATCTTCCCGTCGCACGGGATAGGCGGGGCTGAATATCCTTATGTACTGGCCGGAATGATAGATGAATGGGGCGGCGAACAGGTTGATTATCCGGAAAGGCGTCATTGTTGCGGTTTCGGTTTCAGACAGTATCTGCTAAAATCAAACCGTAGTTATTCGGTTTCCAACTCTAAAAAGAAATTTGACTCAATGCAGCCGTTCAAACCCGACCTTATAATAGCAAATTGCCCCGGTTGTACTTTTTTTCTTGACAGATGGCAATACGTTATTGCAGAACAGACAGGAATTACTTATGGTCAAAATGGTTATGGTATCCCCGTTTTAACTTATGAAGAGATTGCAGGATTGCTGTTAGGATATGATCCCTGGGATATCGGGTTGCAAATCCATCAGGTATCAGTCGAACCTTTGCTTGACAAGCTGGGAATTAATTACGATCCCGAACAAAAATATGAGGGACTGAATGGTGAGGATGTCGGCAAACCTGAAATTCCGATGGTTTTAAAATGTCTGTAACCAAAATGCAAATACCTGTCTCAGCATGTCATATCTGATTAATAAGAAGAGATATATAAAAACAAAAATTATCTTGAAATGAAAACAACTGATGTATTAGTAATAGGAGGAAGTGCAGCTGGTATGGTTGCTGCACTTACAGGAAAATCGTCGTGGCCGAAGAAAAACTTTGTTTTGGTAAAGAAGCAAAAGGACATAATGGTGCCATGCGGTATACCATATATTTTCGGGACTCTTGAAAAAATTGACCAGAATTTAATGCCGGTCGACACAATGATGGGAAAGGCCGGTATTGAATCGATCGTTGATGAAGCTACTTTCATAAACACTGAAAACAAATCCGTTGATTTTATAAGCGGAGAGACTATAAAATATGATAAACTGGTCATTGCCACCGGATCCATCCCCTTAAAACCCAAATGGCTGACCGGAGGAGACAAGGAAAATGTTTTTACTATCCCAAAAGACAAGATTTATCTTGAGGAAATGAAGAACAAAGTTGCTTCATTGAAAAGAATTGTAGTCATCGGTGCAGGATTCATCGGTGTTGAATTTTCCGACGAACTTGCAAAAAGCGGCCATGAAATTATTCTTATAGAAAAACTGCCCGATATTCTAAGGCTTGCTTTTGATTCAGAGATATCGAAAAAGATTGAAGAAATACTTGTTAAAAGAGGAGTAAGAGTCATTACCGGCAACGGAATAAAAGAGATCCAGGGTGACAAACGTGTCGAAAAAGTGGAACTTGAGAACGGTGAAATTATTGATGCTGACGGGGTAATTCTGTCTATAGGCTATAAACCGAATGTGGAACTTGCCCGGAAATCCGGTATTTATGTTGACGAAAGTAATTTTATTGCTGTTGATGAATATATGAGGACACACGTGAAAGATATTTTTGCTGTGGGCGACTGCGCCCAGAAACGTGATTTTGTTACTCGTGCCAGAGTCTCTACAATGCTTGCATCAACGGCTTGTGCTGAAGCACGTATAGCTGGAATGAATCTGTTTAACCTCAATGTCGTTAAAACATTTAGCGGCACTATTGCAATATATTCCACCGCTATCGGTAATACTGGCTTCGGAACAGCAGGAATTACTGAAGCCAGGGCAAAAGAAGAAGGGATTGATACAATAACCGGGACCTTTGAAGGTATTGACCGCCATCCCGGAAATCTTCCTGACGCCCATAAGCAGCTTGTTAAGCTTATAGCAGCCCATCATTCCGGTGTTATAATCGGCGGTGAAGTTATCGGAGGATTAAGTGCAGGAGAATTAACTAATGTAATTGGGTTGGCAATACAGAACAGAATGTCTGTCAATTCATTGCTGACATCACAGATAGGCACGCACCCCTGTCTCACAGCCTCTCCTGCCGGGTATCCGATCATCAAAGCAGCTGAACTTATTGCCAGTAAGATGAGAAACAGATAATGTTAACTGGAAAAACACATATCAGGGTTTCATATTCCGATACCGACCAGATGGGATTTATGCATCATTCCAATTACTTAAGATATTATGAGACTGCCCGGTGGGAATTATTCCGGAGTATCGGAATCCCTTATAACAGTATTGAAGAAGACGGAATTATTTTACCAGTGACAGAAGCATCAGTAAAATATATTAAACCTGCTTATTATGATCAGGAAATTATCATTGAAACCAGGATAAAATCTGTAAAGGGACCAAGGATAATATTTTACTTTCTTGCAACAAATGAAAACGGAGATACAATCAATGAGGCTCAAATAACAGTAGCCAGCGTCAGGAAGAGCACCGGCAAGCCTTGCCTTATGCCAAAAATCATTTTTAACAAGTTAACAGGTCTAATGAATAGCTGATGGAAAAAATAAAAATAGGTATAATTATTTGTGACAGGTACAATACTTGTGCCGGAGGTAAATGCTTCAGGTCAGCTGCAAGTCGTGAAGGTGCTTTTTCAATTTACAAAGACAAGGAAATTGAAATTGCATCTTATACTACTTGCGGCGGTTGTCCGGGGGGGAATATTGAATATGCGCCGGAGGAAATGAAAAAGAACGGAGTAACCAATATTCACTTTGCAACCGGATTCCTTGTCGGGTACCCACCATGCCCGTATATGGAGTATTTTAAAATGTTCATTGAAAAAAAATATGGAATGAAAGTAATCTTTGGTACTCACCCTATACCACAGAAATACTTACTGACTCATACTAATCTTAATACCTGGAATACAGAATTTCTTCAGAAATCAATTAAGTCTGTACTTACAGATGAAAATACACGGATCAGCTATGATTGAATTGCGGTAAAAAGACTTCTGCTAAAAAATGCTTATTCTTTCTTTTCTAAATCTCCCAGTCGTTTTTCAATTTCCTTCTGGGAACGTTTTAAGCTTTCAGCTTCCGACTTAAGGACCTTTATCTCATCTTCCTTGCTCAATGAAGGCATCCTTTGATTTCCCGGCATATAGCCCTGAAAATCAGGCGCAAAACCCCAGCCGCGGCCGAAACCTCTGCCACGGCCAATTCCTCTTCCAAATCCGTATCCTCTGACCACTCCTCTTCCCATTCCTCTTCCTTGCCCTTTCATATAACCGGGTGAGTCAAATCCATAACAATAACCAAATGCTCTTCCGGAACCGGGACCTTGTCCCAGCGGTCCGCTACGATCTCCTGCTGGCATAATTTTTATTTTTCGTTTAACAATCTATTTATTAATTATTTAATCCTTATTGTCTGATAAAATCCATTCCTGTTTTATTAAATCATCAGACAAAGATAATAATTTAAATGAACATATGTTCACTTTAAATGAAAAATATCAGGTTACACTCCAAAAAATAACAGAGCAGATCCAACAACAAAAGCAATAAGCATTTTGATCAATTTGACTTTTATAAAACCCGGCGGGACTCAGCCAATAATGGCAGCATACAATTACCATCCTGCACTATGGAATTCACCAGAAGAATGCTGAGGGGCAATAGCTTCTGGGAAAACATTGTAGAAATTATCAGCGTATTCTCATTATCTTTATAACAAATCCCTATTCGTATGGTAAAACCTTTTTACTGAGAAAAGTAAATATAAGAATGAAAGAATTAAAGAAAGAGGAGGTGAATTATGGCTTTTATGATAAGAGGTTCGGGGTGGCAAAGCGGTATAAGCCATATCGGGGTGGCAGAAATATCAACAAAAGAGGTATATGGAGATGAAACTAATTGTAAATGAACAAGTTGTGGATGAACTTAAGGATTGGTTTGTCAGTTACCTTAAGTCATTTAAATACACTGATATCGAATCACAGCAAAATATTGATATCAAAAGGGAACACACGGAAAGAGTTATTGAGGAAATCCTTGATCTGGGCAAAAAAATAGGATTAAATGAACATGAACTGAACCTGGCTGAAATAATTGCCTTGCTTCATGATATAGGGCGTTTTGAACAATATGACAGATATAAAACCTTTTCAGACCGTAAATCGGAAAACCATGCCGAACTAGGAATAAAGATCCTAAATCAGCATGGTGTTCTTAATGGGCTGGACAAACACTTACAAGAACTAATCTTATGTTCAGTAAAATACCATAACCTCCCTGCTCTTCCCGGTGAAGAAACAGAAGCATGTCTCTTTTTCAGCAGACTTATCCGGGATGCTGATAAACTTGATATCTGGAGAGTGGTAACTGAGTATTACAACAGAAGGAACGGAAAGAGGAACGCTGCTCTTGAGCTTGAATTACCGGAAATGCCCGGGATTAGCGCTGAAGTGTATAACTCATTGATGAACAAACAAATAGTCGATTCAAGATATGTTAAGAACATCAATGATATTAAACTGCTTCAGGCAGGATGGATTTTTGATATTAATTTTGAACCAACATTAACGTGTATCATAAACAGGCATTATATGGAATCCCTGAGAGATGTCCTTCCAAAAATGAAAGAAATAACTGATGTTTTTGATACTATAGGATCCTATATTGAAGATCGTAAAAAGAAGTCGCAGGGGCCTTGCATGCAAAACCCCTTATGAATTGGTCACAAAAGCCGGCCGTTTAAAATGTGTCTGACGGCAAAATTCGACTAAACCAACGCATCAGGTCCTTCAGGATCAGCCGGAAAAACTTTTGTAAAAGGTGACACGGGAACAGATCTTGATCCTGTGCGATATTCAAGCCTTTTTATCATCCATGCAGCCTCTATGCTTTTTCTTGTCAGGGATAACTCACATACCCCTGTTTCACTCCATTTATTTATTCCCCCGCCATGCAGGCGTGCCATTTTTACAAACACACTGTCAGAAAGCATAGGGCTTCCTGCCTGCATTGCATACGGGAATCTGGCTTCTGCAGACAAATGATCCGCTGATATATCAATTGAGTATCCTTCCTTGCTGCCAGGTCCTGACTCGATCTTCTTTCCTGTAAGACCATTCCTGAACCGGATGTTATACAAACGCTTTACTCCTGTATCTCTTCCCCTGAACACACCTCCATTATAGACAGATACACCATCAGCTGCAAATAGTTCCGATATCTTATCATAAATAAAATCATTAATCAATGATTCATAAGTATGATAAAGACCAATTATGCTTTTTTCAGCCTCAAGGACTGCAATTCTTTCGGATAATTCCTCTAATCTTAGTCCTGAGCCATCATCACTTCGTTCATCAGGCTTTGCAACTGCCGGCACAGCTGATGCAACAACACCTGTTGTCACAACTGCTCCCATTTTCCGGATGAAGGAACGCCGTCCGGTGTTTTTTTCACTTTTTGAACCTGACTGATTCATAAATGTATCCATAATTACACTCCTCCTTTTCTTGCCTTGGGACCAAAATATTTCTTTATGTCATAATACCCTATATGACGGCCAATAGCTCCTACAAGGTTTAATTGAACTCCCTCTTTACTTCCATAAAGATCAAATCCGCAGTCGTGTCTTATTTTTTCATTTATCATCACAATCATCGAATGGCCATTGCAAGCCTCTTCGCATTCCGCCAATATATTAACACCATCACGAACCTTCACGAGCAGGCTGGGACCACACCACTGGGAACCCAATGACTGGTCTGCTGTATATATTGTCCATGAATGAGAGTTGGGTGCTGTAAAAAGATGCATGGAGGTCATAGCTTTGGAATATGTCCAGGACCAGGCATTCCCCACAAGATCATCTGAAAGCTCATGACGAAGGTATCTGGGGGGATTAATCCCTTCTATATCAGCCACACCAAAGAGAGCATAATATGATACCTCATTACCATAATATTTCGTCCCCATCTGAGCATGAATACATGTAGTCAGCCCGTTTGTTAAATCAAGGGCTATCTGTAAGCTCGTTCTTGGTTTACTGTCAACAAGAAGATGACCGAACCATGCAAGGTCATGATCAGCTTCATAGGCCCTGTATTCGACCTCGTGCCAGGTGCTTTCCTTATCTTCCCTGTATCTGAGTTTGAATTTCTCCTCAACCTTATAATGTATAACCGGCCCTCCCCGATCGTAACGTAAGGTAAATTCTTTCCCCACCAATATGTCGCTGAATGGCATATTGTTCTCAGACATATCAGTAGTAGTAAAGTTAGTAGTACTCTTAAGTGCTGCCTCGTGAACCTCCTCATCAGTCATATAAACAAAATCCCGTACAGGACGATATGCCATTCTCTGTCCCTTCACCGGAGTTCTGGGAGTACCTGCAGCCGGAGTTGCCATCGGCTCATTGCCCAGTTTTTCAAACGGCCCGAGAGGTGTGAGTTCTCCAACAATCTCACC
>CAYNRI010000050.1:0-15933 GCA_964399575.1 uncultured Rikenellaceae bacterium
CTCCGGAGAGTTATTTTAATATTACCGGCAAATAATCAGTCATTTTAATTAAATTTACGCTTTCTATCCGGAGGAAATTCTTTGCATGTATTTAATAACCCAGATCCGCGATAAAATGACGAGTGAACACCTTATGTTTGTGTACAGGGGTGTTATCACAAGAGAGAATTCAATTCCCCTTCTTATGCTTATTGAGAAGGAACTAGAAGACTCGGAGTTTGGATTTATTGGGCGGAAAAGACTCTTTATGTTTGTACTTGAAAGCCTTCAGAATGTTTCCAGGCACAGCGGGAAAACAAAACTGGCTGATATGTCAATGGTGGTCTACTCTAAGACTAACAGAGGGTATACTGTCACCACCGGGAATGTTATTTCGACAGACAAAATAAGAGATCTCAGGAGCCGTCTTGATGAAATCAATAATCTCGATGTATCAGAAATCAGAAGTGTTTACCGGAAAATGCTGGTAAGTTCGGAGTTAAGCAGCAAGGGAGGAGCAGGACTGGGTTTGATTGAAATGGCAAAAAAGACAGGAAACAAACTTGATTATGATTTCATAGACCTGGATAACGAAAATTCTTATTTCATTCTTAGTAAAACTGTTGACCAGGATGGAATTGGAGTTCATTCAGGTAAGGGGCAAAAAGCTTTTACAGGAAATGCCGCTTCCAATCTTGAGAGGCTGATGGCAGCAAATCATATATACCTTATCTGGTCAGGACATATTACAAGTGAGGTAGGGAAGGAGGTACTCTCATTTACAGAGACGAAACTGACGGAGACTGATATCGAATCGAATGTGCGTAAGAGAGTATTCAGCATACTTGTTGAAATATTGGAAAATGTTGCTAAACATGGTGCCGGAAGAGATGCCGCCCAGAAGTTTGGAATGCCTGTTGCTGTCCTGAGTTATAAGGAGAATACATATATAGTGTCGACTGGTAACCTGATTGCTAATGAAAAGATCGAACACCTGAGGGCCAAGCTTGACAAGATAAACAGCCTCGATAAAGAGGGTCTTAAAGAACTTTTTACAAGGTCCCTATATCGTCAGAAGGGAACAACTGAAAGTACCGGTAATATGGGCTTGATAGATATGGCCAGAAAATCAGGGCAAGCCCTTGATTATCGCTTTGAAAAGGTCAACGAGTCTTATTCTTATTATACTCTCGACGTAAGAATTGAGGACAGGATAATCTAATCGATCTTATTAAGGACAAGGTTTTTGCCATCCCAGCTTGCATAGCTGCTTTCTTTTATCCAGTCGCCAAGCAGGATCACTTCAGAATTGTTCTTCAGTCTGATTGCCTTTGAGATATGCCGGTGTCCAAATATGAAATAGTCGGGTTTTAAATCACAATTGAAAGAATTTGCATATTTAAGCAGATCTTCCTTCTCTTCGCCAAGGAACTCTTTCGAGATACCTTTCCCCAGCCGTGAATTCAATGACCATTTATGTCCGATCCTCATCCCTATTGAAGGATGCAGTGCCGAATACATGATCCTCAAGGTTTTATTTCTGAATATCCATAGCAGGATCCTGTATCCTGTATGATCTGACCCAAGCCCTTCACCATGAGCTAAATGGAATACTTTATTATCAAGGGTCACAGTAAGAGCTTCTTTATGGATCACCATGCCACACTCCCTTGAAAGATAATCCCCGACCCACATATCGTGATTCCCGGTAAAGAAATGGACCGGAATGCCAGAATCCGTTAGTTCAGAAATAGTTCCAAGGAACCTTGTGAATCCTCTTGGAACAACATGTTTATATTCCCACCAGAAATCGAAAATATCACCTAGAAGGTATATCTCTCTGGCCTCCGGAGCAATGCTTTTAAGCCATGCGACCACTTTTTTCTCCCGGTCAAAAGGCTTCGATCCTGCATCAAGTCCCAGATGGAAGTCCGATGCGAAAAATATTTTTGGAGAGGGGCTCAATTATCAATATTATTATTTGAACAGTTGTTCAAGTTTTATCTGGAGATTTCTTCCGTGGAGGTTGGTCCCTATAAGGTTTCCTTCCCTGTCGTACATAAAGTTGGCCGGAAGACTTCTTACATTAAAATATCTGGCGTTAACAGGATTGGCAGGATCGTCCTCTCTTGTACTTATCCAGGGGAGCTCATCGAATTTAACAGCATTCCGCCATTTTGATTCATCAGGGTCAAGATTAATCTGGTATATCTCGAATCCTCTTTTCTGGTACGTATTATACAAAGATTTGAGCTGGATGTTTTCGGTTATGCAATCCCTCGAATCAACTGACCAGAATGACAGGAGCACTATTTTTCCTTTTAGTGATGATAGTTTTATCCTTTTCCCGTTCACATCCGGCAGATCAGGATCAGGTTTTACCTCCGGAAGTGAACTGGCCATTGCGACTAATCTCCTTGTATACATCCTGTTCATTTCATTGCTGAAATCACTTATAAGAGCTTTTGTATGCCTTGAATCAGGGTAATAGACACTTAGTGAATCAGAAACGATCTTCATATACTGAAGGTCGCGTGATGTATTAAGAACGTATGTCTGATCATCGATCTTCTGGTATAGTGCTTTGATTGCAGCAAGAGATTTCATATTCTTCAGCACAAACCCGATATTGAATTTTCTCTGATCCTCTAACAGTTTTGCATATTCCTGCTCCAGCAACTGTCCCTTCTTTTCAGAATCAGATTCCTTTAACAAACTGATATACAAATTATTCAGGGAATCCAGTTGACGTTTTGTCTTTAACAGTTTAAGGTCCAGTTCCCGTATCTGTTCGGATCCATGTGATCCCGAGACCGAATAATTATCATAAAGCCCGCCTGTAAAAAGCACTTTTATCATTTCCCCCGGTTCGGCAAGCAGAGTAATAAAATCATCTGAAGAATATGCTATCTGGTAGAAATCGGTTTCTGTTGTTTTTACCCTGAACCTGAAGGCCCCCTTTTTACCAATTTTTGCTGAATCGATAATGACAGGAGTATCCAGGTCAACTCTTTTAAGATAGATCTGATCCTGCTTCTTTTCTTTGACAGTACCATCTATAGTGAAGGTCCCCTTGTTTTTACAGCCGGGGATAATGAGAATCGCGATAAGGAGTATTAAGAATTTTTTCATTATCAATCAGATATATTAAATTATCCAGATAGTTAATTATTGAATATTTCAGCAAGCTTTCTGTTAAGATTTTCTCCTCTCAGGTTTGAGGCAATAATGCGGCCTTCCTTATCAAGCAGGTAATTGGCCGGTATTGCCTCGATATTATAAAGAGGGACAACAACAGAATTCCAGTATTTTATATCACTTACATGTATCCATTTTTCAAGGTTGTCCTTCCTGATACCTTCAATCCATGCTTCTTTTGCCTTATCGAGAGATACCTGGTATATCTCAAATCCATTGTTATGATATGTGTTGTAAGCTTTTACCAGGTTAGGATTCTCCTTACGGCACGGATTGCACCATGAAGCCCAGAAATCGAGTAATACGATCTTGCCTCTTGTTGATGACAGACGTATTGTATCTCCTTGTGGATCAGGAAGTGCAATATCAGGGGCTTCATTCCCGGCATCTGGCAGTGGTGATGTTATTGCCTGGGCTTTAAGGTCATTTACCAGATTCTGAACCTGCTCATGCAGTGACTGAACCGGTTCATAATCAGGGTATAGTTTTGATAATGAAGAATCTACCTTCAGGAAATAGCTCAGGTCCTTCTGGTGGTGAAGTATGTATTCCCCGGGGGCAACCTGCTGATAGAGGGCAACAAGACTCACAAGTGAGCTCAGGTTTTCGTCAATATATTTCTTTGTATATGTATTTATTTCATCAAGGTAGATACGGGCCAGGGAATCAAGCTTTTCGATTACACCAGCAAGTTGAGGGGATCCGAGGTTCTGAACATATACTGACCGCAGGCCGGATAACTGATCAATTGTCCTTTTAAGTTTTTTATTATAAACAGCCATCTGTTCAGTACCCGGGGAGCCTGTTACAAAAATGGGGTAATTAAGGGAATCAGCATAAGCATTCAATGCTATTTTCTGGCCAGGTTCGAGAAGCATTGTGAGGAAATTTTTCTCATCTGTTTTCAAAAGATAAAATGCCGGGCTTTCAACTTCCCTGGTGAATAAAAACTGCCCATCCTCACTTACTGCTGCTGAGTCAATAGTTATAAGTTCAGTTGATTTTAATTCATCAAGGTAGATATAGTTACCCGGTGTTGGTCCCAGGAGTTTGCCATTAATCTCAATATTGTTATTTTTACAGCCGGTGACTGTCACCATTAAGGCTAATATCAATACACAAAATTTATTCATTGGCAAGCTGTTAATTTGTATTAGTTGTTTTAAAATATGAAATGCAAAGTTATTCTTTTTTTTTACGGAGATTCCCGCAGAAAAGTAAAAATTGAGGACACTGTATAACAGTTTGCAATGTTAAATAAAAATTGGTATCTTAAAAGAGTTTTTACAAGGGTAAATTAGCAACGATATGAGTTACATTAAGTTCGAAAAAAGCCAGATAGTAAATCTGGAATATTCACTTGCCCGCGAAATTATTAGAACTAACAGGGCAGGGTCGTATGCATCAACTACACTTGTCGAATGCAATACAAGGAAGTATCACGGGTTTCTGGTTTGTCCTATTGATGAACTGGGGGGAGGAAGATATGTTCTTCTTTCTTCGCTTGATGTAACGGTAATAAACGATGACAGAAGCTTTAATGTTGGGATAAGAAAATATAAAGGAGATTATTTTAGTCCCAAGGGACATAAATATATTGAAGATTTTTCAGCTGAAGTAATACCGATGCGTATTTACCGGGTTGGTAATGTCCTCCTGAAGATGGAAAGGATCCTGGCACATTATGAAGAACAGGTAATGGTAAGGTACACTATTCTTGAAGCATCAGAATCGATGAAGCTTCAGATAAGACCTTTTCTGGCATTCAGAGGCATACACGAACTTACTCATGCAAACCTCGCGGCAAATACAAAGGTTGAATTTATCAGGAACGGGATTAAATCAAAGATGTACGATAAATTCCCGTATCTCCATATGCAGTTTTCGACTAAAGCAGAATTTATTCATGTTCCCGACTGGTTCCTGGGTGTTGAATATCTTGAAGAGCAGAAAAGAGGATATGATTATTCCGAGGATTTGTTTACTCCTGGATTTTTTGAGCTGACAGTCAAAAAAGGGGATGAGATAGTATTTTCAGCCTCGACGCAGGAGGAGAACCCAAGAGGACTGAAAGGCAAATTCTCCAAGATGATCTCTGGTAAAATTCCCCGTAACTGCTATATTAACTGCCTCAGGAATGCTGCCCAGCAGTTCGTTGAGAAACGAGGAGAGGACACGCTTATAATTGCCGGTTATCCATGGTTCGATTCATGGGGAAGGGATACATTTATCTCCCTTCCCGGTATAGCTCTTGCCCGCCATATGCTAGATCTTTACAAAGCTGTTCTTGACACCCAGGTTAATAAGATGAAAGATGGCCTGTTCCCTAATATGGGAACAGCCGGGTCTTATGCTTTTAATTCAATTGATGCGCCATTATGGTTCTTCTGGGCACTTCAGCAATATACTCTCAATGGCGGTAAAGATTGTTGTGAAAAGTATGAAAAAGCAGCTAAATCAGTTCTGTACGCTTTTAAGAATGGGACAGCTTTTAACATTCATATGAGAGATAACGGACTTATCTATTCCGATGCTCCCGGGAAAGCCCTTACATGGATGGATGCTGTTGTCAACGGGACACCGGTTACTCCAAGGAATGGATATGCAGTTGAAATAAATGCACTCTGGTACAATGCTGTTTGTTTTACACTTGAAATGGCAAAAGTTGAAAAGGATAAGGAGCTTATAAAGGAATTCGGGCATCTGCCTGAACTGATAAAAAGATCTTTCCTCGAGCTTTTCTGGGATGAGAAGGCAGGATATCTTGCTGACTATGTAAATGATAATGAAGGGAAGAATTTATTTGTACGTCCCAATATGGTAATTGCAGTTTCACTTCCATATTCGATGCTTTCAAAGGAACAGATGAAGAGTGTTCTTGATATAGCAGATAAGGAACTTGTCACTCCCAGGGGGCTGAGAACCCTTTCCCCTGCCAATAAGCTCTATAAGGGAACTTATTGTGGCAATCAGGAAGAAAGGGATAATGCATATCATCAGGGAACAGTCTGGCCATGGCTTCTAGGACCCTTCTGTGAGGGATGGCTGAGAGTTTATGAAAAACAAGGAGTTCAAAAAGTAAGGAAACTGATCTATGGTCTTGAAGAGGTTATGAGTGAACATGGGATCACTACCCTTTCTGAGATCCATGACGGAGACCCGCCTCATGCACCCCGGGGAGCTATATCACAGGCATGGAGCGTCGGGGAAGTCTTACGGGTAATTGATTTGCTTGAAAGGAATTATTCAGATGTTTAAAGACGGCAACTTATGCGCGTACTGATGTTCGGATGGGAATTCCCGCCTCATATATCAGGGGGATTAGGTACTGCAAGCTTTGGCCTTACAAAAGGCATGGCCTCACTTGATGATATCGAAGTTATTTTCGTTGTGCCTAAAGCATGGGGCGATGAGGATCAAAACGCTGTCAGGCTTGTTGGCGCAAATAAAATTCCAGTTGCGTTTAAACAGATTTATTATCAGGGGATACGGCAGCCGGTTGAAAAAATTGAGATATCTTCAAGGATCATACCTTATATTGAACCTGAAGATTTCTGGAAAATCATTAATTCTGAAATTACCGGGCGCAGGATACTGATACGCACAAACAAGAAAGGCCTGGTGGATTTCTCAGGCTCATATGAAGGGAACCTGCTTGATGAGATCTATAGGTACTCTGTTGTTGCATCAATTATAGCAGAGGAGAATGAATTTGATATTATACATGCTCACGACTGGCTGACATACCCTGCCGGAATAGCGGCAAAAGAGGTTTCCGGGAAACCCCTTGTAATACATGTGCACGCAACTGAATTTGACAGAAGCGGAGGGAATGTGAATCCTGAAGTATATCGTATTGAAAGAGACGGTATGCACGCAGCCTCTAAAATTATTACTGTCAGTAATCTGACAAGGGATATTGTAATAAATAAATATAATGTTCACCCCGACAAGGTAGAGACTGTATATAATGCCGTTGAACCCGTTAAGATCTCCGAAGATGTAATTGTAGAAAAAGGCTTTGATGAGAAGGTAGTTACTTTCCTTGGAAGGATAACCCTGCAGAAGGGCCCGGAATACTTCATAGAAGCTGCCTACAAAGTACTTAAAGCAATGCATAATGTAAGGTTTGTGATGGCAGGTTCCGGTGATATGATGGAAAGAATGATGAGACGGGCTGCTTCATTAAAGATAACTGATCGTTTTCACTTTACAGGATTTCTCCGGGGAAGGGATGTATTTACATTGCTGGCTATGAGCGATGTCTATATAATGCCTTCTGTCTCCGAACCTTTTGGTATATCACCTCTTGAAGCAATGCAGTCTAACGTTCCGGTTATAATCAGCAAACAATCGGGAGTTGCTGAGATACTGACACATGCAGTCAAGACAGACTTCTGGGATATTGATGCAATGGCAGATGCTATTTACGGGATTCTGAATTATCCATCACTGTCAAGTATGTTCATTAAGAACGGTAAGGAGGAAGTTATAAGACTTAAATGGGATAATTCAGCCAGACATGTTAAGGATATTTACGATAGAGTTGTATGGCATAAATAAGTTAAGTATCAAGATATGAGTGCAGCAGCAAAAAAAGCAATTTGCTTTTATTTTCAGGTTCATCAACCCTTCCGGCTCAAACGGTACAGGTTCTTTGACCTGGGGCATGATCACTATTATTACGACGATTATTCAAATGAGTCAATCCTCAGGAAAGTGGCTGATAAATGCTATCTTCCTGCCAATAAGATAATTTTAGATCTGATTCAGAAGAATAAAGGGAAATTTAAAATAGCTTATTCATTGTCGGGTATTGTATTGAACCAGTTCAGGTTATACGCTCCTGAAGTTCTGGAATCTTTCAGACAGCTTGCCGGTACCGGTATGGTTGAGTTCCTTGCCGAGACGGAAGCTCACTCACTTTCATCCCTCAAAAGCAAAGTCCAGTTTGAAGAGCAGGTTAACCTTCACAGGGAAATGATGAAAACTTACCTTGGTGTGGAAACAACCTCATTCAGGAATACTGAACTTATTTATTCTGATCAGATAGGTTCCTGGGTAGCTGATATGGGATTCAAAGCCATGCTAACGGAGGGAGCAAAACACATACTCGGATGGAAAAGCCCAAACTATCTTTACTGTAATGTAATAAATCCAAGGCTTAAGGTATTGCTGAGAAATTTTGTCCTGAGTGATGACATAGCCTTCAGATTTTCAAACAGACAGTGGAGCGCCTGGCCGCTTACTGCAGACAAGTATGCTTCATGGCTTACAAAACTTGCCAATAAAAGCGAGCTTCTAAATATATTCATTGATTATGAGACCTTCGGCGAACATAACTGGAAAGAGACAGGGATCTTTGATTTCCTTGAACACCTGCCAGGTGCGATCCTAAGGAAGACCCCATACAAGTTTATGACGCCATCAGAAGTAGCTGATTCTCTCCAGCCGGTATCAGCAATAAGCGTACCTTCTCCTATCTCATGGGCGGATGAGGAACGCGATATAACAGCATGGCAGGGTAACGAACTGCAGGTGGCCGCTCTTGATAAGCTTTACACTCTGTTTGACAAGGTCAGGAAGTGCGATGATGAGCAAATAAAGAAAGACTGGGAGTACCTGCAGTCAAGCGACCATTTCTATTACATGGCAACAAAGTTCTTCTCCGACGGAGCAGTCCATGCATATTTTAATCCTTATGAAACACCTTATGACGCTTTCATGAATTACATGAATGTCCTGAGTGATTTCGAGATCAGACTCAACAGGTGTTGCCCTGATTCGAACGAACAGATGATAATCGCTGATCTGGAGAACCTGATCAGGGAAAAGGAGAAGGTAATTGAACATCAGGCATCTGAAATTCAGAGGCTTACAAAAAGAGCGGCAAAGACTAAAGGCCCGGGGCGCCCTTCAGCTGCAAGTAAACCTTCAACTACATTGCAGGAACTTGCTCATAAACTGATTGAGGAATCGGCCCGTAAACAGAAAGAAAAAAGAAAAATATCACGAACTGCAAAATCCAAAGAAAAACAGATAAAGAAAAAAACTCCAAAAAAATCCGCTGTAAAGAAACAAACTGCCGGTAAAAGAGGCAGAAAGCCGAAAAAAACAGAGGAGTAAGTTATTTTTATTCTTATTAATAAAATCTTAAAATGAAGGTTGAATTTATTTTTGAAACCAGTTGGGAAGTATGCAACAAGGTGGGGGGGATCCATACTGTGATTTCTACTAAAGCTCTTAATATTGTTGAAGCTGTAGGCGATAATTATATATTGATCGGTCCTGATGTATGGAGGGAGGAGGTAATGAATCCGGAATTCATTCCGGATGAGTCTCTTTTTGGCGAATGGAAAGCGAGGGCTGTTTCAGAAGGTCTCAGAGTAAAGACCGGGAGATGGAATATCGCAGGTAAACCTATTGTGATGCTGATAGATTTTACACCCTACTTCGGCCAGCAGAATGAGATATTTGCGCGATTCTGGGAAACATACAAACTCGACAGTTTATCAGGACAATGGGACTACGTGGAACCTGCCCTTTTTGGTTACGCAGCCGGGAAGTTAATAGAGAGCTTTACTTCATTCTATCACGAACATCATAATATTGTAGCACAGTTTCATGAATGGATGACCGGTACGGGAATACTTTACCTGGAAAAATGGTGTCCCTGGATTGCTACATCTTTTACAACTCATGCCACTGTACTGGGCCGTTGCATAGCAGGTAACAATCGCCCGCTTTACGGTAAAATGAAGGAATACAATCCGATACAAGTGGCACGCGAATCAAATGTTGTTGCCAAGCTATCCCTGGAAAAGATCTCGGCAGCAGTAGCTGATGTTTTTACAACTGTAAGTGGTATCACATCAAAAGAGTGCAGTCACTTTCTTGGAAAGGAAGTAGACATAATTACTCCTAACGGTTTTGAAGATTCCTTTGTCCCTGAAAGTGATCAGTTCGATTCCAGAAGGGAGACTGCCAGACTGAAACTAAGGCAGGTGGCAGAAGCTGTCCTCGGTTATAAGCTGCCTGATGATTGTATATTCATTGCTAACAGCGGAAGATATGAATTCAGGAACAAAGGGGTGGATGTCTTCATTGATTCAATGGGGGAATTGAACAGGAAAGATAAAACCGATAAGCAGTGTGTGGCATTTATTCTTATGCCGGCCTATCATAAAGGCCCCCGTGAGGATATCAGCAATATACTTTATAATGACGGGAACCAGGGTTCCCAGGATCCCTACCTTACGCACTGGCTTCATTACCCGTCAAGCGACCCCGTGCTTCAGAGGATAAGTGCCAATAATTTGTACAACGACCAGAAATCACCGGTCAAGGTTATTTTCGCACCTTCTTATCTTAATGGTAATGACGGTATATTCAATCTCTCTTATTACGATCTGCTTATCGGTTTTGATCTGACAGTATTTCCCTCCTATTATGAGCCATGGGGCTATACTCCTCTTGAAAGTCTGATGTTCTCAATACCCACAATAACAACATCCCTTTCAGGATTCGGGCTGTGGGTGAAAGAATATTTTAAGGAACCGGGCAATGGCATCTCAATAATCGACAGAACGGATGACAATGAAAGCGTTGTTGTTAAAGAGATAAGGGATTTTATCTCAATGTTTTTAGGTTTGAATGAGAATGAGGTAAACGAAGCCAGGAAGAAAGCTCATGAGATCTCACGTATTGCTATGTGGGACAGCCTTGTGCAGCATTATTTTTCAGCATATGAAATGGCTCTCGAAAGGAGCACCGAACGGCGTGAAGAGCCAAGGGAATTTATCGGCTTTGTTGAAACTCCGGGCATCCCGGTGCGTAAACCCCACCAGGTTCCCGTATGGAAAGACATCTATGTGCAGAGCGACGTTCCGGATAAACTCTCTTCCCTGAAAGATCTTGCAAATAATTTGTGGTATTCTTGGCACGAGGGAGCTGAATCCATATTCAGAAGGATGGATCCCTCATTGTGGGAAGAGGTGAAATACAATCCCAAACTGCTTCTTGAAAAAATTGATTATAAGCGTCTGCTGGTTCTTGAGGATGATGAAGAATTCGTATCAGATCTTGAGAATATTTCAAAGACCTTCAATGATTATCTACACCGGCCTGAAGATCCGGATAAACCCTGTGTTGCTTATTTCAGCATGGAATTCGGAATACATCAGTGCTTAAAAATATATTCCGGAGGGCTTGGAATACTTGCCGGAGATTATCTGAAGGAAGCCAGCGATTCAAATCTTAATATTATTGGAGTAGGCTTCTTGTACAGGTATGGATATTTCAGGCAGAAACTGGGACCGAGAGGTGAACAGCTGACGATCTATGAGGCTGAGGATTTTTCAAGACTGCCTGTCAGTCCGGTAAAGGACTCAAAGGGCAATCATATGTTTGTAACCCTCGCATGGCCCGGAAGAACGGTAATGATAAGGATCTGGCAGGCCATGGTTGGCAAGGTCCGGCTATTTCTTCTCGATACTGATTGTGACGAGAACACTCCGGAAGACCGTACGATAACCCATTACTTATATGGTGGCGATATAGAAAACCGCCTGAGGCAGGAACTTATTCTTGGAATAGGAGGGATCAGGGCACTGGCTGCACTTGGACTTAAACCGGATATATATCACAGTAATGAGGGTCACTCGGCATTCATAAGCCTTGAAAGGCTGCGAACTATGATAGAAGAGCATCACCTTACATTTAACCAGGCGCTTGAAGCCGTAAGAGCTTCGACTCTCTTTACTACACATACCCCTGTTCCTGCAGGTCATGATGCTTTTGATGAAGATCTTCTTCGCAAATATATTTCCCATTACCATAGCAGGCTTAATATAACATGGGATGAGTTAATGGCCCTCGGCAGATGCGAAGGGGAATTCGAGAAGAAATTTAATATGAGCTACCTTGCCACCCGGATGTCCCAGGAAGTCAATGGGGTAAGTAAGCTCCATGGCGAAGTGAGCCAGGGGATGTTCAACAAGCTGTGGCCGGGATATCTCCAGGAGGAACTTTTTATCGGGTATGTCACCAATGGGGTACACCATCCTACGTGGACTGCTCCCGAATGGAAAGAGCTATATGCCGGTATAACAGGTTCCGAGAGCTTTGACCAGACAAACAGGGATCTGTGGGAAAGACTGTATACGGTAGATGATTCAAGGATATATTCGATAAAAAAGACTCTGAAGAAAAGATTATTTGCAAATATCCGTAAGAGGCTTCAGACAGATATGATTGAAAGGCATGTCAGCCCACGCACTCTCATGAGTATCAGTACACATCTCGACGAAAAAGCACTGACAATAGCCTTTGCACGGCGTTTTGCAACCTATAAAAGGGCAGGACTTCTTTTCAGGGACCTTGACAGACTAGCCAGAATAGTAAATAATCCTGATAAACCGGTACAGTTCATCTATGCAGGGAAAGCCCACCCTCATGACGGGGGTGGACAGGATCTCATAAAAAGGATCTTTGAAGTTTCACAGATGCCTCAGTTTGCAGGCAAGGTTATCTTCCTTGAAAACTATGATATTGAGCTCGCAAAATTTATGGTTCAGGGAGTCGATATCTGGCTTAATACTCCTACGAGACCCCTTGAAGCTTCAGGCACAAGCGGCGAAAAGGCAGTGATGAACGGAACTCTGCATTTCAGTGTTCTTGATGGCTGGTGGGTAGAAGGTTACAGGGCCTTTGCAGGCTGGGCTCTGCCTAAGAAAAGGATCTTTGGAAACCAGGATCTTCAGGATGATATTGATGCTGAGACAATATATAATATGCTTGAATATGAAATAATACCTGCATATTACTCATTTGATAACCAGGGCGTACCGGTGGAATGGGTAAGCCTTGTGAAAAATACAATGGTTAAGATCGCACCTGAATTCACTATGAAACGCCAGATAGACGATTATTATGAAAAATACTATAACCGTCTTTATACAAGAACAAAATACCTGACAGCAAATAATTTTGAGAAAGCTAAAAATATTGCAGACTGGAAGCAGACAATGAAGGATGAATGGGATAATATCGAAGTACTGAACTATAGCTTTGAAAAACCAAAGGAGAACGTTTATCATTCAGGACACGATTATAAAGCCGAGATCGCCCTTAACATACATAAGATACCAAAGGAAAATGTTGGAGTTGAGTATGTAATAACACATCTCAATAAGGAGGGGAAACATGAGTTTGTTGCAAGCAAGGATTTCATACTTGTAAGCAGTAAGAACGGTAAATGCATGTACAGGGCAAACCTGGTACCTGAAAAGGCGGGCACCTTCTTTTACGGAATAAGAATCTATCCTAAACATAAGGATCTGCCTCACAAGCAGGACTTTTATCTTCTGAGATGGATTGACTAAATATCAGTTGCCTTTCTTGTATTCTCTCTCTTTAAGACGAGAGCAGTCCGGGATGGCAGATAAAGAAACAGGTAGAAGGGGATATTAAGTGAATACTTTTCTGCCTTTTTTATTGACAGATATAAACTCTTTCTGTCGATCCGGTCGAATCCCCCAAATGCAGGATCGTCAGTATCAAGGACGATCCTGTATTTCCCTTTTATCGGGATACCGTAATCTGTAAATGATTTTGTCGGATGGAAATTAAATACAAAAAGCAGATCGCCTCTGGAGAAAGCAATAACCTTATCAAAATTGTTATCGTATATTTTCTCAACTAATGGAGTATCAAAAATCCTGAATTCCCCCTGAAGTCTTGTCATCTTGCTGTCGAAAGAAGAGAGGAACTGATATTTCAGGGCTTTATTTTCAACCAGATCCCATTGTCTGCGGGCGTATTTAAAGCTCCAGTTATTGCCTTCACGGGGGAAGTCGATCCATTCAGGATGCCCATATTCATTTCCCATAAAATTCAGATAACCGCCACCGGCAGTAGCAAAGGTGATCAGCCTGATTAACTTATGCAGAGCGATACCCCTGTCCATGGGAATGCTATGATAGGAGCTTGTCATCCCCTTATACATCTCTGCATCTATCATTCTGAATATTAATGTTTTATCACCAACAAGTGCCTGGTCATGCGACTCACAGTACGATATTATCTTTTCTTCAGGCCGGCGCTGTGTCAGTTCATGAAAGAGATAACCCATATCCCAGTTCTCATCAGGCACTTCTTTTAAAAGTTTGATCCACAGATCCGGGACTCCCATCGACAGCCTGTAGTCGAAACCAGTCCCTCCTTTTTTAATTTCAGCGGCCAGTCCCGGCATACCGCTCATCTCCTCTGCAATAGTTAAGGCTCCTGGCTTGAAAGCATGGATAAACTTATTGGCAAGGTGCAGATAGACAAGAGCATCAATATCCTGTCCCCCGTTATAATAATCTCCGTATGAGGTGAAATTCTTTCCCAATCCGTGATCGTAATAGATCATGCTTGTTATCCCGTCAAACCTGAACCCGTCAAAATTGTATTCTTCAAGCCAGTAACGACAGTTGGACAGCAGAAAATGGATCACACTGTTCTTGCCGTAATCAAAACACAATGAATCCCATGCAATATGATTCCTGCGGTCATTTATGTGGAAATACTGTCCTGGCGAGCCGTCAAACAGTCCGAGTCCCTCATTCACATTTTTAACAGCATGTGAATGTACGAGGTCCATTATTACCCGAAGACCTGATGCATGTGCAGTGTCAACAAGTTCTTTAAGTTCTTCGGGGGTGCCGAATCGTGAAGAAGCTGCGAAGAAATTTGATACATGGTATCCAAAGGAGCCGTAAAACGGATGTTCCTGTATCGCCATTAACTGAACAGTATTATACCCGGCTTTTACAATCCTTGGGATTATGTTCTTCGTGAATTCAGCATAAGTGCCGGTTCTTTCTTCAGAAGTGGCCATTCCGATATGAGCCTCATAGATCAAAGGAGAACCGGGAACCTGTCTGAAATCCACTGAAGACCAGCAGTATTGTTTTTGAGGATCCCATACCTGAGCGGAAAATATTTTTGTTTTATCATCCTGGACTACCCTTGTTGCATATGAAGGAATTCTTTCACCTTTTCCCCCGTCCCAGTGTACTGATAGTTTGAAAAGATCCCCATGTCTGAGAGCCTCGGGAGGGAGCTTTATTTCCCAGTTCCCGTAATCGTTTATTTTCTCCATCCTGTAAGCTGCTTTCTCCTTCCAGCTATTGAAGACGCCAACAAGGTAAATTCCTGTTGCATTTGGAGCCCATTCTCTGAAAACCCAGCCGATTTTATCCTTATGAAGCCCGTAATAATGATGACCCAGTGCAAAATCGACAAGCGATCCTTCTCCCTTAAGCTCTTTTTCTTTAAGCAGTGATTTCCTGATGCGCTCTTCTATTACACAAATGAATGGCTCCAGCCATGGATCAATAGTATAGAATTTTCCGGCAGCCATAGAACAGAGGAATTAGAGTATTTGCCAATAAAAATACAAAAACAAAATCACAATGTTTATTCATATTCAGAGGCTTTGCTAATTTTGCATGATTAAGTGCAGAATATGGAAGTGCATAAAGGCTTCAAAGACCTTCATTTCAGGGATCCTGTTGTTACAATGGGGATATTTGACGGTGTCCACAGAGGTCACGCAGTAATTATCGAAAGGTTAATTACAAGGGCAGCGGAACTAAACGGAGAATCAGTAATTATCACCTTTGATCCTCATCCCCGGCTTGTACTTGAGTACGGGTCGAAAAATATTTCATTTCTTTCAACCCAGGAAGAAAAAGTGACTCTTCTTAAGGG
>CAYNRI010000050.1:16033-19275 GCA_964399575.1 uncultured Rikenellaceae bacterium
CATATTTTTGATTTTGAGCAGAATATTTATAACCAGGAAGTTGAAATTGTATTCAGATTCAGATTACGCAATGAAATTAAGTTCAATGATGAAAAGGAACTGGCCGGACAGATGAAGATTGACAAGGCAGATGCTATAAAGCTTCTCACTTGAATAATTTAGGAGGATTGCTTACTTTTGTGGACTTTAGAAGTCATAATCGATTAGTTTATAAATTAATACTATGGAATACAAGGTAAAGGACATTTCGCTTGCAGACTTTGGCAGGAAGGAGATTGAAATAGCAGAGAAAGAAATGCCGGGACTGCTGGCTATAAGGAAGAAATATTCCAGGGAAAAACCGCTGAAAGGGGCCAGAATAACAGGCTCACTTCACATGACTATCCAGACAGCAGTATTGATCGAAACACTAAGGGAGCTTGGAGCTGATGTGAGATGGGCAAGCTGTAATATTTTTTCAACCCAGGACCATGCTGCAGCAGCTGTTGCAGCTGCAGGAATCCCTGTCTTTGCATGGAAAGGGGAGACCCTCGAAGATTATTGGTGGTGCACAGCCCGGGCGCTGTCATTTCCGGATGGAAAAGGTCCCAATCTCATTGTGGATGACGGAGGTGATGCCTCCCTTCTTGTTCATCTGGGGTACAAGGCAGAGATAGATCCTTCAGTACTGAAAAGAAAAACTGCCAGTAAGGAGGAAGATGTAATACTCGACACACTTAAAGGGCTGCAGCGAACAGAACCCGGTAAATGGAAACGTGTGGTGAGTGAGCTGAAAGGGATCTCGGAAGAAACAACTACAGGTGTCCACAGACTATACCAGATGCTTGAAAATAATGAATTGCTCGTTCCGGCCATAAATGTGAACGATTCTGTAACTAAGTCGAAGTTTGATAACCTCTACGGTTGTCGCGAATCTCTTGCCGATGGAATTAAAAGAGCTACAGATGTAATGATAGCCGGAAAAGTTGTTGTTGTATGCGGTTATGGTGATGTGGGGAAAGGCAGTGCTAAATCAATGAGGTCTTACGGGGCCAGGGTGATTATAACAGAGATCGATCCGATATGTGCACTGCAGGCTGCAATGGAAGGATTTGAGGTAAAAACTATCGAAGATGCACTTGATGAAGGGAATATCTTCGTTACAGCAACAGGTAACAGGGATGTAATTACGGCAGAGCATATGAAAAAGATGAAAGACCAGTCTATTGTATGCAATATCGGACATTTCGATAACGAAATTCAGGTTGACAAACTAAATGCCCTGAAAGGAATAAAAAAAATAAATATCAAGCCCCAGGTAGATAAATATATCTTTCCGGATGGGCATTCAATATTCCTGCTCGCAGAAGGACGGCTTGTAAATCTCGGTTGTGCAACAGGACATCCTTCATTTGTTATGAGCAATTCCTTCAGCAATCAGACACTTGCACAGATAGACCTCTGGAAGAAAAAATACAAGATAGGCGTATACCGCCTTCCCAAAGATCTTGATGAAGAGGTTGCAAGACTCCATCTTGAAAAGTTGGGCGTTAAACTGACAATCCTGTCAAAAGAACAGGCTGAATATATTAATGTTCCACTCAAAGGCCCATTTAAACCAGATCATTACAGGTATTGATCTTCTTCGCTCCCCCTGGGGTCGGGGCAGACGAAGAAAATCAATGAATTATTTTAATGTGTTTGTCAATATCTTATGACAAAAGTTGAAATATTGTTATTTCTTGCCTGAATAATAAGCATAAATTGGCCCAAACCATGATCTTTGTATTATGAATAAGTTCTATTATAAAAGGTTGCTATTCTTCTTGCTGATCTTTGCATTTTCTCTGACAGTATGTGAAGCTCAGTCATTTAACCGGCCAAGGACTAACAAACTTCAAAGAAATGTTCCTAAAAGCCCTAAAAGGTCGAGAACGATAAAGATAGCAGAACCCAGATCCAGCGGAAAAGCAAAGAGAAAGGCAGAAGCTGTTGAAAGACAGAATAAGAGAGAATATGCTAAATCTGTAAGGGCCAACCAGAAGCGATCACTTGAGATACAGACCCCTGTTGTTCGTGAGAGAATGAAAAAGAATATGAGAACAGCCAATGCAAATTATAAGAATAAAAGGAAAATGGTAGCATCCTCAGGCAGAAAATCAGGCAAGAAATACTCAAGATAGACAGGCAAAAAAGTCCATTTGTAATTCACTTATTTTCAGGTTTATTTTGTAAATTCGAAATTAAATTATTATATTTGTTAAATGAAGAGTTCCGGAATCCCACGGAATTCTTCTTATTTTTTATTAAAACAGAAGAATGGGAGAAGTATTATATATCACAGAAGCGGGTCTTCAAAAGCTAAAAGAAGAACTTGAGAAGCTGAGAACTGTTGAAAGGCCAATGATTTCTAAGCTTTTAGCAGAAGCAACAGATAAAGGCGACCTTACAGAGAATACTGAGTATTCAGCTGCCAAGGAAGCTCAGGGCATGCTTGAGATGAAGATCGCAAAGCTGGGGGATATTATTGCCAGATCAAGGGTCATTGACGAATCGAAAATGGATAATTCGACTATCAGGATACTTCATAAGGTAAAGATAAGGAATGTCAAGAGCAACAGCATCATGGAATATCAGCTTGTCCCTGAAAGTGAGGCCGACATTAAAATAGGGAAAATGTCTGTAAACTCACCTATTGCTAGCGGACTTATAGGGAAGAAGGCAGGAGATGTCGTTGAAATAAAGGTTCCCTCCGGAGTGCTTCATTTTGAAATAATATCTGTTTCATAGTAATATTAAAATTATGCCAACTATTTTTACCAGGATAATAAATGGTGAAATACCTTGTTATAAAATAGCTGAAAATGAAAGGTATTTTGCATTTCTTGATATAAATCCCCTGAAAAAAGGCCATACACTCGTAGTTCCGAAGCAGGAAACAGATTATATATATGATCTTGACGACGATCAGCTTGCCGGATTGATAGTCTTCTCCAAAAAGGTGGCCGAAGCTATTAAGGCTGCTTTCCCATGTAACAGGATTGGCATAGCAATACTGGGACTCGAAGTGCCGCATGCGCATATTCACCTTGTCCCTATGAACTCAATGGAGGATGTTAATTTCAGAAATCCGAAATTAAAGCTTACTCCTGAAGAGTTCAGAGAGATTGCAGAAAAAATCAGGGCAAGAATCTCACTTTAAAATTTTCCCGCCGGATAGTTATCTGAGAATAATTCTTTATTTTTAAGGAATTATGCTCGCT
>CAYNRI010000051.1:0-19172 GCA_964399575.1 uncultured Rikenellaceae bacterium
AGTCACGCCCCAGCGGGACGTAATGAGGAATCTCCAGCCTATAACATAAGTGAATAAAAAGATGTGTATAAAGGGTAGTACCCCAAGGGGAGTAAATTGATTTTCTTCGCTCCCCTTGGGGCCGGGGTAGACGAAGAAAATCAATGAAATATTGTATATGATCCTGAACTCATATAAAATAATTTATTCTGACAGAAGAGTAATAATTACTAATAATTACAGCTGTTATTTAATTACCTAAATTTGAGCTGATAAAATGTTTACTTAAAACTATATTATTATGCAGTTTATACTTATAGCTTTTGATGGAACAGATGCCAGGGCACCTGAACGCAGACTGAAGAACAGACCAGATCACCTTGAAAAGATAGCTCGAAACAAAAAGGCGGGAAATTTTATTTTTGGCGGGGCAATCCTTAATGATAAGGATGAGATGATAGGATCAACAATTCTCTATGAGGTTGAGAACAGAGAAGAACTGGACAGGATACTGAAAGATGAACCATATATAATTAATAAAGTCTGGGAAAAAATTGATATCAGACCATTCAGGCTTGCAAAAATCGTAGGTTAAAGATAGTTTAATTGCTAAGTTTGTACACTGAAAATTTTTCCGGGTTACTTTATATGATTTATTCAAATCTTTAATATCAAGTAATGAACCAGATTATTGTTTATACATCCGGGACATTTGATCTATTTCACAGCAATCACCTGAAAATGATAAAATATGCAAAGGGGCTGGGAGATGTTCTTATCGTTGGGGTCAGTACTGATGAACTTGTCAGTTCGTATAAGGAACCTCCGGTTATTCCTTTTGAAGAAAGGATACAGATTCTTGAAGCACTCAAATATCCGGATATAGTAATTCCTCAACATTCTCTCGATCATACGGAAATCGTTAAGAAATTACATATTGACATATTTGTTGTAGGGGATGACTGGTCTGGTAAATACGATTATCTTCAAGAACTCGGAGTGAAAGTCTTCTATTTCCCTTATGGGAAAGGTGTCAGCAGCTCAAAAGTCAAGAAACAGATACACACCAACTATCTTGAAATGAAAAGCAAGATCGACAAACATGAGAATCCTGATATTATAAAATAAACTATAAAGCTCCGCATTTACATTTTATAAATCAGGCAGATTAATGAGCTGGTATTCTGAATATAACAAATCACTAAAGATGGCTGCGGTTGAGGAGTACATCGACCTTGTATTTTACCGGCCCCTTGCTTTTCTTCTTGTAAAATCTATTTATTCTACCAGGATCAAGCCGGACAATCTGACCTTTGCTGCAATTATTACAGGACTGACAGCTGCAGTATTTTATTCTCTGGGTCATCCCTGGGCTGCTACAACAGGGGCCGTGCTCTATGCACTTTTCATTGTGCTTGATTGCAGTGACGGTCAGCTGGCACGACTGAAAAAAGATGGATCTCCTATCGGCAGAATCGTTGACGGTGCCGCAGACTATATGGTCGTTACAGCCATATATGTAGGTTTAGCGATAAGTTTTTCACGCGACAAAAGTATCCCGGCTACAATACTGGGCTGGCTCTTATTATCAGGGGTAAGTACAGTTATACAGTCAATGCTTGTAGACTTCTTCAGAACCAGATTTCTAGACATAGTTGTTAAACAACAAAGTACTTTCGGAGATGGAATTATTGAATACCGCAAGGCATACCTTAAATTGAAAAATTCAAAAGGAAAGTGGCTTGAAAAGAAAATAATATATCTCTATCTTTTATATTCAGGTTTGCAAAGCAAGCTAACTCACAGAAAACACAAGATTGAGTTCTATGATGTCTCCGCCGATGAATATTTCAGGAAAAACAGATTGATAATAAGGTTCTGGGTGTTAATAGGTCCTTCCGCATCCAGGACAACCCTGATAATCTGTACTTTTTTAAAACGCCTTGACCTTTATTTATTTATAACTATAATAGTATTTAATGTCCTTGTCATACTATTACTGATAATACAGCACGGTATAGATAAGTCATACAGGACAAACTTAAACTGAAGAAACCGGGTTTTACTATTTTGTTCTTAAATTGCTTTTTCATGATATCAGAGTTTAATGACTGAAAGTATTTTAACAATTTCTTTGGCGGGTTTACTGGCAGGTATAATTTTTTCAATGCCAATAGCAGGTCCAATAAGCATATTAATAACAACCAATGCCCTGAAAGGGAAGATTCCCTATTGTAACAGGGTAAATCTGGGAGCATCTTTCGGAACCTTCACATATGTATTCTTTGCAGTTTACGGATTGACAAAATTATATCCTTATTATAAGCCTGCTGTACCATATTTATTCTGTTTCTGTGCGTTGTTTCTTATTTTTCTCGGGATTAAGATTTTCAGGACGAAACTGGATATCGAACATATTGAAGATAAAAGTCATTTAACAGAGAAAGTAAAAAAAATCGGGAAAGGCGGATTTTACACGGGGTTTATGATCAATTTCCTGAATCCGACACTTTTTATTGGCTGGCTAACCTCTACATTTCTTATAATTTCATTTGTATCTTCTCTGGGATTTAATACCGGAGGGCTTGATATTTATGTTAAGGAGAGCGTTAAGGAGATAAGCAGCCTGAACAGCAGTGCAGCTGACGATCTTAAGGAATTGTCGGAAGGAAGCAATGAAATTGCACTGAACATAAAAAAGAATACGGTCAACAGAGATCATATTACTAGATTCCCACGGCATTTTCATTTGTTCATCAGTTTGTTATATGCTCTTTTTATTACTGCCGGAAGTCTTATCTGGTTCTATTTCCTGGCATTAATTATAGGCCGTTTCCGTAAAACCTTCAACACAAAATTCCTGATGGTGTTCGTGAAGGGGCTTGGAATTGTTCTATGCTTATTCGGACTTTATTTCGGCTACCTCGCATCTGAGATGCTTTTAAATCTGAAAATTTGAAGAAGATCAGATATCATTGCTTTTAAATATCAGTAAAACAGCATGTTATTAACAATCTATTAATTGATTGATATGGTCAACTTAACATCAAAACCCGGCAAAAGAGGAATAATGCCAGGAGAAATTAATCTGGGGATGATTGGTTATGGCAGAATAGCAACCCGTTTTGTTCGGGAGTCAAGATTTGTAAAAGGTATTAATCTGAAGGGGGTTTTTGGTCTTTTTTCTGATGAAGAGAACTTAATAAAATTCAAAGACGCAAATGAAATTAATTTCTGTTCATGTGATTATGATGAATTCCTTGACAATATTGATGCAGTTTATATTGCAACCCCTCATCTGACACATTTTGATTACACTAAAAAAGCTCTGGAAAGAAAGAAACATGTTCTTTGTGAGAAGCCTTTAACCCTCTCTGAAAAAAATTCTGTTGAATTATACAGTCTTGCCGAAAAAAATGAACTTGTCCTGCTTGAAGCCATAAAAACCGCCTATGCACCAGGGTTTATAGGTTTACAGGAAATTGCCAGAAACGGCATAATAGGAGAGGTTAAGAACATTGACGCTACATTCACTAAGCTTGTTGAGGGATCCGTCCGTGAACTTCAGAAAGAAACTGCCGGCGGGAGTATGACAGAATTAGGTTCTTATCCGCTATTAGCTGCAGTTCGTATAATGGGGACTGATTTTAAAGATGTTCAATTTTTTTCCTACTATAACAAAAGCAATAATGTTGATATGTTCACAAAAATGCTTTTAACTTATCAGGACGGTATTTTTACTGGGAAAGCAGGACTTGGTGTAAAGTCAGAAGGGGATCTGATTATTTCAGGGACCAAAGGTTATATTTATGTTCCGGCACCATGGTGGCAAACGCAGGATTTTGAAATTAAATTTGAAAATTTCAGTAAAAACCAAAAATTCTCTTACAAATTTGAGGGAGATGGATTAAGGTATGAATTATCAGAGTTTGTTGAACTTATTAAAAGCGGAGAAAAGGAATCGACGAAGCTGACAAGAAAAGAATCGGTATCAATTGTGAGTATCATTGAACGATTTCTGAACAATACGAATGTAAATTATATCTACTAGTCCGATAATGAAAACAATGTTATTTTGGATAACCTGTTTCCACTTTATAGCAAACAAGGGACAGTCTATTTCATTAAGATTGAATTAATTGATTAATATTTAAAAGTCAGTATATTGTTTCAGGAAAATTATAATTATTGTTATGGTGATTTTTTCTCCTTGCTTCAGGTCTGAAAATATAAATGCTAAGGTGACTGTTTCAGGATACATCATCAGAACTATCTAAAAAACTATTTAACTCTATTATTGAATGGAAAATTTTTATAATCAGGATTTTGCTGAGGTCCTTTCGCAGTTTAAAACTTCAAAAGATACCGGGCTGACTTCAGATGAAGTAAAAGCAAGACTTGAAGAGCATGGGTATAATCAATTGATTGCCAAAAACAGAAAGAGCTTCTTTCAGATGTTCATGGCGCAGTTCAAAAGCTTCATGATAATTATTCTTCTTATTGCAGCTGTTATTTCAGGAATTGTGGGAGTTTTGGAGGGGGAAGGTCTGCTTGACACATTTGTTATCCTTGGTATACTGGTCTTGAATGCATTTATCGGAGCTGTTCAGGAACGCAAAGCTGAATCTTCACTTGAAGCCTTAAAAAATCTTGCAGCGCCAGTCACGAAAGTATTAAGGAACGGGGTTGTTTCAGAAATACCTACCAGGGAACTGGTCCCCGGGGATATTGTAATTCTTGAAACAGGAGCGGTTATTCCTGCTGATATAAGGCTTATAGAAGCAGTTAATCTGAAGATCCAGGAGTCGTCACTTACAGGTGAGTCTGTGCCTGTCGATAAGAAAACAACAGCATTAACAGGAGGTGATGTTGCCCTGGGAGACAGGGTAAATATGGCATTTTCTACAGGAATGGTAACCTATGGCCGTGGGAAAGGAATAGTTACTGAAACAGGGATGAAGACAGAAGTGGGTAAAATAGCAAACATGTTGCAGCATACAATAGAGACGGAGACTCCAATGAGCAGGCGGCTGGAACAGCTTGGGAAAGTCCTAGGAATCGCGGCTCTTATTATATGCGCTGTAATATTTATTGTTGGTGTGCTATATGGCAATTCAATAATGACTATGTTCATGACGGCAGTCAGTCTTGCTGTTGCTGCAATACCCGAGGGTCTTCCGGCTGTATCAACAATAGTTCTGGCAATAGGAGTTCAGAGAATGGTAAAAAGAAATGCTATAATCAGGACACTTCCTTCAGTCGAGACGCTTGGCAGTGCAACAGTAATCTGTTCTGATAAAACCGGAACACTTACACAGAATAAGATGACTGTTGTTGAAGCATATGTTAATCATAAGAAAGATGTAATAAACAGAGCCAATCCTTCATCGACATTAAATGAAGAAGAAAGCCGGCTGCTTTCAATATCAGTTCTTTGTGCAGACGCGCAATTAAGAATAAATGAAGATGGGAAATTTGAATTTACAGGCGATCCTACAGAAACGGCCCTGCTTGATTTTGGCATTCTTTACGGAATGTATAAAGATGAGATGGAAAAGAAATATCCCAGGATAGCTGAAATACCTTTTGATTCTGAAAGAAAAAGGATGACAACAGTTAATAGATTATCTGAAAAAAGTACAAGGATCAATGTAAAAGGAGGTCTTGATGAGGTTCTTAGTGTTTGTGATAAGATAATAATTAAAGGAGAGGTCAGATCTCTTCAGACGGATGATAAAGAGCAGATCCATACAGCAAACGAAATTATGGCGAATTCTGCATTACGGGTCCTGGCAATGGCTTACCGCGATCTGCCTGAATCTCCGGGAGATGTTCAAATAGGTGAATTGGAACAGGGGCTTATTTTCACAGGGCTTTTAGGGATGATCGACCCTGCAAGGCCTGAAGTTATCGATGCAGTTGCTAAATGCAATACTGCAGGCATAAGAGCTATAATGATCACAGGTGATCATAAGAGTACGGCGATGGCTATTGCAAGGGAGATCGGAATATACAGGGAGGGTGATGTTGCGATAACAGGGACAGAGCTTGAAGCTATCAGTAATGAAGAGTTGAAAAATAATATTTCAAGGTATTCAGTTTATGCACGGGTTGCACCTGAGCATAAAGTGCGAATCGTAAAAGCGTGGCAGAGCCATAACGAAGTTGTAGCAATGACTGGTGATGGTGTAAACGATGCCCCGGCCCTTAAACAGGCAGATATCGGAGCAGCGATGGGGATTGTCGGGACAGACGTTGCCAAGGGAGCGGCAGATATGGTTCTTACTGATGATAATTTTGCTACTATAGTATCAGCTGTCGAAGAGGGGAGGAGGATCTATGATAATATTCTCAAGGCAATTCAATTTTTGCTTTCTACAAATGTGGGTGAGATATTCCTTTTGCTTGTAACATCTGTTTTTAATCTTGGTATGCCACTGTTGCCAATACATATCCTTTGGGTAAATCTTGTAACTGATAGTTTACCTGCACTGGCATTAAGTGTTGATCCGGCTGAGGAAAATATCATGAAGCGTAAACCACGGAACTCAAAACGTGGATTCCTGACTGGTGGATTGGTCTGGAGAACATTATACCAGGGGATTATGATAGGTTCAATTCCATTGGCTGCATTCATAATAGGACTCCGCGACGGGGGAGTGCCACTTGGTCAGACAATGGCATTTGCCACACTCATGTTTGCACAGCTGATCCATGTAAGAAACCTGCATTCAAACACGCGGTCCTCTCTGGCAATCAGTCCTCTGAGAAATAAACCTCTCATTGGAGCTATAATGTTCTCTACCGGACTTGCATTAATAGTATTACTTGTCCCTCCTATACGTGATGCATTCAGACTTACAATAATGGATAGCAGGCATTGGATTATAGTGGTATTAATGTCATTTATACCGATTATAGTCGTTGATCTTTTTAAATTATTCCGGATCAACGGAACGAGGGACGAAAAGAATTAGTAATCCATCAAAAAAAATATCCCGGCGTTATTCCAGTTGACTAAACATGCAAAACTAAGAAGAATCAGGGTAATATTATAAAGATAATAAAAGAACCATTATTTTATACCATTCAGGTTCCTGGTTGCTGAAGCTCTTTCCAGTTCAATAAGTGCAGATGTATAATCAAAGAGGGCTTCAAGATAGTTTATCTGCAGATCGGTATACGTTCGCTGGGCATTGAGGACTTCAAGCAGATCACTTTCACCATGTTGATAAGCATAGAGGCGTCCATTAAGTATTTTTTCTGCATCAGCAATAAGGCCGAGATTATACTGTTCAATTTTCTTATTCTGGGTTATATAATTATTATAGGCACTTATAACCTCTGATCTGATCTGTAATTCAGTATCCCGGTAAGCAATCTCATTTTGTTTAACAGCGAGATCTGCAGCTCGTACAGTGCCTCTGTTGAGGCTTGAAAATTTGATCGGGAATGCAACCCCGGCGCTTAATCCATTATAGGCCGGAGCTGGAGCAATTTCATTCCTGACTATTGAATTATATGAATAGCCTGTTTCCAGGCTGAATTCAAAAGCCCTGTTTGCTTTTAGTAATTTCAAATTTTTTTCAGAAACTCGTGTGTTTGTTAAAGCAACAAGCAGATCAGCTCTTTTTTCAACGGCATTTTCTATAAGGGCATCAAGGCTGAGGTCTCTTTGTCCTGAGGGGAAATCATCAGAAGGGTTATTAATTGTATCTGACAGATTTTTGCCCTGAAGTACCAGCAGGTTTATATAAGAGTTATGTAACTCGCTTAAGCTCTGGAGAACATTTGTTTGCTGTGATCTTGCTTCAAGAGAAGACTGAAGTGCATCCAGAGCTGTTGCTTCTCCGGCAGAAAATCTTATGCTGTCAGCCCTGGCAAGTTTTGTAAGCTGATCCAGGATGTCTGTTTGCAGTTTATATTTCTTCTCATTCTTAAGGCAGGTATAATAACTTAAGGCTGCATCAGCCATAAGGTTTTGATAAAAAGCTTCAAGCACAAGTTTTGATAATTCATGTTGTGAGCTTGCAAGTTCAATACCTGCTTTTCTTTTATTACCAAGGTTTATGGGGTAACTAAGGCTTGTTTCAACTGATTGACCCATTTGCAGGAGCTTCTCTTCATTATTTGCATAGATAAGAGATATTGCCGGATCAGGGATTATTTTAGCGGCATTCAGTTCAGCCTCAGCAATACTTACATTAAACTGCCCGGCAATATATTTCAGGTTACCTTTTATTACAGATGACAAATATTGGGAGAGGGTAAAAGGTTCCCTGACAAGTTCAGGAATTTTCTGGGAATAAGCTTTATTGCTTAAAGAATTGATAAAAAACAATGACAACAGAGTAAAATATAATATTCTTTTCATCTGATTATAATGGTTTTGCCGGGTTGTTAATGCCTGAATACCTGTTTTCAAGTAAATAGTATAATGCAGGAAGCACTGTAAGTGTTATGATGGTTCCGAAAGCAAGTCCGTAAACAATTACAGTAGCCAGTGGACGCTGGACGTCTGAGCCGATGTTTGTTGAAAGTGAAGCCGGTACAAGACCTAGTATCGCAACAGTTGATGTCATAAGGATTTGACGAAACCTGTGTGTTGCTCCTTTGATAACAGCTTCCTTCAATAATTCCCCGTTAGCCCTGAGATGATTAATATGGGAAATCATCAGAACCCCATTCATTGTAAATACCCCAAACAACGCTATAAAACCAACTGCAGAAGATACATTAAATGTCATGCCTGTCAGGTTCAGAGCTATCATTCCTCCGAAAACCGAAAAAGGTAATGTAGCCATCTGTAACCATGCCTGCCTGAAGTTGCCGAAATTCCAGAAGAGAAGTAAAAACATAAGTGCAAGGGCTAGTGGTACAATAAGGACAAGACGCGCGAATGCCCTTTTCTGATTGTCAAACTGCCCACTCCATTGTAGTTGAAAATTGTTATGGTCGTAGGTAATGTTTTCTTCTATAGCCTGTCCGGCTTCTTTAAGAAAAGATGTTATATCACGATTTCTCATGTTAATTCTTACTGTGAGAAATCTGCTGTTTTCTTCCCTGTTTATTATTCCCGGCCCGGTAGTAGTTGTTAAATCTGCAACCTGGGATAAAGGGATACCCGCTCCTGTTACTGAAGTAAGAAGCAGAGATCCTATTTTTTCAGGCGTCTCCCGTGAAGCATCATTATAACGACAAATTACATCATAGACCCTGTTGCCCATAAATACCTGGGAGATTGCTTTGCCACCAATTGCAACTTCAATAAGTTCAGAAACTTCAGAAATATTAAGTCCATATAAAGCCAGTTTATCCCTGTTGGCGCTTATCTGAAGCTGTGGCAAAGGTGGCTCCTGTTCAATGCTGACATCTCCGGCTCCTTTTATATTTGTAACAATTGATACAATATTTTCAGCTATACTTCTTGATTCGTCAAGGTCTTCACCAAAGATTTTAATTGCCAGATCGCTATGAGAACCGGCAATCTGATCCATAACCATATCAATTATTGGTTGTGAAAAACCCACACTATATCCGGGCAATCCTGCAAGATCAAGAGTCAGTTCTTCAATCAGGTCAGATTTGCGTTTACCTTTTTTCCATTCTTTATAAGGGATTAAACCAACTCCGCATTCGGCATGTGATGTTGAGAAGGGGTCAGTGCCCTCATCATCTCTTCCAACCTGTGTCATTACATATTCTACTTCTTCGTATTTCAGAATATGTTTTCTCAGGGTATCTGCCATCGCTTTTGAGTTTTCAAGGGTTATCCCCGCAGGTAACTGAACCTGTAACCAGAGTGATCCTTCATCGAGAGAAGGAAGGAAATCCTTACCTACAGTGATCGACAAGAGAACAGTCAAAGCGAGTATTAAAGCCATTGGGAGAAAGACTTTTTTTGGCTTTTCAACGATTTTGACAGTCAGATTGCGATATCTGTATGTCAATTTTTCCATCCATTTGTTGTGGTAAACTTTCTGCGGTTTGCGATAGATAAAATACGCAAGACCAGGGATAAGAATCAGAGCAACTGCCAGGGCACCAAGGATTGCAAATCCTACTGTATATGCCATAGGGGCAAACATCTTCTTCTCAATTCTTTCGAATGTAAAAAGAGGCAGATAAGCCATTATTATTATCAACATCGAAAAGAAAATAGGTTTCCCCATCTCCACACAGCGTTTGATTACATTTTCCTTATCAAGTTCTTCAGCCGGGTTATCTTCTCTCTTTCGCAGGATAGTCTCAAGCATTACAACAGATCCTTCAACCATTATCCCAAAATCTATTGCACCAAGAGAAAGCAGGTTAGCCTGAATTTTTGTGAAATACATGAAGATGAAAGCAATAAGCAACGAAAGAGGTATTGTTACTGCTATAACGAGAGCACTTCGCCAACTGCCGAGGAAGATTATCAAAACCCCGGTAACAAGCAATACTCCGAAAAGAAGAGTATGAGATACTGTGTTGAGAGTCGCATTTACGAGATGCGTACGGTCAAGGAATATATGGATTTTAACATCATCCGGTAATATATTCTCATTAAGTTCATCTATTGCTTCATGGACCTCATGAAGAACCTCAGAAGGATTTTCATATCGTAAAAGCTGGACAATACCCTGGATGCTTTCACTATATTCCCTTTTCCTGTCAGAATATCCAAAAACCCCCTTACGTTCGAAATTTCCGTATTTCAATGTACCGAGATCGCTAAGATAAACCGGGATTCCGTCGGAAGGTTTTACTACGATCATTCCCAGATCGTCGAGGTCTTTAATAAGTCCGACACCTCTGATAATGTACGTCAGATCGCCTCTGTCAATCATACTTCCGCCGGCATTGGCATTATTCCTGTTTATAGTCTCGATTACCTCATTGAGTGATATATTATATTTCTGAAGGTTGGCCGGGTCAATCTCAATCTGATACTGGGTTGTTATTCCACCGAAATTCTGAACATCAGCTACGCCCATAACCTGTTTGATCCTCGGAATAATTACCCACTTCTGGAGATCTGTAAGTTCCCGCAGACTATGTGAATTACTTTCAATTATATAACGGCAGACTTCACCTGTTGGAGATGTAAGCGGATTTAATTCAGGAACTGCTTCAAAAGGAAGATCAACTGCGCTAATTCTTTCCTGTACCCGCTGGCGGGCCCAGTAATCATCAATCCCGTCTTTGAAAACAAGCAGAATGGCAGAGATACCAAATAAATTCTTACTTCGCATTGTTACCAGGCCTGGCAAGCCATTGAGTTCCCGTTCAAGCGGGATTGTGATCTGTTGTTCTATTTCTTCAGCAGCAAGACCAGACACCTGTGTTACAACCTGAACAGTAACATCTGCAATATCAGGATATGCATCAATAGGAAGCCTGGACCATGAATAAATACCGATTGAAGCTATTAGTGCAAAGCAGGTAGCAATTAATAATCGTCTGTTTATAAAGAGGCGAAACAATTTTTCCATCTGACCTGTTTTTAACGTAAATAAATGCTACCCTCCGAAACAATCATATCACCATCATTCAGACCTGAATGAACAATCATTCTTTTATCGGGCAGGGAACTTGCTGTTACTTCCCTTTTAACATATTTATCAGGGCCTTCATTAATGAAGACATAGGTACTATTGTAATCCTGCATTAAAGAACCTGCCGGAATAGTTAATATATCCCTCAATTCATGGTAAAACCTTACAGTAACAAACATGCCGCACTTCAACAGATGATCGGGATTCGGGCACTCTATATACACTTCAACTGACCGGCTTTCAGTATTCATTATGTTTCCGACATATTTAACAACTCCCTGGAAAGGTTTTTCAGGCTGACTTGCTGTAAATACTTCAACATGATCATTCAGGCTGATTGATCCAAGATCCTTCTCTTTCACGTTAGCAACAGCCCATATTTTGTCAATATCTGCTATTGTTATTATTGGGTCAGCATCAGATCTTATATATTGACCTACAGTAATGTCAGTACGGACTATCTCTCCTGAAATAGGAGATTTGATTACAAGTGGTCTGGCTATATCTGCTTCTTCGGGATTTACATTAAAGATCTTTAACATTGCTACTGTTTTTTCATATTCCCGGACGGCCAGATCAAATTCGAGCTTTGCTTCATCAAATTCTTTCCCTGAACTTACTCCTGTTTCCAGCAGATCCTTTTTTCGCAGATAATTTTTTTCAGCCAGATCTCTTTCATTTCTTGACTGAAAGAACAGTTTCAAATATTCAAAGTAATCAGAAGAATTAACTTCAAACAATGGAGTACCAACATGAACTTTATTGCCCAGGCCAACAAATGATTTTATTATTCTTCCGTCAAATGGAGGCGCTATTTCAACCTTATGTCCCGGGAGTGGTCTTATAATCCCGGTTGTTGTGAACAGAGCATTAAGATCCTGTTTTATAACTTCATATGTTACAAGCTTACTCCTTACCGGAGAATCGGAAGGAACAATTACAGTCTCTCCATTAATAATTAAACTTGTCAATTCAGCTTGCGAGTGCCTTTCCCTATGTCTCTTCTGATGAAATTCTTTTCCGCTTGCTGTGGAATTATCACTTGAATTATTTTCAGGATTGTTCTTTTGCTGATTCTGGCAGGCAACAAGAAATACCGGAAAGAATATATAAATAAGTCTTCTCATTTTAAAACACATAAAATTCAATTATTGATTTTACCAAAGGTTTTACCTCTGATAGAGCAAAGCTATGTAATTAAAATTCAGGAATTTAAATAATAATTATAGCAGCGGGAGGGCCCCTGAGCCTAAAGAAATCTGATAGTTCTGTGGATTTAAAAAAGAATTCAATCCTTCCTGAAATATTATGGATTAAAAAAGGAATTAACGAAATGAAGATTAAAGCTACAGTAACTGCAGCTAAATAATTATTAAGAACATATATTAAAAAAAAGCAGGAATTATTATGCTGGTGAACAGGATTGCCATCCTTGTCAGGTTTAAATGGATGTGAATGCACAATAACATTTCCCTGGTAAAGATGGGCATGATCAAAAAAAGTTGTACTTAAAAAAAATATCAGGTAAATGACCAGGAAGAAATATTTGCAGATATTTAAAACCCTTTTTTTCAATATCATTAATTAAGACTGCAACAAATTTAACTTTATAATGATAGAATATAAACTGTTGTAAAGAAAAAAAGGATTAAATATTGTTAAACAGAGACTATTTCACATGTGTAAGAAGATTATTGAGATAGTTATTTTCAGAAACCTTCCGGGATCTCACATAAGTCGATGTAATTTCAGGGATAGTTTAAGTCCCTGAAATTACTTTTTCTGCTATTTGTTCGAAAGCAGTTACTACAATCTGATTTTTCTGGCTGAATACACTTAATCCCTGTTCAGCAGATTCTCCAACTTCCATTACAAGGGGTATCTGCCCAAGCAGTTTTGTATCAAATTCTTGTGCCAGTTTAAGACCTCCTCCTTTTCCAAAAAGATAATATGCTTCATCCTTATGTTTCTCGGGTGTGAACCATGACATATTTTCAATCACACCAATTATTGGTACCTTAAGATCAGGATTTGTAAACATTGATGCTGCTTTTCGTGCATCATTAAGCGCTATTTCCTGGGGGGTTGTTACAATTATGGCACCAGACAAATTAAGCTTTTGGACTGCTGTAAGCTGAATATCGCTGGTCCCGGGAGGGAAATCAATTATCATATAGTCAATGTCTCCCCACTGGGTATCCTGAAGGAGTTGGGTTATGGCTTTTCCAGCCATTGGTCCTCGCCAGATCAATGATTGGCTCTGATCTATGAAGAAGCCGATTGACATTATGCTTATTCCATATTTTGTTACAGGGAAAAAAATCTCTTTATCTCCCAAAGCTGATACATCTGGTTTAGCATTTTCGACACCAAGCATTTTAGGGATAGAAGGACCGAATATGTCAGCATCGAATAAAGCTGTTTTGTATCCGTTCCTTGCTATTGCTATTGCCAGGTTGACGGCAACTGTTGATTTACCGACTCCGCCTTTTCCGGAAGCGATGACGATAATATTCTTAACGTTATCCATCGGGATTTTTTCAAAAAGATCACTCATAATTTTTCACGGTTTAAAATTGTTATCCATATTTTTTTTAATTGTTCACTTACTTCATTTTCCGGATCATATTCAGTAATAGTTTGTAAGTGTACCATTGATTCAACCATTTTCTTATCAAAAGGAAGAAGCCCGTTGACTAGAATTTTATTTTCATTACACCATGCTTGTATCTGAGATGTCATTGCATGATTAAGATCATATTTATTAATAATTACAGAAGGCTTAAGGTTGAATTTCATAACTATTTCAACAGCCCTTTTCATATCAGAAAGTCCTGAAATAGTAGGTTCGGTTATAATAATTACAAGATCAGTTCCGGCAATTGTTGAAATTACGGGGCAACCAATGCCGGGAGGGCCGTCAATTAAAATTGTGTCTATTGAATTTTTTTTTGCTGTTTCTCTGGCTTTTTCCCGGACAATATTGACCAGTTTGCCGCTGTTCTCTTCTCCGGGCGCCAGCCAGCCATGTACCATTTTCCCTTTTCGGAACGTGCCGGAGTATAATCGGCTCTTATCGTTTGAGATCATATTTATTGCCTTTTCAGGGCAAAGACGGGAACAAAGAAAGCACCCATCACAGGAGACCTCTGCAATTGTAACTTTACCATTTATTGTTTTTATAGCATCAAACCGGCAATATTCTGAGCACAGGCCGCATCCGGTGCAAATGTTGTAATCAATCACTGCCTTATATGCGCCTATGAAAATCTGTTCTTCTTCAATAGAAGGAGAAAACAACAGATATTGGTTTGCAGCATCAACATCACAATCAGCAATAATCACATTATCAGAAAGTGTAGCAAAAGCAGCACAGATACTTGATTTACCGGTTCCTCCTTTCCCGCTTATTATTGCTATTTGTTTCATGTTGATAATAAATCAGTTTTATAATTTCTCATTAACCAGTGTTCTAATAGTTTTATTTATATTATCAGAAAGATCTGTAAATATGTCTCTGTAGTGTTGTGATTCCTCAACCAGGAGCCTGCCCTCGGAGTAGAATCGGGCAATTGCTTCATTATAAGGCAATTCCATTAATAATGTAATATCATTTTCTTTTATCCAGTCATGAACCTCACGATTGCCAAGCCCGGTACGATTTATTATTACGCCATAAGGTTTTCCCATCTGGTTAAGGGTAAAACAGCTTTGTTTCAGATCGCTTAATCCAAAAGGAGTTGGTTCGGTTACAAGTATTATATACTCGGATGCGGCGGCGGTTTGTATAAAGGGACAGGAAGTTCCCGGCGGTGAATCTAAAATTACGAGATCTTTATTACCCGAATGACTGATAGCTTTTTTAATAACAGGGACAGGAGACATAACTCCTACGTTCATTCTTGCTTCAATTATTTTATATTCTTTTTCAAGTTTATAGGCGGTAACAGTTCCTAGTGGAACAGGTTTTTCAGTAATAGCTCCAGGGGCACAAGCATAGGTACAGGCACCACAACCATGACAAAGGTCTTCTATTACCTGAATTATTTTAACAGGAGGTAGAATCATAATTGCATTATACATGCAGTATTCATGGCATTTCCCGCAGAATGTGCATTTTTCAGTATTTATAACAGGAACCATCTGGGTTACTTCAAATGAATTTTCCTTGCGTGTTTTAAAAAATGCAGCTGCATTAGGGGCTTCTGCATCGCAATCGACAAGAATGGCACTTTTATGAGCCCGCATAAGAGTATCATAAATATTTGTAGCAAAAAGTGTTTTGCCAGTTCCTCCTTTGCCGCTGGCTATTGCGATTCTGATCATAATCAAAATGGTTCAATTATTAATTTTTATCTGACAGTTTAAAACTGTTTCCCTTCTTTAATACCCTGCTCCGGATGATTTCCTGATTTTTTTTAATTTACCTGTTATCAGTTTACGCTTCAAAATATTGATCTTATCAATAAATAAAATACCTTCAAGATGATCGTATTCATGCTGGAATATGCGGGCTTTTATACCGTCCATTTCTTCTTCATGGATATTAAACATTAGATCGAGATACCTGACAAAAATTTTTTCAGGTCTTTTTACATCTTCAAATATATCCGGGAGGCTCAGGCACCCTTCTGTGTATACCATAATTTCACCATCCCTGTCAATAATTTCCGGGTTTATGAAGACCCCTTCAAATTTTTCAATAGTTACATCATTTCTTATAAGCGGATATGTATTAATAACAAAAATTCTTTTAAGCTGATTGATCTGGGGTGCTGCGAGACCTATTCCCTCTGCATTTTTTAGTGTTTCAAGCAAGATATTGGCAATTTCACTGTAATTATCTGTCTCATTCACTTCAATGCAATGCTTTCTGATAGCAGGTGATCCATATAAGATTATTGGTACTACCATAATGGCTTATTTCTTAATGTGATATTCTCTCAGATAGTATTTTTTACCTTTAAAAACGGCTGATTTTATCAGTTTTTGCTTTAACAAGGAATCCACAACCTGATAATCAGCTTTATCCTTTTCAAGCAGCATATGCATGGTATCTTCTCTTAAGGGATGAACAGCAGTTATGTTAAGGATATCCTCATAGATATTTCCTGTTGAACCAGTATCAGAGCCTTCAAAGCCGGTCAGTAATTCAGTTTTAATATTCTTTTGAGTAAAAATCTGCCATGCTTCATTGAGTTTTTCCGTATCGGGAGGCTTAACCCCCTTCTCTGCAGGAGGCCTTATAGGGACAGACAGATAAGCTTTAAAAGGATTGATTTTTTTAATCATTTCCGCCAGGCCGGTAATATGGTCTTCTTTATCATTTATTTCACCAACCAACATTGATTCGGTATGCAGTTTCCCTTTGTATTGATCCGCAAACAGGAAGAAATGACTTAAATGATTTTCAAAATCAAGTTTTGAATACGGGCGGTTAATTAACTGCCATTGATCATTGTTTGCTGCGTCCATTTTCAATGAGACCCAATCGGCAAAATTAAGATCCTCTTTTACCGAATCATATATTAACATTGAAGCATTTGTTATTACAGCAACCGGTATGCCTGTTCTTTGTAAAAGTCTGATTGTCTTGCCAAGGTTTGAATCAAGGGTAGGTTCCCCGTTTGAAACAAATGTAATATAATCCGGATAGCTATCTGGTTTAAGAAGATTAAGATGATTTTCAACATTTTTTAAGATTATTTCAGGCTGGTAATGAACAGATCTTTTATTGCATTTTTTTATAGTTCTACCTACCTGGCAGTATATGCAATCATAGGAACAGGTTTTTGGAGGGATTATATTATTTACACCAAGGCTTTTTCCCAGTCTTCTAGAAGGTATAGGTCCGAAACTTATCATAGTAAGCAGGAAAATTTTAAGAAATTTAATTTTGAGTATAAATGATTAAAAACCACCATACTATTTTTTTTAACTTTCAGTAATTCGGCTATAACATCACATTTTACCAGAAGAAGAAAGAAAATACGCTTATCATTAAGATGTAATAATCCTTCAAGATTACCCTGGCCTTTAGATATAATAAGATCTGCCTCTTTAAAATGTTTTTGAAAAATCTCACTTGATTTTTCAGGAATTGTTGATGGCGCATCATAGCCGCTTGAAATGACCTCAGCGACTTCTTTCATGCCGGCAAATTCTGCATCTTCAAGTGTTACGTCATTTAGTATAGGGCCTCCTCTTACTGCAAATATTACCCTTGGGTGCATCATTTCACTGATAAAGAGCTTGTCGAAAATGATTTCTCCGGCATTATCTCCAAGATATAGAACAGAACGGGCTTTCTTTATTTCGCTTTTTAATATTTCTGAATGATCTATTGCTATATTTTCTGTCAGAGCCCTGTTAATTGTAGTTTTAAGATTAAACTGATCATTTGCTGCAAAATCAATTACATTTCCGGCAATTGATATTCTTAATGCGGTATTAAAACTATCTGCCGATCCTTTAATTATTCCTGATATTTCAGGTGCCATCTTCAGAGCCTGTTCATTGGTCTGCAGTTTTTCATTTTTATAAGGATCGGGATTGTTTGTAAAATTCTTGAGGATCAATCTGATTTCGCGTGAAAATTCCGGGGCTGAAAAGTTCTTCTGGCTTCTCTGATATACATTAATCATTTCAGAAATAAAAGCTTCCTTTTTTTCTTTTGAAAGAGGCTCTCTTTCAAGCAGCTTTTCAACAGTCCTGAAGAAACAGAATAAACAACGATAATCACTGATCATTTGGCAGAAAATTAATGATCGCAATAATTTGCCCCTGCTTCCAAGGAATTGTTCAAAAGATCATTTGCAAGGGCTTTAGGACTTTTTATCGGAGCTCCTACAAATACATTTATATTCTGCTGGTTGAACAGGCTGATAGCTCTTTGTCCCATCCCGCCTGCAATTACATCTGTTACTCCCTTATCAGCAAGCCATCCCGGCAGGAGTCCGGGTTCGTGCGGGGGAGGTGTCACCAATGCTTCATCAGTAATATTATCATTATTTGTGTCAATCAATGCAAATTGCTGACAATGACCGAAATGGGAACACAATATTCCATTTTCAAGCGGTATGGCAATACGTTTTTTCATTTGATTTATAATTGATTTTTAGTTTCTTATAACAATATTTTATTTACCTGATTTCCCCATTTTTTGTCCTTGGCCGAAACGACGGTTTTTACCGTCTCCTCTGGCAACGCCCGGGGTTTCTTCATTTTTATTCTTTTCTCTGCAACGACCTGAGCCGCGACCCGTCCGGGGACCTTTTCCTTCCGGACCTGTACCATCTTTTTTTGGCATGATTAGTATATTTTAATTGTTTAGCATATTGAGAATATCTTCTATTCTTTTTTCGGGTTCCTTAAGAACGATCATCTGGATCTTCAGGCTGTCAAGTAATGATTTAACCTTGAAGCCAAATTCTCCGGAGATTATTTTTTTTACATCACGGGAAGCTGCAAACTGCACTGCGGCAGGTCCCGCTCCTTCCAGAGCATCTTTACCGGGATTGGGAATGAATTCAATACCCTTTGTTTCTGTATCGTAAATAACAAAAAACTGACAGCGGCCAAAACGTGTGTCAATTTTGCTGTCAAGAGTATTGCCGGAACTGGTTATAGCTATTTTCATAAAAATTATATATTAAT
>CAYNRI010000052.1:0-19102 GCA_964399575.1 uncultured Rikenellaceae bacterium
GAATAGCCCTTTATCCCAAGCTTGTCAAGCATATACTCAACCCTCTCGGTATGAGCCTGGTTGTATATTATCATTATTGCTTTCATGATTATCAGTTAATTATGTTTTTCATTTATGATTCGACCCGTTCTCAATAAGTAAATCCATCTCTGAATAAACTGCCAGTTTCTTCGCACGCTCACCATGCTTCGCGAAAACTGCATAAACAACCGGAACCAGGATCAGGGTTACAAGAGTGGAGAAAATCAATCCTCCTATGACTGAGATTCCCATCGGGCTCCACAATTCAGAACCTGAACCGGAACTTAAGGCCAAAGGCAGCATACCAAGAATCGTTGTTAGCGAAGTCATTAAAACCGGCCTTAGCCTCGATTTTCCTGACATCTCAATTGCATGGTATAACTCATTGCCCCTGTCGCGCATAAGGTTAATGAAATCCACGAGAACTATGGCATTCTTTACAACTATCCCGATGAGCATAACAGCTCCTATTGCCGAGATAATGCTCAGTGTTGTATTCGTCAGGAATAGTGCAATTGCTACTCCTGAAAATGCGAATGGTATTGAAAACATTATAATAAACGGCATTCGCAGGGATTCAAATTGTGAAGCCATTACAAGATATACCAGAATAAGGCTAACAAGTATAAGGAAAGCAATATCCCCGAAAGCTTCCATCTGGTCCTCAATAGCACCTGAGACCTGCACCATTACCCCTGAAGGGACAGATAATTCACTTATTGCCTTCTCAACATCAGCCTGTATCTTTGTAAGCGATCTTTTATATGGTGTGAAGGTAACTGTAACAATCCTCTCTCTTCTTTTTCTATCAATGCTTGGCGGCGACCAGTATTCCTTTATATCAGCTATCTCGCCAAGCCTTATGACCTGTCCCATGGGGTTTGTTACAGCAATGTTCTCTATATCAGTAAGAGTTGTCACTGCATCACGATTAAATCGCACAACAACGTCAAATTCATCGCCAAACTGCCTGAGCTGGGTGGCTGTCATACCATCAACCCTGTTCCGGATGACTGTTGAAACGGTTGCCGTATTCAGACCATTGGCTATCATCTTATTCTGGTCAAAGATTATCTGCAGCTCCGGTTTTGATTTATCGCGGCTGATAGTTACATCTTTGGCTCCCTGTATCTTTCTGACCTTTTCAGCAAGCTGTTCGGCTACAATGTTTGTTTCTGCGATATTATAACCATAGATCTCGACGTCAACAGTATTTCCTCCAAAACCTCCCATATTATCACTTGTACTCATTGTAAAATCAACAATCTCAGGGATTTTTGAAAGATCGCTTCTTATCTCTTCGGTGAGGTCCCATACTGTTTTGGAGCGCTCGTCAGTTGACTTAAGCCTGATATTATATGATATACTGTGAGTTCCTCCGGCACCGAACAATGATGAAAAACCACCCTGGTCATCCGAACCTGCCGATGATGATATAATAGTTATCTCCGGATATTTTTCCTTCAGAAGTGTTGTTATCCTGTCTGACACACTGACTGTCTCGTCAACCCTTGTACCGGTCTGAAGTTCAACTGTTGCTGTTATTCTTGACTCATCAGCTTCCGGGAAAAATTCAGTATCAACAATCCCCAGAAGCAGCATAGATCCAATGAATACTGCCGATGCTGCTACAATGACGAACCTCTTATGGTGCAATGACCAGCGCAGTGATTTCTCATAGAAACCATCGAACCAGTCAAGGAATTTTCTTATACTTCCGTCATAGGTCCAGAAAGGGGCATCCTTCCTTATAGGGTACCATTTCAGTAACAGGGCGCTCATTGTCGGGGTGAGTGTGATGGCAGCAACAACCGAAGTGATAATTGTTATTGTAACTATCATCCCGAGTTGTTTGAAAAGAACTCCCGTGAGGCCTTCTACGAATGTAAGCGGGAAGAAAACAGCAACAACAGTCAGTGTTGTGACTATAACAGCCAGCCACACCTCATTTGTCGCATAAATGGCTGCTTCCCTGGGCCGGCTTCCCCTCTCAACATGCTTTGTAATGTTCTCCAGAACAACTATTGCATCATCAACAACCATTCCTATCGCTATAGACAGCGAGGTTAGTGAGATGATGTTTATTGACTCTCCGGTGACAAAAAGATAAATAAATGCGACAAGCAGGGAGATTGGAATTGTAACTATGATAATCAATGTAGCTCTCCATCGTCCGAGGAAGAACAGGACGACAAGGATCACAAAAATTGCAGCATACATAAGTGTTTCTGTGAGGTTGCTTATTGAATCCTTTATAAAAGTGGCGCTGTCAAAAAGCTTCTCTATCTTTACATCCGGAGGCAGATCTTTTTCAAGTTCGTCAAGAGCTGTTTCAATCTCGCGGGTCACCTTTACTGTATTACCTCCTGATTGTTTCTGAATATACATCGACATACCCTTCAACCCGTTGATCTTGGTATCGAGTTTAGTCTCGCGTATTGTATCACGGACCGTTGCAATATCTTTCAGATATACACTATTGCCATTCATACTTGTCACAACGATTTCTTTAAGTACATCGCTTTCCGGAAATTCTCCCTGTATACGGAGGGGATAATCAGTTTTTCCCATCTCGATATAACCTGCCGGCATGTTGAGGTTCTCCGCCCTCAGGATAGCCCCGATCTGTTCGATAGTAAGATTATAGGCTTCCATCTTGCGCGGATCCACATCTATATACACTTTGCGTCCGGGAACACCTGCAAGACTGACTGCACCAACGCCTTCTATCCTGTTAAGCGGATTAACAATTTTTTCATCAAGTATCTTTTCAAGTCCCTGATAACTCTCCTTTGCGGTAATAGCATAGAAGACAATAGGCATCATACTTGAATTGAACTTCATTATTGTTGGCTTTTCACAACCTTCAGGAAGATAGTTCTCCACAAAACTGAGGCTGCTCCTGACATCATTTGATGCTTCATCCAGATTCGTACCATACTCAAAATTGAGGAGAATAACTGCAATACCATCACTTGTAGAAGAAGTCATTTCTTTCAGGTTTGTCACAGAGTTGACCGCATCTTCAAGAGGCCTTGTGACATTTGACTCAATATCCGATGCGCTTGCTCCCGGGTAAGTCGAATAAACTGCAATGAAAGGCAGTTCAATTTCCGGATAAAGATCCACCGGCAGCTGGGTAAGGGAATAAAGACCTATCACCATCGTGGCTACGAATACCAGGATGGTTGTTACGGGTCTGTTTACCGAAGAACTGTAAATACTCATTTTATTTCTTTTGATTTTCTTAAACCTTACTATCTAACTACATCCAGCTTGTCCCCGTTTGTGAGCCTTGACTGACCGTCGATAACGAGCATGCTTCCTTCACTTATGTCGGTCGAAACTAGTTCAAGCTGGTCATCAAACCTTTTACCAGGTAATACTTCTATCCTCCTGGCATTTCCGTTATCGTTAATAAAAATGTATCTTACATTTGTACCTTCCTGTGTCAGTACAGAGCTGGCAGGAGCTACAAAGGTCTCGACTTCTCCTAGATCAAGGAAGACCCTGGCAAACATCCCCGGCTTAAGCATATCGTTCCTGTTTGAAAGCTCTATCTCGGTTATGAATGTCCTTGTTGCTGAACTTATTGTCGGAGCTTTCCTGAAGACTCTCCCTGTAAATTCTTCTCCCTCATATACATCAGCAGTTATCCTTGCCTTCATCCCGTTCTTTATGAGAGGATAATACTGTTCGGTAACCGCAACATTGATCTTCAGAGGATTGATCTGCATTACCGTAACAACAGCCGATTTACCGCTTGCCGATGACGGGGCACCCGAGTACATCTCGCCATCTTCAAAATATTTTCCTGCCACAACCCCGTAAAAGGGAGCTTTCATCAATGTATTCTGTTCCATGAAATCCACATTGGTTTTGAGAACTTCATATTGTGTTTTTGTCTGGTCATACAGCTGCTGTTTGGCACTTCCTGTCAACAACAGGGTATCAAGCCTCGAAAGGTCCTTCTCAAGACTTGCCAGCTGAACTTTCTGCGCATATAACTGTGTCCTGTCCATCAGGAAAAGATTATCTCCCTTATTAACCCTGTCACCGACTTCGACATATATTTTATCGATCCGCCCCGGACTTGAGGGAGCAACATTCACCTCCTCAAAAGGAAGAATGGTAGCAGTATAATCTATTGTCCTGGCTATTTTTGTTTTAGCCAGAGTCATGACTTTTACCGGGATGGCGCTTTTTTCTGTGGCGGCTTCAGTACCGGCATCTTTTCCCGTCTGATTGTTCTTTTTTGAGGAACAGGCTGTGATCAACAGAGCGCTGATCACTATTACCGGAATTGCTTTAAAGTATTTCATTAGTTTAAAAATTATTCAGTTTAATTACATATTATTCATTAATTTATCCAGGGCTACCTTTGTCTGAAGCAGGTTCATGAGGGAAGTGATATAATTATTTTCTGCCTGGAGGTACTGGCTGTTTGCCTGGGTCAGCTCGAGGCTTGAGGCCATCCCCTGTTTATATTTGTTCTCCATGCTTGTGTACACTCTTTTAGCAACTTCAACATTATCTCTCTGACTAATATACTGAAGGTTGGCGTTAACAAGATCATATCTGAGCTGCTTTTCCTGCATCAGAAGCTGATCAGTAACAAGAGATTTTGTATTTCTTGCCTTGTTCAGATTCAGCTCCGCCTGTTTTATCCTTGCGTATCGCTGGCCGCTTGCAAAAACAGGTATCGAGAGCTGAAATCCTGCCATTGAGTTCTGGAACCATCTCTGATCTGATATCTTATCTCCCATCCCGTTTGAGCCATAGGTGTAAAACCCTGCCAGGGTAGGCAATACTGATGCTTTTTGTGACATTACAGCTAATTCTGAAATCTCTTCCTGCCCGTTTATAAGTTTGTAATCTATATTATTGTTCAGGTCAAAATCCTGTGATAGTATGGCATCAACATTAATCTGGCCAGTAAGGCTTTCAAGAGTCTCAGTAAGAGTGATTTCAGTATTGCCCGACACCCCCAGCTGGAATCTAAGCAGATTATAGTCAAGTTCGATATTGCGAAGCAGTGAACTTCTGGAGTTCTCAGTCATTGTTACATTTGATTCCATCTGGTCGACATCTGTAGACTCAGCCATCCCAACCTGATACATAGCTTTTGTTGACCTGAGCGTTTCATTAAGATTGGCAATGTTGCTGTCAAGTATTCTCAGTGACTGCTCGGAAACAAGTATCAGAAAATAGGCTGTGCTTACTGATTCCTTAATGTCAAGTTCTGTTCTTTGCAGATTCTGCTCACTAAGCTTATTAGCTAGCTTTGTTGTTTCTATACCTATATATAAAGGTGCATTAAAAAGAAGCATTGATGCCTGAACAGAAACACCGGTATTATATTTTGAGCCAAAAGTGACAGGAATCTTTTCACCGGGCTTTTCAAAGAATTCACCAGGTAAAAGGGTGGTCATAAGTTTAAGGTTATCAGTAAAAGAACCTGAGCCTTCAACGCTTGGCAGTGCAGCAGATATTGTTTCCCATAGCGCTGCCCTGGAAGCCATAACATCCATTTTTGCCGACTTAACAGCCTTATTGTTTGCAACAGCATAATCCTGAGCCTGTTTAAGGGTCAGACTAAGGCTTGAATTCTGCTCCTGTGCAAAAATCATTGCCGGAAGGAGCAGAAATAAAATAAAGGTAAAAAGTGCTTTTCGTTTCATATCCAATTAATTATATTCATACAGATGATCTGTAATTAAAGAAATATTTTCTTGTCATAACAGTTAATAAGTTCAAGACCCTTTGGGGTTGATATCCCCCTGAGGTAATTAACATAAAAATCACGGAAGACATGCCTTGTATTGTTATTCTCCGACCTGTAGATATTCTTTTCTCCGGGCATTCTCATCACCTCATTAAGGCACTGATTTGTAATATCTATATCGATATCCTTCCTGAAAACGCCTTCCTTAATGCCTCTTTTCAGCATTGCAGTGTTATCGGCCGAATAGGGCATTTCACCATTTTCAAGCAGACTTTTTATTTTATCCTTATAATATTTTTCCATGTCAAGTCTGAAAGCCGGGCTCATGTTACGGAAATGTTCGCACATCATATCGAACAGTTTGAATATTGCAGCTATTACATTGTCCGATTCTGAAAACACTTTAATAACTGCTTCTTTTTGCTTATTTGCCATCCATTTTAAAACACCCGCAAGTAATTCATCCTTATCTCTGAACTTCTCATAGATAGTTCTTTTTGATATGTTAAGTTCATTTGCTATCATATCCATGGTAACTGCTCTTATTCCGTAAGTGCGGAACATGTATGCGGCAGTCTCTATTATTTTTTGGTTATAATCCATGTTTTAATAATCTGCGGCGCGAAAATGAGAAAACTATTTGAGTTTACAAAGTTTTCTTCGTTAAATTTCAGTTAAATCCAGTAAACCATCAGATTTTACCGGTGAATGGAGGAAGGGTGTAACGGTGCATCGGCGCAACGGTGCAACGGTGCAACGGAGGAGCGACACCGGTAGGTGCTGAAAGTGAATAACCACGGGTCAACAACCCTAATCTTTATCCACAAATTTTACTATAGTGATATATACATGGTTACCTTCGGTGGGTCTGGAATGTTGTGAAGGAGATCCCTCATCCCGATGAATCGGAATGAGGGATGACACATTGTTCTTGAATAGGGGGAATGAGGCGGGGCGTTTTGCCGAAAAGGCATTACATGAAATAGAATTTGTTTCAAAACGCCCCGCCTCATTCCCCCTTACCCCTGATTAGCCGTGTCATCCCGATCGAGTCAATCCTGAGTTTGCGAAGGATTGATGAGTGAGGGATCTCATCACCAGAACACAGTGTGCTGAAGAAATTTCTTTGGGAAGAAAATTAAAGAAAGATGTGTATAAATATTAGGGTCAACAACCCGGGGTTTAGGAGACTATTTATATAATGTATCAATGCAGATAGTTGAACCAGGAAACTTGTGCCCTGCATCATGCATCCTGCAACCTGCAGAAACATCCCCCTGCCCTCCCGCTGAGGCGGGATTTCCGCTACGCTCCAACCTTCAAAGGGGGAATAAGAGACTTTGTAACTCACCGCTCATTGCTCATCGCTTTGCACAAACATCCCCCTGCCCCCTTCAAAGGGGGAATCACCTGGTGGTAGCCGTAATGCCTTGATTAAATCAACGGTAGAGGTATACGAATCCTCTGTACTCCTTGCTGTCGTACCTGATATCATCCCAGCCAAAGGCACGGATTATATAAAAATAGATGCCGGGACGGGCCTCGATAGAAGAATTATTGACCTTGCCATCCCAGCCTTCCCACGATTTAAGCCTTTCACCCTCACCCGTAAAACCATAAACCTTCAGTCCCGACCGGCTGAATATCTCAACATTCAGGTAACGCAGCGAGATGGCTTTCACAAGGAACCTGTCATTATAGCCATCCTCATCAGGCGAGAATGCGTTGGGAATTTCAAGTTTGGATGGTTCAACATATATACTGTCGAGGCGGACCGAATCGAGACAATGGAGATCGCTCTCGATTTTCAGTTTCGGATAATACAGTCCCGGCTTTTCGTAGATATGTGGTTCAGGATTTTCAAGTGTTGATTTTGTCTTATCACCGAAATCCCATTCATAAATTGTCCCTCTTACCGATTTGTTCGTAAACACAACTTCCAGAGGCGCTTCCCCTGATACAGGTACAACATCAGCATCTGCTTTCACATGTATCGACTCGTAGAAAAAAGACGCCTGATTCTTGCATCCCAGTGTGAATACTTCAAGCTTATATGTTACATCATCAAGGGGTGGTTTTCCAATCACCGGATCTATATTGACTGTAGGAAAGGGTATTAAAGAAGAGGGGGTGGAGGACCACAGGAATGTCAGTTCATTATTGTATGAAAGCACTGCCCCATTTGTCGGATCTCTGTAATAGAATGTCTTTACACTTGTCTCCGCTCTGCCGTCAAGAGCAATCCTGTAACAGAGCTGCTGGGCAAGAGAGGCTTCCGCTACGGGGACCTTATCCATAATTATCCATGCCACAAGGCTCGTGTCACATCCCGGAGCTCCGGTAATATCAACTTTATAACCTCCTTCTTCAAGATTATTTACAGTCGATGTCGTAACCCCGTTATCGGTCCTGATGAAAATGCTGAAGCTCTTTGAAACATCATTCCATTTATACCATGAAAAAACAGATGCTCCGGCACATTTCTGATTTACAGCCGTCAGTGTTCCTTTCTGCGAACCCGTGGCGTTGCAGTAAAAGAACAGCGGATGCCTTACTGCCGGCATCGACGGGTAGGAGGTGTATCGGACAGAGTTTGATCCCGGCGCAGATAGTTGTGCCATTAAAGATAAAGGCATCAGTATGGAACTGATCAGGATCAAAAAACGCACAGGCAGTCTCAATTTTTCTCTGATAACGGTTAAAAAGACCGTATTTGTATAATATTTGCAATTATAATAAAAACCCGCCTTAAATTCGAATTTTACCGGAAAAGGTATATTTGCTATTTTTGCAAAAACCCGTTGCGAAAGTGGAATCGCGTTGCGACGCGTTTATACGATAACTTTAAATAAATGACTTATAATTACCTGAACGATCTGAACGAAGCTCAGAAGGAGGCAGTATTGAACACTGAAGGGCCTGCACTTGTAATTGCAGGAGCAGGAGCAGGCAAAACAAGGGTACTGACGTACAGGATCGCACATCTTCTTCAAAAGGGTGTTCCGGCAGGAAAGATCCTCGCCCTTACATTTACAAATAAAGCTGCAGGTGAAATGAAGGAAAGGATAGCAAGAATATCCGGCCCTGAGATTGCCCGCTTCCTCTGGATGGGCACATTTCATTCAATTTTCGCAAGGATACTGAGACGCGAAGGAGACAGACTGGGATATAAATCAAATTTTACAATATACGATACCTCCGACTCAAAGAGCCTTGTGAGATCGATAATAAGGGAACTGAATCTCGACGATAACATCTACAAGCCGGGAGTTATAGCTGCAAGGATCTCTTCAGCAAAGAATAACCTCATAACAGCAAGTATGTATGCTGCCGACAGTTCAATGTCTGAATATGACAAAAGCAACCGGATGCCCCTCCTTGCAGAGATATACAAGATATATTCATCCCGCTGTTTCAGGGCTAACGCAATGGATTTTGACGATCTGCTGCTGAACACAAACATTCTTTTCAGGGATTTCCCCGATGTTCTTGCTGCCTACCAGGATCGCTTCAGCTATATCCTTGTTGATGAATACCAGGATACTAATTTTTCCCAGTACCTGATAGTAAAGAAGCTGGCTGCCATTCACCACAATCTCTGTGTTGTGGGTGATGATGCCCAGAGCATTTATTCCTTCAGGGGCGCCAGGATCGAGAATATCCTTGAATTCAAGAGTGATTATGCCGATTACCGCCTCTTCAAGCTTGAACAGAATTACCGTTCAACCCAGGTAATAGTTAATGCAGCCAATGCAATAATTGCCAATAATGAGGGCCAGATACATAAAAAGGTCTTTTCGAAAAACGAAGCGGGAGAAAAGATCATGGTTATGCAATCGATGACGGATATGGAAGAGGGCTTCAATATCGCTTCAGATATTTTTGATAAAAGATATTCTCAGCAGCTTAACTGGTCGGATTTTGCTGTACTATACCGGACTAACGCACAGAGCAGGATATTTGAAGAGACAATGAGAAGAAAGAATATCCCGTATAAAATATACGGAGGATTATCATTTTACGAGCGAAAAGAGATAAAGGATATTCTTGCTTATTTCAGGATGGCAATCAATCAACAGGATGAGGAGGCTCTTAAAAGGACAATAAACTATCCAAAAAGAGGAATTGGCGATACCACTGTAAATAAGATCCTCGAGTTGTCGTCTGAGCTTAACATATCTGCCTGGCAGATAATCAATGAAGCAGAAAAACAGTCCGGACATTTCAATAAGGGAACCCTGATAAAGCTTAAAGCTTATACAGATCTTATAAATGTCCTGTCGGCCGGTGCCGGTAAGACAGATGCCTACACAAAAGCCAGGGAGATTGCAACCGGTTCAGGAATAATGAAAGAACTGAGAGATGGCAAGCTGCCTGAGGAAGTAAGCCGCTATGAGAATCTTGAAGAACTCCTTAATGCAATCAAGATGTTCACTGAAGCTGCCGAAACGAATGGAGAACCGTCAAATCTTGAAGCATACATGGCTAATGTTGCGCTGCTGACAGATCATGATAACGAGAAAGATGAAGATCGTAATAAAGTGACTCTGATGACAATGCATTCAGCCAAAGGGCTGGAATTCAAACATGTTTATCTTGTAGGCATGGAAGATACACTTTTCCCTTCTCCTATGTCTTCGGGCAGCTCAAAAGAGCTTGAAGAGGAAAGAAGGCTCTTCTACGTTGCACTTACAAGAACTGAAAAACAGGCTACATTAAGCTATGCCCTTAACAGGTATAAATGGGGGAACCTCGAGAGGTGCAATCCAAGCAGATTTTTAAGAGAGATAGGTCAGGAGTTCCTTTATTACCCCCAGACCGGTGGTAAACCCTTTACCCAGAAACGGATTCCCGGCGAACGTCCACATTCATTAAGCGAGGAGCCGGCCGAATTCAGAAGGACCGGCAGGTTCAAAAAACTTCATCCTTCAGAAGAGAAGACAGCTGTTGTATTTGAAAGCAATGATCCGTCGGAATTCTCTGAAGGTGATTCAGTAAATCATGAGAGATTCGGAAACGGAGTAATTGTATCAATTGAAGGAGTGGCGCCTAATGTAACAGCTTCAGTTGCTTTTGAGAACAACGGGACGAAGAAACTTCTTCTCAGGTTTGCAAAACTGAGAAAGCTATAATTTTATTTCTGCTGATTTCTTCCGGCCTGGTTGAAATTTACCTGTCTGAGGGGGTAACCGGCAACAGATAGTGTACGGTCAAATCCCTTTGTTATTTCCTTGGTTTCAGACTTTAGCTGCAGTTCATTCTTTGCACTATAGGATTCCATTGCAAGAACAGCTCCATCAGCAAGGTCGGGATGATCGTAGTACATCGGGGCTCCTCCCTTGGAATAGATACGTTTATCTGAAGTGAGCCTGAGGTCGCGGGTAACCCACAGATTGCCATGTTCCTTTGTTTCGGGATCAGTAAACAGGTATTCATCGCATTTGTAACCTGCGATTACTTTAGTGTTACCTGTTTTGCTTACCACGGCTTTCGATGTTCCTATCCCGGACCTTCCCTGTCCTGAATTCTGAGCTTCACCCTGTGTTTCCTCAGGGATCTCACTTATAACGCCCATCTTCATTGCTCCCATATCAGTCAGTACAATAAACACTTTGTTTGCAGCGTCAAATACGCTTGTCATAGTCATTGACATCTCTTCACCCTCTGATGTGCCTTGCATTTTTGCCTCAAACCCGCCGTCGGGTGAAGAATCGCTGAAATAGACGTACATATCGCTTCTTACAACATCCTTTCTGTCGTACATTTCAGTAACCATATAAATACGGTTGTTGAAATTATAAGTTTCATTGTATCTGGCAGTTATTTTCCCGCTCAGGAGATTTCCAAGGTTAATATTTTCAGCTCCCTGTCCCCGGGGAGCTTCACCCTCCTGTGCCTGAGCATCAGCGTTCTGGTCCTGCAACTCCCCGACTCTTTTATTAACAGCTGTATCAATCTTGTCTTCTATCCTTTTGTTTATTGCCTTGTTAACCCTGTTCTTCAGCATATTACCTACCTGGCTGAAGGATGTTGAAGGCATCAGTAAAACCAGTGCTGCTGATAAAAAAATAACCCTTGTTTTCATCTGAATATTTTTTAAAAATACAAACTATAAAGTTACGAAAAACTGAATTACATGAATTCAGAAAAGTCAATAATCATTGCGGAACATTGACTGATCTGCTTTCATACATTCAATCCTCACTTCCAAAATCCCTTTTTTAGGGGATAAAGATGTTTTTGCATAAAGGTATTTTTGAAATGTTATCAAGAATTATTTTATAAACCAATAAAAACTTTTATGAAAAGCAGAATTTATTTTCTCGTTGTAGTGCTTGCAGCGCTTACCTTGTCATGTTCAAAAGAACAGGAAGAAGAAAAAACCTATCCGACTGCCGGCCTGGTGTCATATTTCAATTTTAACGATAACCTGTCAGATCAAATGGGTTACATCCCCGCCGGAACAAATAACGGAGGTGCGACGTTTACAGAAGGGCAGGCCGGAAAGGCGATCACTTTAAATGGTTCAAACCAGTATATTGATTTCGGTGATAGGACCTTTAAGAGCGGAAATAATATAAGCGCCTCAGTATGGGTTAAGAGGACCGGAAATGCAGGATTATATTTCATTTTCAGCAATGATTTCGCAATGTTCACTCACTCAGATGGTTATGCAGGCATGGCTATATCAATTCCTGGTACATCCAATGCACACGGGAATCTAACAAAGGATGTATGGACTCATCTGGCCGGGACATACGATGGCACTAACATAAAAGCTTATATCAACGGTGTACTGGCTGAAACCAAACCCTGGCCCGGGAATATAGCTGATCTCAACGAAACCTTTAAAATCGGGATGTTCTTCAACGAATTCTGGAGCGGAAGCGTTGATGAACTGTTTATTTATAACAAAGTTCTTTCTGCAGCAGAAGTTGAGCAGTTATATAATTACCATAAATAAATAACTAACAAGTAAAAAAAGAGGGTGTCTCAAAAGCCAAAACCACCCCCTGCCCCCTAAAGGGGGTTCTCTAGAATCCTGAATATCAATAAGTCCCCCTTGGGGGATTTAGGGGTAAGTTAAGAGAAGTAGGCTTTTGAAACACCCTCTTCTTATTATACGGTAAGCTGAAGACTATCAGTATTTGGTCTTTATTGAATCGATTGTTACTGTAATTGCAGAATCAAGCACATCCATCCCTGTCCTGACTGATTCAGGGCATTTTCAAATTCATCGAGGAAGGTTTTGGTAATGCTACAACTTATATAGAAAGGTTCCGGATATCCGTCATTCCGAAAGAAAGCTCAAATCTTGTAAGGTCGCAGCCACTGCCGCTGCCTTTATTCCGGTATCCTATACATTCATTAAGTTTCTTCTTCATGAATTGTTTGTTCTGGACCGAGCTGAACCACATGAACTGGATAGCTGACTTCGGAAGGTTTCTGTTAAAGTATTCAGGATTTACCTTCATGATCATCGGGAAATACTGTGCCTGGCCTGAAATAAAAAGGAGAATAAAGAATATGATTGTAAAAATTATATTTATATGTGTTTGTGTTAGTAATAAAATGTGGGTTTCATATTTCTAAAGTGAACTTAATATCATTCCTGCCGTAATGATCATTACTGCAGAGGTATATTTTTCATTTTTGAATGCATTAAAGGGCGAAGAACTATTTTCCAATCAGCGGTGCAAGCGTCCGTATATCATCAATATCAAATGCTTCCTCAAAAATTGTCTCGAAGGGGGTTTGACCACGATCTTTGGCTTCCCTGATTAATCCTCTCAGAGATTCTTTGTTAGTTATCGACCTGAAATAGATAAACTGGATTGCTGATTTCGGAAGGCTCCTGTCCCAGTAATCAGGATTGATCTTTACAATCTGCGGAGCCTTGGGATCTGTGCCGATCTCTGACATTGTACAGCACATGCGGGCGGGTTTGTCCCTGTCCGAAACCGGAGTAGCTGCATAATCAGCTTCAATAGTTTTCAACATATATTCTCTGTTATACTGGTTGGGTTCTTTCTTCCAGTACTCCCTTTTACAGTTAAATGCTTCATCTACAGTTACCGGCACCCAGTAAGAAGGCCGGTCAGGATCATAGACAACAAAACATTCACCGCCGTAAACATCTATGCCGCTTTCAAGGGTTTCTTTCTGATCAGGAACTGTAAAGAAATTAATATCCCCCAGAAAATCGCCTGACGAAAAATGCCATCTGTTGGTATTGGGTTTCAATTTATTGATGATCAGTGACCACTCTGGTGGTTCAATGGAACTAAAGGTTTCAGTCCCGTCCTTATTGCGGTGCCAATCGCAAAACTCAAAGCTTATCCTTGAAGGTATCCCGTATCCTCCATTGTCTTTGCAGCTGACATTGTATATCCTTGCCCTGCCTTCAAATCCCCTGATGTCGCTCAGTACAGGATTTTGTCTGACCACACTGACAAGGTCTGATATTCTCTGGAGGTTGGCGGTAAGTTCGGCCTTCGTGAAACCGCAGTCGGGGGCGGTGTAATCAGTCCTGCTCAGGATCTTAAAGGAACCTTGTTTTTCAGTAAGTTGGGGGAGTTCCTGGGCCACCAGCAAACAGGGTAAGGCAAACAAGAATATTAATGTTGCACTTATTTTAATATTTTTCACGTTGTCAATTATCGAATGCGTTTCAGAACTAATGAAGATTATGAAAAAAGTATAAATCCGTTTATATTTCCTATTTAGCCTTACCCCCGGCATTGAAACCAACATTATCTTTCAGTCCGGTCATGACTGAATAGGTTCCCGAATAACTTGCTCCAAGCTTGGCAACGCCGGATCCAAGTGAGACAGAAATGCTGGATTTTGCCTCGAAGCTCTCAATTTCGTTATTGTCAGTTACAGTCACCTGATAGCCGGCAACGGCTCCGGCGCTAATGAAACCACCGCTGCCTTTGGCTCCAACTCCAAGAAAACCGGTTGTTGTTTTTTTAACAAAATTTCTCTTCACTGAGGCGGCAACTCCTAATGCACATCCGAATTCAATACTTTCACAATCAAGACTCAGATCACAGGCACCAAAACCGATCTTTCCCTTAACAATATCGGGGCACGGAACGGGTTTTGGTTCTTTCTTCTCAACTTTTTCTGGTGGCAACGGATAAGGGTTGGCATATACTGAGCAATCTGTTCCGCAAATATTATGAACTGGAGTTGGAAAGGGTTGCTGGTAAGCCATAAATGCATTCCCTATGACTGTGAGTGCAACCCTTTGAATTTCGTAAGCGTATATCCTGCTCCAGTAAGTACTTTCAATTTTCGAAAACCACTGACCCGAAAATTCATAGAGATCCTCCAATATCTTCTTTTGGTTTTCCCGTGTATCGTTAAATTCCACCAGATAATCATTATAGTGCCCCTGAAGTTTTATGTTAAAAATATTAGCTGCCGGGCATTCACCTGAACAATATACCCGTTTGCATTCCTCTATGCAATAATTATCAGTTCCGCATCTCTCTCTACACTTGTCAAATTCTTTCATAATCCTTTCAGAATTCTCAAGATAGGCGTTCAAATCCTCCTTTACTTCTTCAATGATTTCCTCAACTGCACCACGAAAATCATCCGACTCATCTTTGGATTCCCTGAAAAAAAATTCGATAATACAATCAAGAGCAAATCTTTCATTCGGATAATCCCTTAAAACTGCATTCGGGCCAATATTTGGCTTTTCAAACTGTACCTTGTTAAACTCATCATTAAATTGCTTCACCTGTCCATGGAAGCTTTGATAAGCTTGAATAGCAGTCCCATAACCTCCCCCTTCCATCCAGTCCGATACAAAAGAACAGGTACTGAATCCAGGCATTTTTAACCGGTCAACTACAGGTATAAGTGAAGCAAGGGGATCGGGAGGATTCATCTGGTTCCTTGTTTCATCCCAGAATTTCTCCTTGTCAGTGGTATTGTCAGGCGAATTATCTGCCTGAGCCTTCAACTGTGAGAAATTATTAGACGCCTGATTATATGAAAACCCCATACCTTTTACACCAGCAAACAGCTCGAGAAGGGCTTCCTTCATCCGGTTCTGTTTTATGTAAAGATCACAAAGTGAAGAATGAGCCTGCCCGAAATCAGGATTAATTTTTAATGCCTGTTTATAGTAAGATTCGGCTTTGACAAGATCATTCAGTTCGAAATAACTGTTCCCTAACTGGGTAAGTATTAGCGGACTTTGAGAGAAGAGTTTATTTGCATAGAGTAAAACCGGTATTGAAAGGGCTGTTGAGTCGATATTCCGCAGGTATGCGCCGAAATTGTTGACACTAAGTGTGTCTGTCGGAAATGCTTTTACTGCTGCTGCTATATAAACACAGGCAATATGATGGTCGGTACCGAAAGTCAGATGAACGCCACCGTTACTTGCCAGTTCCCTGACGGACTTCAGACTGAATTCATCATCGCCCGCTGCCTTGATATCTGAATTAAACTTACTCTTAGTCACAGCATCAAGTTCTCTGTACGACCTGTTATAGAACCTGTCAGCAATTGCCAGAATATTTTCTTTTGTTATAGCTTCCGGCTTGATCCCTGCTGAGGCAGGTTTGGTGCTTGTTGACTGTTGCTGAACGGAACCAGGCATCCCGGTTATTTTAGCTCCGCTGAGCTGACCTGCAAGTTTTTTGATCTCTTCATTCGCCTTTTTTGCAGCGGCAGGATCATTCCAGTCTGTCGACTGCCTGATCTTCGCCATCTGCTGTCTTATCTGCTCCGGTGTTTGTGTAGTCTGGGCACCTGCCAGAACATACAGAAAAATAAGTATAACCGTCAGTGCCTGTTTCATAATATTCCGGTGTTTTTTACAATCTGTTACCAGCCTTTAAAAGAATTCTGTATTATTCTTCAGGATATGATAATTTGTATTTATATGCTTTGCTCAGCCTGGACAGATATTCTCTTAGTGCGGTCAGCCCTGTTATATCATTTCCACCGGCCGCTGACGGAATGCCTGCCTGCAATTCCGCTATCTGTCCCGTTATCTCAGCAAGCCTTCGGTAGTCGGGCAATGATGTTTTAATTACAGCAAGATGAGTGCGAAGTGCAGCGCGGTAGAGCGGAGAAAGTTTGTCACAATATTTAATCTCCTCCTTTTTGATCAGCACCTGGAGTGAATCCATCTGGTTTCCCTGTCCTGCATCAACTCCCATCATTGAGGTCCATTTACTTTTCCAGTTCTCAATGCGCTGAAGCATTTGCTTTCCTTCGGCATTGTTTTCCAATGAAGAGTAAAGGGCAGTGAATTTCTTGTCCCTGGATGACAAATTTCCCATTATCTGCTGCTGTTCCTGCAACAGGGATGCCAGATCAGGAGCATTTCCCGGAGCAGAAGATTTAATCTGTCCTGACTGACCTGAAGCCATCATTTCTGTTGTCAGTGCTTCGGTAAATGCCTTTTTTCCTTCTGCGCTCATCCCTTGTACAGCCTTCATCTCATCAACAGAAATATTTGTTTGCTGCATCATCATCTTATTGGCAAGAGCCTTCTTCTCAGCAGCCGTCATTTTACCGCTTTTCATTTTGGCCATATCTTCCTGCGACATCCCGAACTGCTCCATTTGTTTAGCTGCCTGCTGTTTTGCAGTGGCTTCATTCACTTTTGCAGACTGTCTGGAACTTTTATTCATCTGTCCGATTGCATTATTAACCTGTTCCAGAATACTGCCGACCTGGCTTGTAAAACTTTCAACCTGAGCAAATGTTATGTTGCATGAATCCTTCGGCAGTGCCGGAGTTTTATTGAGATACCCTTCAGTCAGAAACTGGGCTGAGACAACTGCCGTAAGGCAGATGGATATTAAAATTAATAGTAGCTTTTTCATAACTTACAATTTAATAAATTCCACTCTGCGGTTAAGCGCCTTATTGGAAGGGGTATCATTCGGGGCTACCGGCTGTGTCTCACCCAATCCGTCAGATTCAAGCCTTGATGCATCAATTCCAAAGGTTTTCACCAGCTCGTTCTTAACAGATGCTCCGCGACGTTTCGAAAGATCAAGGTTTGAGGCATCGGCACCGTCAGCATCGGTGTGGCCGGCAATTTTAACACGCAGATCTGGATTCTCAGTCATAACTGCTGCCACTTCCTTAAGTGTGCCGTAAGATTCGGGTTTCACAACATCCTTGTTAACATCGAAATATATACCATAGCTTACAAGCTTGCCTTCTGTAAGAAGTTTGCTTCGCATATCGGGTGCGGCCGTGGTGATCTTGATATTTGAGATATACGAACCTGACGAAGCTCCTCTGTAAAGCTTGAAGCACAAGCGTTTGAATTTAGTGCCCTCGTAGATATTGGTAGGCATGTCAAGTACTTTTGCACCTTTATTATATATACGCACCCTGCGGTTCTGGACCCATACTATCACATGATTTACCTTTTCAGGTTCAACAGTATTGACCTGTGATGATCCCGAAAGGAAATCATTCGACCCCTTCCTGTACCCTTTTGTGATCCAGTTCTGTTTTTCCATCTGTATATGAATGCCTCCCGTTCCCGGATTGCCATTCTTATCCATTTCACTGTGAGTATCTTCACCGAAAAGGACAAGGTCAGCTGCAATTCGCATAGCTCCTGGCTTTGGAACTATATCAAATTCTATTATAAAATTCTGCGGGAATTCAATGTCTTTCATGAACCAATACGTCCCTTCCGTACTGTTCAGATTTAACCAGTTGCCAGCGGAAATATTGAGTGAGTTGATCTCTCCGGAGGCATCAGTGGTCCATAATGCGGGAAAATCCCCTATTGCATCCTGGCTGAAATCCTCATATAATATGACTTTATCACCCGGGACAAAATCATACTTCGAATAGGCCTGGAGAGAAGTGCTTTGCGGGCCGCTGCCCTGATTTCCTGAGCTAGCTTCTGCCTGCCCTCCTGCCTGGGCATTCTGATTCTGCTGCGCATCAGCCGCTTGATCCTTGCCGGCATTCTTAACGTCTTCCTTTACGGCATTCTCAACTGCATCAAGACCCTTATTTATAGCCTGATCGGTACGTTGATTCGCTCTTCTGTTCACGGCATTCTCAACTTTTTTCTTGAGATCGACCTTTATCTGGCTTTCAGCATTTATTGTGAAGCTTAATAATAGAACCACAATAATAATTTTTGTCGTTTTAAACATATTCTTCATTTTTTCGGTTTACCACATTGAATTTTAATTTGATAAAGTAAATCTACAAACAGCTTTAATTCCGGTCATCCCCTAAAAAGGGGATTTTCAGTATTTTGAGGGAATACTCCTGAAACGATATATTATTACTGTTTATAAAATGTGAATATGCAGTAGTCAAAAATTCAGGTGCGTTCAACCA
>CAYNRI010000053.1:0-17844 GCA_964399575.1 uncultured Rikenellaceae bacterium
GATGCCACCCGCTCCTTCAAAAGAGGAAACGCTTCTTTCTGAAATACGCGACCTTCTCAGGAAATAAAATCTTTAGATCTCTATTATGATAAAGGAAGGTGTTGCAATAGCGGCACCTTCTCTTATTTTTACCCTGGGGACAATGATTTTATTTATATGAGTATCAGGAATCATGTACAATTTTCCTTTGATTTTCAAGTAGTTTTTAGAATTGTATTTATGATTCCTGATACTCATCTTTATTTATTATCATTTATTTATTAAGTAAATTGATCTGTTTTTAAAAGGCAATGCAACAATCTGCTATAACTTTACGTCTTTTAGCAGATCACTATATAAAATACTTTATCGCAGCACTCATTAGTCATCAAACCTGATATTTTCTGATATGTCACAAAATAAAACGGCTGTAATTATAGGAGCCGGGATAGGAGGAATAACTAGTGCCATATACCTGGCAAAGAACGGCTACTCTGTTGATATTTATGAAAAAAATTCCGGCCCCGGAGGACGTTGCGGACAGCTTATTAAAAACGGTCACAGATTCGACCTTGGCGCTACAATGCTGCTGATGCCTGAAGTTTACCTGGATGTTTTCGAATCACTTGGAATAAGACTTGAAAAAGGAACCGACATAGTTCCTCTTAACGATCTGTACAGGATTTATTATGATGACGGAAGCACTCTCTCTTTTACAACAGATAATGAGAGAATGAGGAGCCAGCTCGAGGCAATTGAACCCGGAAGCTATGAGAAATCAAGGGATTTTACAGCAAGTGGATATAAACTCTACAGGCTGGGAATGGAGAAACTGATAAGCCGCAATTTCTATAACCTGTTCGAATTTGCAAATCTTCGTAATATAGGACTTCTTGTGAAGCTCAAAACCTATATTTCAACCTGGTCCTATACAAAAAAGTTTTTCAGACATATCCATCTGCTGATGGCATATACCTTCCAGAATATTTATGTGGGACAGAGTCCGTACAACTCTCCTGCATTATTTACAATGATACCTGCAATTGAGCTTATTGAAGGTTCATTTTTCCCGAAAGGAGGCATGTTTACAATTGTTGATAAACTATACTCAGCGGCGAAAGCTGAAGGTGTCACGTTCCATTTTAACATCAACGTTACTGCTATAAAGATCCGGGATAAAAAAGCTGAAGGCATAATACTTGAAGATGGCCGTGAAGCAGACGGAGATATTATTCTCGCCAACGCTGATCTTCCATATGTCTATAACAAATTACTGCCTGCAAACCGGATATCTGCCAGGCTCAACCGGATGAATTACACATGTTCGGTAATTTGTTTTCACTGGGGTCTCGATAAGACCTATCCTCAGCTTGACCACCATAATGTTTTTATTTCCGACTCTTTCAGGGATGGACTTGACCGTATCTTCATCGATAAATCAGTCAACGATAACCCTACTTTCTATGTGCATGCCCCGGTAAGAACAGATCCGGGAGCTGCTCCTTCAGGACATGATACCCTTTCAGTAATAGTTGGTGCCGGTCATGTGGATGCAAAGAAGGATCAGGACTGGATAACCCTGAAAGAAAAAACTCGTGTTGCTGTGATCAGGCGACTGGAAAGGCATGGCCTCAGTGACCTGAAAGAACATATTAAATTTGAGATCTGCTACACCCCTGAAACATGGGAAGGGGCCTGCAATATACAACGCGGTGCTGTATTCGGCAGTTTAAGCCATAGCATAATGCAAATGGGATATTTTCGTCCGCATAACCGGCATGACAAATATCGTAACCTCTACTTCGTCGGAGGCAGCACACACCCCGGGAATGGGATTCCAAATGTGCTGATGTCAGCAAAACTGGTAGCTGAGAGGATCATTTCAGGAAAATAGTTTAGATTTACATTATCAAATTGAATTTTAAAATGGCCTTCAGAAAGGAGTTATTATTTGAAATCTTTAATTCAATAGATTTTGTAAAGATAAAAGATCATCCCAACATCCTCATTGCAGCCAGTTTCTGGGAGGAGGAGAGATACAATGCTGCAAAAGTATGCTATAAATTCATGAGGGCCATCGATGATCTGATCGATAATCATAAGGCTGTTAATAAGGTAATTACAAGTGAAGAAAGAGCGAAGTTTGCGGTAGATATTAAAAACTGGATTGACAAACTGCTTTTGCCCGGAGAAGGTGATTCACTCAAAAAAGAGCTGATAGAAACAATACACAGGTACAAGATCCCTCACTGGCCCCTGGAGGCATTTGCCAGATCAATGGTGTATGACATCAATAACGATGGATTCAGCACGCTGGATTCCTTCATTGATTATTCACAGGGAGCTTCTGTAGCTCCGGCTTCAATTTTTGTCCATCTAAACAGCCTGATCAAAAAGGATGCTTTATTCATAGCTCCGCCTTTTAATGTCAGGGAAACTGCAACACCCTGCGCTATATTCAGTTATCTTGTACATATAATCCGTGATTTCCAGAAAGATCAATTGAATAACCTTAACTATTTTGCTGACGACATGCTGGCAAAGCACAGGCTGACAAGGTTTGATCTGAAAGAGATAGCCTGGGGACATCCGGTAAGTGATAACTTCCGTAACCTGATAAGGGATTATTGCAGTATTGCAGAAGAGCACAGGATAAGATGTTGCGAAACTTTAAGAAAGATAACTCCTTTACTGGAGCCAAGATATCAGCTCAGCCTTGAGATTATTTTCAATCTCTACCTGATGGTGTTTGAAAAAATCGATATTAAGAAAGTGAGCTTCACAGCTGAAGAACTGAACCCTTCACCGGCAGAAACAAAAGAAAGAGTGTTCAGGATCATTACTGAATTTAAACCTGCATAGGTTCTTAATTATTGATACTTCCGGAATTTTACCGATATTTATATAAGAAAGCCCTCCATATTGCCAGGGCTGCTTTTGGTTGATATGATGTCAAGAGACACTCTCCTTACAATACTTTCGAAAGGGCTGACATTGCTTGTTAATTTTTTCATTGTTGTTTTCACTGCCCGTATCTGGGGAAGTGAAGGCAGGGGGGAGATTGCTCTTGTTATTGCAAATGTTTCAATTATAGCAATATTCGGCAATATTTTTTGCGGCAGTACAGTGGCATATAACGCACCCGTCCGCCAACGTGAATTGCTGCTGACAATTTCCCTTGCAGGTGCGATTCTGACTTCAGCTGCCGGGGCTGCAGTTTTTTCCCTTTTTTTCCGAAATGGCTATTTCATACCTCTGCTTCTCATCAGTTTCCTGGTTTCAATGAACAGTGCCATAGCAGCTTACTGGCTGGGGAAGAGAGATATAATAAAATATAACCTCCTCAGCTTGCTTGGTCCTTCGCTCATACTGGGGATCCTCATATTATTGTATTACATTTTCGGCAAAACCAATCTCGATACATACTTCAAGGCTTACTACATAGGTTATGGGACACTGCTGCTTTTAGCTTCGGTATCACTAGCAAGAGAAAGATCCTTTACAAAACCTGATTTTATGCTTTCGGATCTGGCAGGCACATTATCATATGGTTTAAAAAATGAATTCAATAATTTATTGCAATTCCTCAACTACAGATTGTCATATTATTTCATCCTATTCCTGCTTGGGCTGAATGAACTGGGCATTTTTTCAATAGCTGTCTCAATCACTGAGGCAGTCTGGATAATCAGCCGGAGCATGTCGGCAGTTCATTTTTCAAATGTTATCAATTCTGAAGACAGAGTCAGGTCAGTTGATGAAGCGATACTTTATGCCAGGCAGAGTTTTCTGATAAGCATCCTTATACTGGCTATTGCATTTATTTTGCCAGACAAACTTTACAGCCTGGTTTTCGGAGTTGAGTTTCCCGGTTTAAGGAAACTGATAATGTACCTTGCAACTGGAATAATTGCAGTAGCAGTCTCAAACATTTTCGACCATTATTTTTCAGGCATCGGGAGACTTAATCTTTTAAGGAATAGATCTTTTATCGGACTTGCAGTCACGATACTTACATTACCGCTGATGCTGAAAAAATTCCAGCTGACTGGCGCCTGCATAGCAGTCGATCTATCATATATATTTTCTTCCCTGTATCTGTGGATAATGTTCCGGAAAGAAATCCCGAAAAGGGAAAAACAATGATCCGTGTTTTAATCTTAGTTCATTATCAGAATGCAGAAATGAATCCTGCACTCACTTTCCCGTATTGATCGCCTGAGATTTTGTGAGTATATTCAGCTACAACACGTAAATTCCGCCGTACTAAATATCCTGCATGTAACGTTGCAGCCGTATAGTCTATAGGATCATAGTCGGAGTCAATCCAGTTAATAAGGCCGGTAAGATACCATTTGCTCATATCTCCCTTGGGAGAATAGATCAGTTCAGCCAGCCCTCCTTTTGTAACAACATCATTCATTTTTGGATCATCAGGGTCAAGATATACTTCTGAATCTGTGCGCATTAAATACTGGAGACTTAGTACAAACCTGTCGTCCAGGTTCAGGACCAGATCCGGGCCGAACATTTTTATTCTGCTTGTAAACTGACCAATGTTATCCGAGAGATCTTCCTTCCCGAAATATCCGAAAAATCCTGCAGACAGATATTTTCCCAACGACTGGTTGATTTTAAGCATCACGTTCTTATGCTTGTCCTTGTCAAAAAGATATCCAGGGCCTGCTTCTCCTATCCCCGAACCATTAACAATTTCAGCCACAAGAGTTGTTCCTGTTGCAGAGATATCTCTTTCAAGCAGGATCCCTCGATCATATTTGAGATCCGTATTGGAGTTGCCCGGAGCTGCAGCATAGATCATATAGGGCTCCAGCGTGTATCTGAGCTCTCCTTTAAAGAGCGGATCTGAAACGGCAAACTGTCCGATCGAGAAATTAATGCCGGTTCCGAAAATGTCGTTTACCACAATAAATGCATCTTCTAAACCGGCTATATGACCGCGTTCGTTAAAATAGAAATAGAAATAATAAGAAATTTTATCAGAAATCTCTCCGCCGGATAATATCTTGAGAAGGAATGGGGTGCCAAAATCACTTGCTCCCGCATCGTTGAAGTTATATGAAGCATGTCCATCCATCCTTATGCCGAGAGGGAGCTCCCTGAAAAGGGAGAGCTTGTCATCACCTGTCTGTATAAAATATCTGGGAGATTCGTATTCCGTCAGTCTGAAACCGTTACCGGCAAATTCCTCTCCGAAACCTTTTAAGCGCGGCATTGCCGGGGAATGGCATACCTGGCAGCTGATCTGATATTTCCGTGCAAAGGCCGGAATGGCTTTTGTGTTTTCAACCGGGAAAAAGGAAATTATTAAAACTGCTGATAATGTAAACAGGATATATTTGTTTTTCATATCACTATATTGTTATACTTATTTGATATCATTCTTAAGGCCATACAGTAACTGCAGTACTGTGTTCATTTACGATTTTTATCTCTGATTCATCATCAGGCACTTTCAGCAGATCGGCTACCGGCTTTACAAGAAGCTGGTAATTCAGAACAGCTTTTACTGTCATTTCGCCGGGAGCGACATCGTAAGGAAGACGGAAAGTGAATTTCTCAACTTTGGTTTCCCTCGGGCCCAGCCTGTAATCGACTCCAAGCTTAGCCGTGTTCCATTGCATTATCGTCATCCGGCCCTCAGGGTCAAAATACGGCATCCTGAAGATCCTGTTGCCTGCTGGTATGCCGTCACGCTGAACTCCCTTGAAATCAGGAAGGTTCAACGGCACTCCCATATCCTGGTAAGCAAGGTAATCACCTGAGATAGTGAATTCTTCACCTTCAAAACCTTTCTTATCAACATTCAGATGATAGGATTTGCCCTTTGCATCTGTTGCCTCAACCTGAAGCCATGCTATCCTGTCCTCAACAGATCCGGTAGGGAACTTGTGCCCTGTTTTCTGGTTGAATAATGCAACGCTGAATACAATAGTCTCTCCGGGTTCTGCTTCACGGATATCAGGCTCAATCCTGAGTTCAATTGTTCCTCTTACCTTCCCCGGGTCATGAGCTCCGTGAAAAAGATGCAGACGGGCATCATCGTACGGTTTTGTCATAAGTGCGTTAAGATAAGGTCCTCCTTTTGGCATATGACAATCCTGGCACCGCACACCCTCTTTGGAATAAGGGCCTTCTTTCCATTCAAGCTGAGTGCTTTTGACATAAACATCAAAAGGGCTTTTTTCATTATGACAATTACCGCAGAACTCTGTCTGGGAATAAAAATCATTTGTGACTATTTTATGAGCCGGAGATTCAACTGCAGGTTCCCTGAGCGAGTACTTAGTCATACCCGGCTTAATCAGATAACTGAAATTAAACGGAGGATCTGCCTGTGCAGATTGAGTCAGATGACAAACTTCGCACGAGACAGACTCATTTGCCATGCTTTTTTCTGACGGCCGGGGGGGTGGAAATTTCTTTTCTGACATGAAAGCGAGAGGTGTATGGCAACCGTTGCATCCGTCGACGGCATCATTCAGCTCAGGTTTAGCTGCTGCATGAGGAACAGCAAGATCAAAATATTCTATCTCATCCCAGTGATGTGTATATGCCTGCGACATAAGTGACTGTGTCCATTGCTCATAGATCCCGGGATGACATGACCGGCATTTTTTTGCAGATTCAAAATCCTTATAGGAATATTTACTTTTAAGGTCTTCCTGAGGCGGATCATCAATCTTACCGAATGATGTCAGCAAAAAAAGGAGTACTATTACCGGAAAAGAAAAGATTAATATAGGAAATATGTTTTTCTTACTCATAGTGAACCAAAATTAGCGATAAAAGATAATGAAAAAAATTTACTTGTATATTCTCTGAGCACTATTTGTAATTGGACTTATTAATGTTTTCTTAAATTTGTCCGTATTTTTAACTTTATTGTAAGTAAGTTGGAACGAAAGCCTGTTTGTTAAACAGAGGTTTAAACAAAAAGTGTGTTTTGTTGTTAATCAGTTAAGCCGGCATTTTGTATGATCCAATTATTTGATGTTATCTCATTCGAAACCAGCAGATTAATAACCAGGTCGTACAGTACCTCTTTCTCCAGGGCAGTCAGTTTGCTCGACAGCGGGATCAGGGACGCAATCTTCAGCATTTATGGATTTGTTAGGTTCGCCGATGAGATTGTTGATACATTCCATGAATATGACAAGGAAACTCTGCTGAATAAGTTTGAAGAGGATCTTTATGATTCAATAAAACAGGGTATAAGTCTTAATCCTGTTCTGCAGTCTTTCCAGATAACAATTAAAAAATACAGTATTGATGATCACCTTATACAGGCTTTCCTGAGAAGTATGCGCCTCGACCTTATTAAAGCGGATCATCTTACAAAACCTGAAACAGACGAATATATCTATGGCTCGGCTGAAGTTGTCGGGCTTATGTGCCTGAAGGTATTTGTATCAGGAGATGAAGAAACATATAAGAAACTCGAGCTCCCTGCCAGAAGACTTGGCTCAGCCTTCCAGAAAGTAAACTTCCTCCGTGATATTAAGAACGATACAGAAATACTCAAACGCAGTTATTTTCATAGTATTTCCGGAAAGAAGATTGATGAAGCAGGCAAGAAGGAAATCGTTAAGGAAATAGAGGACGACTTTTCCTTTGCGTTAAATGGCTTGAGATCTCTGCCTGATTCTTCACGGTTTGGAGTGCTCATTGCATATTACTATTATAAACATCTTCTTGCGATTCTGAGCAGAACCCCTGCTTCACGTCTGCTTGAAAAAAGAATCAGGGTGCCTGATTATGTAAAGGTAATTCTGCTTGCAAAAGCCTGGATAATAAATAAACTGAACATAATCTGACAATTCGCATTAAATATAAACATCCTTTAGACTGATGGACTATCCTTTCGTTATACTTGTTGATGATAATGATAATCAGACCGGGATCACCGGTAAGATGGAGGCCCACCAAAAGGCATTGCTTCACCGGGCTGTTTCAGTGTTCGTTGTGAATACTTCAGGGAAATGGATACTCCAAAGGAGAGCTTTTGATAAATATCATTCAAAAGGCCTCTGGACAAATACCTGTTGTACTCATCCGCTACCCGGAGAAACCAATATTGAAGCCGCAAAAAGACGGCTTAAAGAAGAAATGGGAATTGAATGCGCGCTGAGTGAATTATTCTCATTTGTTTACAGGGAGAAGTTAGACAGTGATCTGACTGAGCATGAGTATGATCATGTTTTTTTGGGCATTTCTGATGCAACACCGGTTATTAATACCCTGGAAGCTGAAGACTGGAAAGCTGTATCTTATGATGAACTCCATAATGAAATCCGGAAAAATCCTTCTGATTACACTTACTGGTTCAGGGAGATCTATCAAAAAGTATATCAGTATATTAGTCAGACCAACAGATTCAGATCATGAACCTTGTAAGAACAACAGTCAATTTCATTTTAACGAGGGAACCGAAAATCAGGGGTTTTATAATAACTCTTTATGTTGTTGGTATATTTGGTACAATAATTCCTTATACAAGGGAACTCTTCATTTTTTTAACACCTCTTATCCTACTGATAAGTCTTTTTGTATTGATAGTGTTCCATACCCCGGACTTTGATAAAAAAACAATTTTGCTGTTCCTGACAGTATATCTTACAAGCTTTTTAATCGAAGTCGCAGGGGTTAATACCGGTGTGATATTTGGCAGCTATTCATATGGTAAAGGATTGGGCATTAAACTCTTCAGCACTCCCCTTATAATAGGTCTTACCTGGATTCTTCTTGTTTATTGCACAAGCGCTGTTTTTGATAGAATGCCCATAAACCTGCCATTAAAAATTGCAGGCGCCTCCCTGTTAATGCTTATATATGATGTTGTTATGGAACAAGTAGCCCCGGAAATGGATATGTGGTCCTTTACACAGGGCAGTGTTCCGTTTCAAAACTATCTCGTCTGGTTCGTCCTTGCACTGATCTACAATACTGCCCTGAAGATTGCCGGCATCCGGATAACAAATAAATTTGCAGCGCTGTTGTTCTGGTGTCAGTTTGTATTTTTTATAATTCTGGCGGTATATTTTAAACTATCTGAATGATCTATAAGGCAAAACATAATTTTTTCCTCTACCCTTTCTTTCAGTTTTATTCTTTGTATAAAATAAAACAGAATTTTAATAAAGTAGAAATAAATGGTGAATTCAGGGACCGTGGCCTTCCTGTTTTTCTTGTCTCGAATCACATAAGCTGGTGGGACGGTTTCTGGACTGTATACTTAAACCGCAAATTGTTCGGCAGGAAATACTTCTATTTCATGATGCTTGAGGAAGAATTGCAGAAAAGGATGTTCCTTAATAAAGCGGGCGGGTATTCTGTAAAAAAAGGATCAAGGAGCGTTATCGAAACAATGGAATACACGGCACAACTGCTGGATGACAAAAATAATCTGGTTTTGATATTCCCGCAGGGAGAAATAAATTCATTGCATACACGGGAGATCAGGTTTGAAAAAGGGATTGAATATATTATCAGGAAAAGCAGCGGGAATTTCCAGTTGGTCTTTGTTGTTTTTCTTATAGACTATTTTTCAGAACAGAAACCATCTCTTTTTGTCTATCTTAAAGAATATGATCTCCGGAATTTTACTTCGAAAACCCTGGAAACGGAATATAATATCTTCTATAATGACTGTATCTCTGAAAATCTCAGGAAAGTAACGAAATGATAACACTTGCATATATTGTTTTGGCTTTTACTCTTGTCCAGATGGTGGTATCGTTAGTCAATATGATAACAGCAACATCTTTACCCCGTGCTGACAGAAAAAATGCCGAATTCATTTCAGTGCTTATACCCGTAAGGAATGAGGAGAAAAATATAAGGAACATACTGTCTGATCTTATAAACCAGGCTTATAAGAACATAGAGATAATTGTTTTTGATGACCAGTCTGAAGACAGGACAGTTGAGATAATAAAAGAATTCATGGATATTGACGACAGGATAAAGCTTATCCACTCAAATTTCCTCCCTGTAGGCTGGCTGGGGAAAAACCATGCCTGTCATTCATTGTCAAAACAGGCAAAGGGCGATTATATGCTTTTCGTTGATGCCGATGTCAGAATAAGTGGCGATCCTGTTGGAAAAGCCCTGACATTCTCGAAGAAACATGATCTTTCACTTATATCGGTTTTCCCGAAGCAAATCATAGATACCCCCGGAGAAAAGATAACAGTGCCGAATATGAACTTCATCCTCGTCTCACTTCTCCCACTGATACTTGTCAGAAAGCTGAGATTCCCCTCTTTGGCAGCTGCAAACGGCCAGTTTATGTTCTTCAGGGCAAAAGAATATCACTCACTCGAACCTCACCAGCTGATGAGAAACAATAAAGTCGAAGATATCCTTACTGCCAGGTACTATAAAAAGAAAAGGTTACGGATATCCTGCCTTCTGGGAACAAGGGAAATAGTCTGCAGAATGTACAGGAATTTTAGCGATGCAACAGAAGGATTTTCAAAGAATGTAATTGAATTTTTTGGCAATTCGTTTTTCGCAGCAGTTCTTTTCTGGCTGGTTACAACACTTGGTTTTATCCCTGTTTTATTGTTCCTGCCGCTTAAGTTCCAGATACTCTATATTATATTTTACGTTCTGACACGCGTGTTTGTTTCAGTAGCAAGCAGACAGAATGTTTTTTATAATTTAATATCTGTTATTCCACTGCAAATCTCACTGGGCCTCTTTATATATAAGGCATTTATAAATAAATTCTTCAGAAAATATCAATGGAAAGGACGAAACATTACATAATACCTATACTGTTCATATTCATCACTGTGAATATTGACGCCAGCTACAGGACAGAAATATATAATGCTTACATCAGTAACAGGATGGACCTGTGGAAAAACGTCATTGATGCAATGAATAACAGTGACAAAACAGGCTATGAAACACTTGCAGAACTTGTCAACTACCAGTATGGATATATCGGATATTGTATCGGATTTGACAAAAAGGATGAAGCAAGGAAATACCTGAATCTTGCTGAAAGGAATCTTGAAACACTCGAAAGGGGAAAATACAACCCCTCTATGGTAAAGGCTTATAAATGTGCATTTTATGGATTCAGATTGGGGCTGAACAAGCTTAGCGCTCCTGTTAACGGCCTCAAAAGCCTTGAAAATGCCAAATCAGCAATGGAACTCGACAGCACTAATTATTTTGCCTGGATACAGTTTGGGAATGTCCAGTTCTATATGCCTTCTGCCTTCGGGGGTTCAAAGAAAGAGGGCATTGAGTATTTACTCAAGGCAAAAAATATTATGGAAAAGAATCCTTCTGAGCTTACAAACAACTGGAATTATCTCAGCCTGCTTGTTCTGATTGGGCAGTCCTATACTTATATAAATGACCTTCCAGCGGCAAAAAGGGTTTATGAATTTATTCTCGAGAGGGAACCAGGTTTCTTTTATGTAAAAAATGAGCTTTATCCGGAATTATTAAAAAAACTAAATAAATGAGCAAAAAAGTACTTATCGCAGGGGCAGGTCTTGGAGGTCTTTCTACAGCTTTACGTCTTGCAAAAAGAGGTTACAAGGTTGAAATAATCGAGAAGAACAGTCAGGCAGGAGGAAGACTTAACCAATTGAAAAAGGATGGTTTTACCTTCGACACAGGGCCAAGTTTTTTCGCCATGTCATATGAATTTGAAGAACTTGCCCGTGATTGCAACATTAAACTGCCCTTCAGCTATTACAGTCTTGACCCTTTGTACACTGTAAATTTCAGTAACAGCAGTAAAACGTACAGCCTGTACAAGGATATCAAAAAACTGGCGGCTGAATTCAGGGAAGAAGAGCCTGGTTTCGAAAAAGCAATGAATAAGTATCTTGACAAAAGCGGACGGCTCTATCATGATACAAATGTTGTTATTAAAAACAACTATGATTCACTGCTGCATTACTTAATAACACTTCCAAAGGTTGGTCCGGCGCATATCGGGACACTCTTCAGAAGTTTCTGGAACCAGGTGGCCAGGTATTTCAGCTCCAGGGAAGCAAGGGAAATACTGTCTCTTGTTGCCTTCTTCCTTGGCAGAACTCCTTTCGATACTCCCGCCACCTACACCCTGCTTTCCTATACCGAATTCAGGCATGACGGATACTTTAACGTTGCCGGCGGTATGTACAGGATAGTCGAAGGCCTCATTGAGGAACTTAAGAAAGAGAATGTAAAGATCACTTACAACACTGAAATTAAAGATTATATTTCAGAAGGCAGGCAGTTAAAATCCCTCGTTGACAAATCAGGGAAAAAGTGGGATGCAGATATCTTTCTTATAAATGCAGACGCAGCAGTATTCAGGGGATCCGTATTTGACAGGAAAGAATTCTCTGTTGAAAAGCTTGATAAGATGGAATGGACAATGGGATCGCTTACAATATATCTGGGCATAGATTGCAAGCTCCCGGAAATTCAGCATCATAATTATTATCTCGGAAGCCACTACCGCGATTATGCAGGCAAAGTCTATACGAACTCTGAAATAGTTGACACTCCGTATTATTATGTCAACGTCCTTTCAAGATCAAATCCCGAATGTGCTCCTCAGGGATCTGAAAGCCTTTTCTTCGTATGTCCTGTCCCGGATCTCCGTTACAAAAATAACTGGGATGACAGGGATAAAATAGCAGACAGGATAATTGATGATTTCTCCGGGAGGATAAAAAAAGATATAAAACCTCATATTGTTTCAAGAACAGTCTATACCCCGGTCGACTGGATGGAGCAGTTCAACCTTCACCGCGGAAGCGGGCTGGGCCTTTCCCATAAGATGCTCCAGATCGGAGCATTCAGGCCAAAGAATTATGATGAGTTTTTCAAAAATGTCTTCTATGCAGGAGCATCAACAATACCCGGGACCGGCCTGCCAATGGTCGTTATCAGTTCAAGGCTTGCAGCTGAACGGATAATAAAATATAAGGGGAATGAAAATTAATGTTTTCTGGTTCAGAAGAGATCTCCGGCTCGAAGATAACAAAGCGCTTGAACAGGCTTTGAAAGAAAAATTGCCTGTACTCGTCCTGTTCATATTCGATACAAATATTACTGATGAACTTCCGCCTAATGATCCCAGGGTAAATTTCATTTACAAAAGTTTATCCGGTATAAACAAGGAGCTTAATAAATACGGTAGTGCGGTAAAAGTTCTGAAAGGAGATCCTCTAATGATCTGGAAAGAACAACTTGTTAAATCATACGATATTAATGCTGTATACATTAACACCGACTACGAACCTTATGCCCGTGACCGCGATAATGATGTTGAAGCACTTTTGAAAAAACATAATATCACCCTTCTCCGGTTTAAGGATCAGGTCATTTTCGGAGAGAATGAAATTCTCAAACCAGATGCTAAACCATATACTGTTTTTACTCCCTACAAGAAAAAATGGCTGTCCTCGCTAGACAAAAGGACTTTAAATCCGGACAGATATAAAAAGGAAGGGATTCATAATTTTCTCCGGACAGAAGATAAATTCCCATCCCTTGAAGAATCAGGTTTCCGAAAGAGTCAGACCAATGTCAGATCCTTTGATCTGGAGGTGATAAAAGATTATGATAAATATCGGGATTTTCCGGCCGCTGACAGAACAACTTATATTTCTCCTCATTTAAGATTCGGGACAGTAAGTATCAGGAGACTGGTGCAAAAAGCTCTTGAAGAAAATCCTGTCTTTCTTAGTGAACTTATCTGGAGAGAGTTCTTTATGCAGATACTATTCCATTTCCCGCATGTCGTAACAGGTAATTTCCGCAGTAATTACGATGACATCCCCTGGAGGAACAATGATAAGGAATTCAGTAGATGGTGCCGGGGGGAAACAGGCTATGAGATCGTAGATGCGGGGATGAAACAGCTTAACGAAACCGGTTACATGCATAACAGGGTAAGAATGATAACAGCCGGATTTCTGTGCAAACATCTTCTTACAGACTGGAGATGGGGAGAAGCTTATTTTGCATCAAAATTGCATGACTATGAGCTTTCCTCCAACAATGGCAACTGGCAATGGGCAGCAGGTACCGGGTGTGATGCAGCTCCGTATTTCAGGGTGTTTAATCCTGATACGCAACAAATGAAATTTGATCCCGAAAAAGAATATATAAAGAAATGGAATAAAGGATCTGGGATTACAGCCGGACTGCCAAAAATAGTGGAGCATGATTTTGCCCGTAACAGGGCAATAGAAACTTATAAATCATCCATCAGACTAAGTCCCCGGAACCGGGGCTGATGTAGCGCCTGATTCATCCGGATCGGGAAGATTATATTATCCCGACATTTACTCATCGTGATTCACAGGTATCCCTGCAACAACTTTTGCAGCTGCATTCCGGGCTGCAAAATCATAAAATGGAAATGTCATTGTTAATAAAATGACAGTATTGTTAATAATATGTCTTTCCCTACAAAGCCCTAATAAATGAAATTGCAGGTATGATTAATTACTGCAATTTAGTGAGAGTTTCTTTTCCCAAAATCAACAATAAATAAAATTGACTTACGCAAATACATGTTGTAAATTTGATTAAGAATCTTCCGATTATGCTGAAATACGAATAAGGAGATCCCTGAAAATCCTGTAAAGAGTAAGGAGTGTAAGCTGAAAAACTAAAGAGTAAGCGCAATTTTATATTACCTCTATGAAAAAAAATTTACTTGTTGTTGCAGTTCTCTGCATCCTGACTTATCCTGTTCTCAACGGTCAGTTGAACCAGGGCAATATTCTTGTTGGCCTTAGTTCAGGTATATCCTACTATGGCGAAAGCGGGCCCATGTTCGGCCCAGATCTTGCTTCTTTCGGATTTTCAACATATAAAGAAGATGGTGATGTTGAAAGTAAAATGACTTTCTTCAATTTACAGCCTAAAGCAGGATATTTTGTCATTGATAATCTGGCTGTCGGTCTTAATATATTTTTCAGCACATATAAATATAAAGACCCTGATGAATCTTCAAATTACTACGGAGTTACGGCAATCGGAGCCGGCCCTTTTGCCAGATATTATTTCCCACAGGAGAAGTTTTACCCCTTCGTGGAACTCAATTCTATTTTTGGAACCAGCAAATACAAAGAATCCTGGGGTGATGGCGAATATGATTATGACTACAAATATAGCCTGATGGGACTAGGAGCAGGCGTCGGCCTTGCAATGCCTCTGGGAGACAGGGTGACATTCGATGCCTCGCTGGCATATTCGACTTTTTCTGCCAAAGAAACAGATGAAGAAGATGATGACAAAGAAACTACAGGGACTTTTGGCCTGAAATTGGGTTTTGTTGTTTTTTTCAACACTAAGTAAAAAAGATCCGGACTTAAAATCAGAGACTTAACTTTGGTCTCATTTATAAAGAAACTGAAACTGCAAAGTAGATAAAGATATTATTATCAGGACATACGTTTTAAATTTCCTGATCAATCTTTGTTTACTTTGCGGTTTATTTTATTTTTGTGCCGAACCACCAAAAAAATGAATTTCAATGAAATGAATAAAGCCTGTCATTACAATCCTTCTGAATATTATTTACCTTGTTTAGATTAACGCAAAACCCCATCTATTGTTACTTAAGATAAATTCCCCCCGAACCCTATTCCTGATAATGCTTTTTACTGCCTCTCCGTATCTGTTTTCCCAATCTGGCAATACCTCAACAGATAAGAGCCAGCCTGTTATCATTGACAAACTTAACGGCCATGTGGATTTTGACGGAATTCCTGATGAAGAGGTATGGAAATCAATTGAATCCTTTAAGATGGTTATGCACTCACCTTTTTACGGAAAAGATCCCTCAGAAAAAACAGATGTCCGGATCGCTTATGACGATCAATATCTCTATGCAGCTGCCATATTTTATTGTTCAGATGCAACTATAATACGCTCTGCCAGCTATAAGAGAGATTTTATGGGTGCCGGATCTGATCTGTTCGGGATCTTTCTTGACACCTACAATGACAATGAGAACGCCATGTCATTCTGCACTACTCCGGATGGACTAAGATATGATGCAATAATTCAGAAAGATGCTGTTATTAGTTTCCCAAACATGCCGCCAATGAATATAAGCTGGAACACATTCTGGGATGTCAAAACACAAACAAGGCCCGATGGATGGTCAGCAGAGATAAGGATCCCCCTTTCAAGTCTCAGGTTTGTCGAAAGAGATGGTGAAGTGCGTATGGGTCTGACTATCCAGAGGTGGATCCCTGCAAAAAATGAGACAGATGTCTTTCCTGCGATACCTCCCGACTGGGGGCAGACTTCAATAATGAAACCATCTCAGGCTCAGGATATAATCTTCAGAGGAATTAAACCTGACAAACCTCTTTACATAGCACCTTATATCCTTACAGGTTTTGAAAATACATATAATCTCAACGAACAAAATACCGGGTATCATAAGTCCGGGAAACCTAAATTTGAAGCCGGCCTTGATGTAAAATACGGAATTTCAAAAAGTCTTATAATGGATGTCACAGCCAACACCGATTTTGCACAGGTAGAGGCAGATGACCAGCAGATGAACCTCTCACGCTATTCACTGTATTTTCCTGAAAAAAGAATGTTCTTCCTTGAACAGTCAAGTATTTTTGATTTCTCTCTGGGAGGAAACAGCAACCTCTTCTACAGCAGAAGAATAGGCCTGAGTGACTATACCTGGGAACCTGTACGCATATTTGGTGGTGCCAGAATTACAGGCAGAATAAATAAATGGGAAGTCGGTCTTCTTGAACTTCAGACTGCTCCGCTTAGAGGAAATTATAATGGAGTTCCGGATGAAACTTTAATTCCGTCAGAGAATTTCGGGGCTTTAAGGTTCCGGCGGCAGGTCTTTAATGAGAACAGCTATATAGGCACTATTGTTACAAGCAGGCTGAGTTCAGCAGGAACTTATAATCTTGCCTATGGACTGGACGGGGTATTCAGGATTTTCGGGAATGACTATATCGATATCAGATGGAGTCAGTCCTTTGAAAATGATGTTAAAAACGAGTCATTCAAGGAACCTACACTAATTAATGCCAGATGGGAAAGACGGACCGAAACCGGGCTGGGGTATCACATCGGATATACGCAATCGGGTATCAATTTCAATCCCGGGATAGGATTTGAAATGATGCAGGATTTCACAACTGTAGGCGGATCATTGCGCTATGGCTGGATCTCCCCTGAAAAATCAAAACTATACAGCCATGCTCCTGAAATTAGGTTCATGTACAGAACATATATTGACGACGGGACCTTCATGAATTTTACAAATTTTGCTGGATGGAGGTTCCTGACCAAGGATCAATGGATGTTTGATCTTAATTTTGTTTATAATGTTGATAATCTGCGGGACAGCCTGACTATCAGTCCTGATGAGCTTTATATTCTTCCCGGGCACTACAACTATTCAAATCTTATGGGTACAATAACAACTCCTCAGTCACAGCCTTTGTATATAATGTTCATGACTGAGGCAGGACAGTATTATGACGGGGGAAGAGTATCGTTCCGGCTGCAGCCTGTATGGAATATTTCTAAACATTTAGAACTGGGTGGAACCTACAACCTGGATTATGTTTCAGTAAGAGGAAGAAATGCTTCAATGATAAACCATATTGCCGGCATAAAGGCCCTGTATATGCTGGATACAAAGTTGTCCGTAAATGCATACATACAGTATAATACGGCACTGCATGGTATAATAACAAATTTCCGCTTGAGATACAATCCCGGGGAGGGTAATGATCTTTATATTGTTTTCAACGAGGACAGAAATTCAGACCTCAACAGACAGATACCTGAATTACCTGTGTTTAATTCTAGGGC
>CAYNRI010000054.1:0-17725 GCA_964399575.1 uncultured Rikenellaceae bacterium
TAATACCTCTCACGTTGAGTACCAGACAGCAGCCAGACATTATGCACACGTCGACTGCCCCGGACACGCCGACTATATTAAGAACATGGTTACAGGTGCTGCCCAGATGGATGGAGCTATCCTTGTCGTTGCAGCTACTGACGGACCAATGCCTCAGACACGCGAACATATCCTTCTCGCTCACCAGGTAAACGTACCGAAAGTGCTCGTTTTTATGAATAAGGTTGACATGGTTGATGATCCTGAACTTCTCGACCTCGTCGAAATGGAAGTACGTGATCTCCTTAACTTTTACAAATTTGACGGCGACAACGCTCCGGTTATCCGCGGATCAGCTCTCGGAGCTATGCACGGAGAAGCAAAATGGGAAGATAAGGTAATGGAACTGATGGACGCAGCTGACGCTTATATCCCAATACCTCCACGCGAAAATCAGAAACCATTCCTGATGCCTGTGGAAGACGTATTCTCAATCACAGGCCGCGGTACAGTTGCAACCGGACGTATTGAAACAGGTGTTGTTCTTACTGGTGATGAACTTGAAATGATAGGCCTTGGCGCCCAGAAACGTAAAACAGTTTGTACAGGGGTTGAAATGTTCCGTAAGATCCTCGACAGAGGTGAAGCTGGCGATAATGTCGGACTTCTTCTCCGTGGTGTAGATAAGAAAGAGATAAAAAGAGGTATGGTACTTGCCAAACCGGGTTCAATAACTCCTCATACAAAACTCAAAGCTGAGATTTACGTTCTGAAGAAAGAAGAAGGTGGACGCCATACTCCTTTCCACAATCATTACAGACCTCAGTTCTATGTAAGAACTCTTGATATAACAGGTGAAATAACTCTGCCGGAAGGAACAGAAATGGTTATGCCAGGCGATAATGTCACAATAACTGTTGACCTTATCTACCCGGTTGCTATAAATGTAGGCCTTCGTTTTGCTATCCGCGAAGGTGGAAGAACAGTGGGTGCAGGTGCAGTAACTGAAATTCTGGAATAACAAGGTTTTGGATATATATTGTTGAATCGCTGAACTTCACGATTCAACAATGTATAATACGGGTGTAGCTCAGTTGGTAGAGCACTGGTCTCCAAAACCAGGTGTCGGGAGTTCGAGTCTCTCCTCCCGTGCAATATATGATGATATGAGTCTTAAAAATTATTTACAGGAATCTTTTACAGAGCTGGTCCATAAGGTTACATGGCCGACATGGTCCGAGCTTCAGAACAGCGCCGTGCTTGTCATGGTTGCTACTCTGATTATAGCATTAATTGTTGCTGCAATGGATTTTTCATTCAGCAGGATTATGCAGGCAATATACAATTTGTTATACTAAACCGGAGAGGTTCCAATGATTGAGGAAACGAAGAAGTGGTATGTGCTCAGGGCAATAGGGGGGAAAGAGAAAAAAGTTAAAGAGTATATCGATAACGAAGTAGTACGCCTTAAGCTTGGAGAATATATCTCACAGGTCCTTATCCCGACAGAAAAAGTATACCAGATAAGATCCGGGAAGAAAATAAGCAAGGAAAGAACATTCTTTCCCGGTTATGTTCTTGTTGAAGCTGTACTTGTCGGTGAAATACCACATATTCTCAGGAATGTTCCCAATGTTATCGGATTCCTTGGTTCCCAGGACGGGGAACCGGTCCCGCTTAGAAAAGCAGAGATAAACAGGATCCTTGGAAAAGTTGACGAACTAAATGCAAGCGACGAGGAACTGAATGTTCCTTTCTTCGTCGGGGAATCAGTGAAGGTCATAGACGGACCTTTCAACAGCTTTACAGGGATTATAGAAGAGGTGAACGAAGAAAAGAAAAAGCTCAAGGTGATGGTCAAGATCTTTGGCAGAAAAACCCCTCTTGAGCTTAGTTTTATGCAGGTAGAAAAAGAAAATTAAAGAAGATATTGACGGTTATAATATTTTTAATGCTTCCTGAATAACTGTCAGATGCTCGCAATAAACACGCAAATTTAAAATTATGGCAAAAGAAATTGCTGGACTAATAAAGTTACAGATTCGTGGCGGAGGAGCTAATCCATCTCCACCTGTCGGACCCGCACTGGGTTCGAAAGGTGTGAATATCATGGATTTTTGCAAGCAATTCAATGCCAGGACCCAGGACAAAGCTGGAAAAGTGATACCGGTAGTTATTACAGTATATAGTGACAAGACATTTGATTTTGTTACGAAAACACCGCCGGTAGCTGTTCAGCTTCTTGAAGTCGCCAAATCGAAGAAGGGTTCAAAAGAACCCAACAGGGATAAGGTGGCACAGCTCACATGGGACCAGGTTGAGATAATTGCAAAAGATAAAATGGAAGACTTGAACTGTTTTACCCTTGAGTCGGCCATGAAAATGGTAGCTGGTACCGCAAGAAGTATGGGAATCAGTATTAAAGGTGATGTCCCGAACAAAATTTAATTAAAGAAACATGACTAAACTTACCAAAAACCGTAAAGCTGCCCTTTCAGTACTTCAGAAGGACAAGCTCTATACGTTGAAAGAAGCATCTGTTCTTGTAAAGGAAATGACCAAAACCAGGTTCGATGCTTCAGTCGACTTAGATGTAAGGTTAGGTATTGATCCACGAAAATCCAATCAGATGGTTCGCGGCGTTGTTTCACTGCCTCACGGAACAGGTAAACAGACACGTGTACTCGTTCTCTGTTCCCCCGATAAGGAAGCCGAAGCAAAAGATTCCGGAGCCGATTATGTTGGCCTTGATGAATTCATCGAAAAGATCAAGGGCGGCTGGACAGACGTGGATGTGATAATAACCATGCCATCAGTTATGGGAAAAGTAGGTCAGTTAGGTAGGATACTCGGTCCCCGCGGACTGATGCCTAATCCGAAAAGTGGAACTGTCACAATGGAAGTAGGCAAAGCTGTTAAAGAAGTGAAACAGGGTAAGATTGATTTCAAAGTCGACAAGAGCGGAATCATCCATACCTCGATTGGTAAAGTCTCATTTGAACCTAATAAGATCGCCGAGAATGCCAGAGAATTCATCTCAATGGTAAATAAGCTTAAACCGTCTGCTGCAAAAGGAACTTATATCCGCAGCCTGTACCTTTCAAGCACCATGAGCCCGGGCATCAAGATTGATCCTAAAGGTCTTGAAGATTAATTCATTATTTAAACTTCGAAATAATTATGAGACGACAAGAAAAAAACACTATAATTGACAGCCTGGCTGAAAGACTAAAAGAGTACAGCCACTTTTATCTGACTGATACTGCACAGCTGAATGCCGCTGATACAAGTGCACTGAGAAGAAAATGCTTTGAGAACGACATAAAGCTTGTCGTTGTGAAGAATACCCTCCTCAAAAGAGCCCTTGAACAGTCAGGCATTAACTTTCAGGAACTCTATCCAATACTGAAAGGTACTACCTCTATCATGTTCACAAACACGGGAAACATTCCTGCAAAACTAATTAAGGAATTCCGCAGGGAACATGATAAACCCGTCCTCAAAGGCGCATATGTTCAGGAATCTATCTATCTCGGAGATAATATGATTGATGCTCTTGTCTCCCTGAAGAGCAAACAGGAACTCATAGGAGATATAATCCTCATGCTCCAGTCTCCTGCTAAAAACGTCATATCAGCCCTGCAATCAGGCGGAAATAAGATTCATGGTGTTCTTGAAACACTACAAAAAAAAGAGAATTAATATAAGTAAAATCAAATTTAAATCAAATAAACATGGCAGATCTGAAAAAATTTGCAGAAGAACTGGTTAACCTGACTGTTAAAGAAGTAAGCGAACTTGCAAAAATACTTAAGGAAGAGTACGGTATCGAACCGGCAGCTGCAGCTGTAGCTATTGCTGGACCTGTAAGCGGCGGTGAAGCACCAAAAGCTGAAGAGAAATCAACTTTCGACGTTATCCTTAAAAATGCAGGCGGACAGAAATTACAAATTGTTAAACTTGTTAAAGACATCACTGGCCTTGGACTGAAAGAAGCAAAAGCTGTTGTAGATGCTGCTCCGGGTCCTGTTAAAGAAGGTGTCTCAAAAGATGAAGCAGAAGCTATCAAAAACACACTAGTTGAAGCAGGAGCTGAAGTTGAACTTAAATAAGCATTACCTAATGCACGCTTAAAGGTTTAGTTCCGCCATATGGGCGGAGCTAAGCCTATGTTCTTTTAATAATAAGTTCACCTAAACATTTTTATAAATGTCGTCAAAAAATACGGAAAGAATAAGTTTCGCAGCCAGAAAAGTCCAACTCGAATATCCTGATTTTCTTGAAGTTCAATTAAAATCATTTAGTGAATTCTTCCAGCTTGGAACGACACCGGAAAACAGAAAAAAAGAAGGCCTCTTCAAAGTATTCAACGAAAATTTTCCGATCACCGATACAAGAAATAACTTTGTTCTTGAATTTCTTGATTATTACATTGATCCTCCAAGATATACAATTGAAGAATGTATCGAACGCGGACTGACTTTCAGCATTCCACTTAAAGCAAAATTAAAACTCTATTGCACCGATCCGGAACATGAGGATTTCGATACTGTTATCCAGGATGTTTATCTCGGAACAGTTCCGTATATGACCGAACGCGGAACATTTGTAATCAATGGTGCAGAAAGAGTCGTTGTCTCCCAGTTGCACAGATCACCCGGAGTATTCTTCGGACAAAGCATCCATGCGAACGGGACCAAGCTCTATTCGGCAAGGATAATCCCCTTCAAAGGTTCATGGATAGAGTTCGCAACAGATATAAATAACGTAATGTACGCATATATTGACAGGAAAAAGAAACTTCCTGTTACAACCCTGCTGCGTGCTATCGGTTTTGAAAGTGATAAAGATATTCTGGAGATCTTCAACCTTGCTGAAGAACATAAAGTATCCAAAACAAATATTAAGAAACTGGTCGGCCGTAAACTGGCAGCCAGAGTACTTAAAACATGGGTTGAAGATTTTGTCGATGAAGATACCGGAGAGGTTGTCTCTATTGAAAGAAATGAAGTGATTCTCGACAGAGAGACAGTGATTGACCCTGCACATGTCGACCTTATAGTTGATTCCGGTACAAAGGCTATCCTCCTTCATAAGGACGATACAACCCTTTCTGACTTTGCAATCATATATAATACTCTTCAGAAAGATCCATGCAACTCCGAAAAAGAGGCTGTGATATATATTTACAGGCAGCTCAGAAATGCCGAACCACCGGATGAAGCTACTGCCCGTGACGTTATAGACAAACTCTTCTTTTCAGATAAGAGATATGACCTTGGCGAAGTGGGTCGCTACAGGATCAATAAGAAACTTGGACTTGAGACTGACAGTAACGTCAAGATCCTTACAAGAGAGGATATTATAAAGATCATAGGTTACCTTATTGAACTTATCAATTCAAAGACCGACATAGATGATATTGACCATTTGAGCAACAGGAGAGTACGTACTGTTGGAGAACAGCTCTACTCCCAGTTCGGTGTGGGACTTGCAAGAATGGCCCGGACTATCCGTGAAAGGATGAATGTAAGAGATAATGAAGTATTTACCCCAGTCGACCTGATAAACTCCAAAACACTCTCATCAGTAATCAATTCCTTCTTTGGGACTAACCAGCTGTCTCAATTCATGGATCAGACAAATCCTCTGGCCGAGATGACCCACAAACGCCGTATGTCAGCTCTCGGACCTGGTGGTCTGTCGCGCGAAAGGGCAGGATTCGAAGTGAGAGACGTTCATTATACTCACTATGGCCGTCTGTGCCCAATTGAAACACCCGAAGGGCCAAATATCGGTCTTATCTCATCCCTTTGTGTTTTTGCAAAGATAAATGACCTGGGATTCATTGAAACACCCTACCTCAAGGTGCAGGAATCACAGGTTGATTTCTCAAATGATGGAATAATTTGGCTGAGCGCAGAGGAAGAGGAAGAAAAAATGATAGCCCAGGCTAATGCACCATTAACAAGTGACGGACATTTTGAAGACTCAAGGGCAAAATGCAGGTACGAAGCAGATTATCCTTTTGAAGAAGTTTCGAAGATCGACCTGATGGATGTCGCTCCAAACCAGATAGCTTCAATAGCTGCATCACTTATACCCTTCCTCGAACACGACGATGCCAACAGGGCTCTCATGGGTTCCAATATGATGCGCCAGGCGGTTCCCCTTATTAACCCCGAAGCGGTTATTGTAGGCACAGGGCTCGAAGCCCAGGTGATAAGGGATAGCCGTATTCTCAATGTTGCTGAAGGTGATGGTGTTGTTGAATATGTCGATTCAAATGAGATTGTAATAAGATACACAAGAACCGATGAAGAAAAATTCGTAAGCTTCGATGACGATACAAAACGATATACACTCCCGAAATACAGGAAGACCAATCAGAATACCTGCATAAACCTGGTGCCGGTTGTTAAGAAAGGTGAGAAAGTAAAGAAGGGGCAGGTACTTACTGAAGGATACGGGACAAAAAACGGGGAACTGGCTCTTGGAAGGAACCTGAAAGTGGCTTTCATGCCATGGAAAGGCTACAATTTTGAGGATGCAATAGTGATCTCCGAAAAGGTAGTCCAGGAAGATATGTTCACTTCAGTGCATATCGATGAATACCTCCTTGAAGTGCGTGACACAAAACGTGGTCTTGAAGAGCTTACGTCGGATATACCAAACGTTAGCGAAGAGGCTACAAAGAACCTTGACGAGAACGGACTTATCAGAATAGGTGCACATATAAGACCAGGTGATATTCTTATCGGTAAGATAACACCAAAAGGAGAATCTGATCCTTCACCTGAGGAAAAACTCCTAAGGGCTATCTTCGGTGATAAAGCTGGCGATGTAAAAGATGCATCCCTGAAAGCCGGACCTTCACTCGAAGGTGTGGTCATTGATAAAAAGCTTTTCACAAGGGCTATCAAGGACAGAAAAGCGAAAGCTATCGAGAAACCGATGCTTGACAAAATTGAGAATGAATTCAACAAGAATATTGATGAACTCAAAGCCAAACTTGTTGATAAACTCTTTATTCTGGTGAACGGTAAGACTTCACAGGGTGTTAAGGATTATCTGAATGTTGATGTAATACCAAAAGGCAGCAAGTTCACTCTGAAACAGCTCCAGGAGATCGATTTTCTTAATATCAATCCAAATAAGTGGACTACTGACAAGAAGAAGAATGACAGTATCAAGCAGCTGCTCCATAATTTCATAATCAAATACAAGGAGATTGACGGGATTTACAAGCGTAAGAAATATAATATAACTATTGGAGATGAACTGCCTGCAGGTATTGTTCGTCTTGCGAAAGTTTATATCGCCAAGAAGAGAAAGGTTAAGGTAGGGGATAAAATGGCCGGGCGCCATGGGAATAAGGGTATTGTGGCTAAAATAGTCCGCGCAGAAGATATGCCTTTCCTTGAAGACGGGACACCTGTCGACATAGTCCTGAATCCTCTTGGTGTTCCTTCCCGAATGAATCTCGGACAGATTTATGAAACTGTTCTTGGATGGGCCGGGCAGAAACTGGGTCTTCAGTTTTCGACCCCGATCTTTGACGGTGCAACTATTGATCAGATAACCGAATATACTGAAAAGGCAGAAGTGCCGAAGTATGGCAAGACTTATCTTTACGATGGTGGTACCGGCGAACGTTTCGACCAGCCTGCAACTGTTGGAGTTATCTACATGCTAAAGCTTGGCCATATGGTTGATGACAAGATGCATGCACGTTCAATAGGACCCTATTCGCTGATAACACAACAGCCTCTGGGAGGTAAAGCCCAGTTCGGCGGTCAGCGTTTCGGTGAAATGGAGGTATGGGCACTTGAAGCTTTCGGTGCAGCACATATCCTCCAGGAAATACTTACAATAAAATCCGATGATGTAGTCGGACGTGCCAAGGCATATGAGGCTATTGTTAAAGGAGAACCGATGCCGCAGCCGGGAATACCGGAGTCACTCAATGTATTGCTCCACGAGCTGCGAGGCCTGGGATTGAGTGTCATACTTGACTAAAAAGGTTCCTTTATTTTTAAATTGTGAAAAAAAATTCAGTATATGTCATTCAGAAGAGATAACAAAACAAAAACTAGTTACTCAAAGATCTCAATAGGTCTTGCTTCCCCGGAGGAGATACTTGATCGTTCCAGCGGTGAAGTACTGAAGCCTGAAACAATAAATTACCGGACTTATAAACCTGAACGTGACGGTCTTTTCTGCGAAAGGATCTTCGGGCCGGTAAAAGATTATGAATGCCACTGCGGAAAATATAAAAGGATCCGCTATAAAGGCATCGTATGCGACCGTTGCGGTGTAGAGGTGACAGAGAAGAAGGTGCGTCGCGAAAGGATGGGACATATTTCCCTTGTTGTTCCGGTGGCACATATATGGTACTTCAGATCACTGCCAAATAAAATAGGATATCTGCTAGGCCTTCCGACAAAGAAACTTGATTCAATAATTTACTACGAGAGATATGTAGTAATAAATCCGGGTGTTAAGGCTGTTGACGGAGTTAAATATCTTGATTTCCTTACAGAAGAGGAATATATCGAGATAGTTGAATCTCTTCCCAAGGAAAACCAGTATCTTGAAGATACTCATCCCGATAAATTCATAGCCGATATGGGTGCAGATGCCCTTCATAAGCTTCTTGGCCGTATCGACCTTGACGATCTTTCATATACTCTGCGCCACAGGGCAAACACTGAAACCTCCCAGCAGCGTAAGAACGAGGCTCTTAAACGTCTTCAGGTAGTAGAAGCATTCAGGGAATCGAAAAATGTTAATAAACCTGAGTGGATGATAATTAAGGTTGTACCTGTAATTCCACCTGAACTGAGACCTCTTGTTCCACTTGACGGAGGCCGTTTTGCGACAAGTGACCTTAACGACCTCTACAGGCGTGTGATAATAAGGAATAACCGCCTGAAGAGGCTTATCGAGATAAAAGCCCCTGAAGTGATCCTCAGAAATGAAAAAAGGATGCTACAGGAAGCTGTTGATTCTCTTTTCGATAACTCAAGAAAAGCCAATGCTGTTAAAACAGATGCCAACAGGCCGCTAAAATCATTAAGCGACAGTTTGAAAGGCAAACAGGGACGATTCCGTCAGAACCTGCTCGGTAAAAGGGTTGACTACTCAGCCCGTTCTGTTATAGTTGTGGGTCCGGAACTCAACCTCCACGAATGCGGTCTGCCGAAAGACATGGCAGCTGAACTTTATAAACCGTTCATTATCCGTAAACTTATTGAACGCGGAATTGTAAAAACTGTCAAATCTGCCAAAAAAATAGTCGACAGGAAAGATCCTGTCGTCTGGGATATTCTCGAAAACGTTCTTAAAGGTCATCCTGTACTCCTGAACCGTGCACCGACACTTCACAGACTCGGTATCCAGGCTTTCCAGCCGAAACTTATAGAAGGTAAGGCTATCCAGCTGCATCCGCTTGTATGTACAGCATTCAATGCTGACTTTGACGGAGACCAGATGGCTGTTCACCTGCCTCTTGGGAACAGTGCAGTCCTTGAAGCCCAGATGCTTATGCTGGCTTCACATAATATACTTAATCCCGCTAACGGAGCCCCGATAACAGTTCCTTCCCAGGATATGGTGCTCGGTCTTTATTATATAACGAAAGGCAGAAAGGGCACTGACAAAGAAAAGGTTAGGGGAGAAGGACTGACATTCTATTCACCCCAGGAAGTCCTGATAGCCTATAACGATAATAAAATAGACCTGCATGCTATGATCAAGGTCAAGGTTAAGGACAGGGTTAACGGCGAGATTGTTAAACAAATTATAGAGACAACAGTGGGACGGGTCATATTCAATCAGTATGTTCCGGAAGAGGTTGGCTTTATTAATGAATTACTTACAAAAAAATCTCTTCGCGATATTATCGGCCGTGTGCTTAAGCTGTCGGGGATGGCAAAGACCGCTGATTTCCTTGATTCAATAAAGAACCTTGGTTTTATCTCAGCCTTCAGAGGCGGCCTTTCGTTTAACCTCGATGATGTGATAATACCTGACGAGAAATCAAAATTTGTTTCTGAAGGATATGAACAGGTTGAGGAAGTGCTGAATAATTACAGCATGGGATTCATTACAAACAACGAACGCTACAATCAGATAATAGATATCTGGACACACGTCAATGCCAGACTTACTCAGTCACTGATGAAACAGCTTAGCAATGATAAAGCAGGTTTCAATTCAGTGTATATGATGCTTGATTCAGGCGCCAGGGGGTCAAAAGAACAGATCCGTCAGCTCTCAGGTATGAGGGGTCTTATGGCCAAACCACAGAAGTCGGGATCATCAGGTTCAGAGATCATCGAGAACCCTATTCTCTCGAATTTTAAGGAGGGATTATCGGTACTTGAATATTTTATCTCGACTCACGGAGCACGAAAGGGTCTTGCAGATACAGCTTTAAAAACAGCTGATGCGGGTTATCTTACCCGTCGTCTTGTCGATGTGTCACAGGATGTGATAATAAATGAGGAGGACTGCGGTACCCTGAGAGGTCTCGTGGCAACAGCTATAAAGAAGAACGAAGAGGTCGTTGAATCACTGTACGAAAGGATCCTGGGCCGTACAACAGTTCATGATGTGTTTCACCCGCTTACAGGTGAGCTTATAATTTCAGCAGGACAGGAACTTACTGAAGACATTGCAAAAATGATCGAAGACTCACCTATTGAACAGGTTGAAATACGTTCAGTGCTTACATGCGAATCGAAAAAAGGTGTATGCGCAAAATGCTACGGACGCAACCTTGCAACAGGAAACATGGTGCAAAAAGGTGAAGCAGTAGGTGTAATAGCTGCCCAGAGCATAGGTGAGCCGGGAACACAGCTTACACTCCGTACATTCCATGTGGGAGGTACAGCATCAAACATAACAACTGAATCACGACTTGTTGCCCGTTACTCAGGTATTGCAGAAATTGAAGAACTGAGATCAGTTCCGAAAAAAGATTCTGAAAAAGGTGAGATTGATATAGTGATCGGACGTCTTAGCGAATTAAGGATAATTGATAAAAAGACAGGTATTGCCCTTACAACTCATTCAATTCCTTACGGTTCCAAACTGTATGTTAAGCCCGGACAGGAAATTGAGAAGGGTAAACTTATCTGTGAATGGGATCCGTTCAACGCTGTAATCATCTCTGAAGTCGCAGGCAAGATAGGGTTTGATTATCTTATTGAAGGTATTACTTTCCGGGAGGAATCTGATGATCAGACCGGCTTTAAAGAAAAAGTCATCATAGAAAGCAGGGATAAAACCAAGAATCCTGCAATTAAAATACTTGCTTCAAAAGGTGGTGAAGAATTAAGGGTTTATAACCTCCCCGTCGGATCACATCTTGTCGCTGAAGCCAATAAGATAGTTGAAGCAGGTGAAGTTCTTGCTAAGATCCCTAGAGCCGTCGGGAAATCAGGCGATATCACCGGTGGTCTGCCCAGGGTAACCGAGCTCTTTGAAGCACGTAACCCATCCAACCCGGCTATTGTATCAGAAATTGACGGTGAGGTAACATTCGGCAAAATAAAGAGAGGTAACAGGGAAATATCAATTAAGTCGAAGACCGAGGAGTTAAAGAAATACCTTGTTCCCCTGTCAAAACAAATACTTGTACAGGAGAATGACTATGTCAAGGCAGGTGTGCCCTTATCAGACGGAGCAATTACACCATCGGATATCCTTGCTATCAAGGGACCGACAAAGGTGCAGGAATATATTGTTAATGAGATACAGGAAGTATATCGTCTTCAGGGTGTCAAGATCAACGACAAGCACTTCGAGACAATTGTGCGCCAGATGATGAGAAAAGTTGAGATAGTAGATCCGGGTGATACCAAATTCCTTGAAAGACAGGTTGTTGATAAACTTGAGTTCATGGATGAGAACGACTGGATCTATGGTAAGAAAGTGATTATAGACGGTGGTGATTCCCAGACACTTCGTGCGGGTATGATTATATCAGCACGTAAGCTTAGGGATGAAAACTCCATGCTGAAGCGCAGAGACCTGAAAGTTGTGGAATCAAGAGATGCTATCCCTGCAACATCAAGCCAGGTGCTCCAGGGTATAACACGTGCTGCACTTCAGACAAACAGCTTCTTCTCGGCAGCATCCTTCCAGGAGACAACAAAAGTGCTCAATGAGGCAGCAATACTTGGTAAAATAGACAAGCTTGAAGGGCTGAAAGAGAATGTTATTGTAGGTCATCTTATTCCTGCAGGAACCGGACAGCGCGAGTATAACAGCATTATTGTAGGATCGCTGGAGGAATATGAAAGTATTGCCGGCTTTGATGGCGAGACCGAAGTCGAAGCTGAATCAGGATCACGATCAAGAAGATAAAGTTTAAAACAGAGAACAATGACAGATCCCAAGGAAAATCAGATAAGCATCGAACTTAACGAAGAAACTGCACAGGGGATCTATTCAAACCTGGCGGTTATAACTCACTCAGCTTCGGAGTTTGTCATAGACTTTGTCAGGATTATGCCCGGAATTCCCAAAGCTCAGGTTAAATCGAGGATAATACTCACTCCTGAACATGCAAAAAGACTGGTGTCTGCCCTTCAGGATAACATAGCAAAATATGAATCTGTACACGGACATATAAAGGAAGTAAAAGGCTCAGGACCTGTTATGCCACTCATTTTCGGAGGGCCGACAGCCCAGGCCTGATATGCCAGTAACTCGGATATTAAGCCGCCTTACTTCTGTTTGGCGGCTTATGTTTTTGATATGAGGCAAATATAATCTTACTTTGTATTATTGACTTACATCTGTACCCGGTAAATAAAAACAGCCTGATGACTACCTATAATGTTTCTTTTGCAGGCGCCGGCCGAGTGGCGGGTTCTCTTTGCAGAAGCTTACATAATGCCGGTAACAGGATACTCCAGATCGTTACCCCGGAAATGAAAGAGGGGATGTTACTTGCACAGCAGTGCCAGGCATCATGGTCATCAGAACCCTTATTCAACGAATCAAACGATGTTATAATAGTTGCAGTACCTGATCATTTTCTCTCCGGGGTACTGGCCGGAATAAAATGTTCTGTCGATAGTATCGTCGCTCACACAGCCGGATCATACGGACTTGATATCTTTCCAGACTGGCTTGTAAAAAGAGCTGTGTTTTATCCCCTGCAGACCTTTTCCAAAGAAAGGGAAGTTGATACAAAGGATCTGCCGTTTATTCTTGAAGCATCTCAGCCCGGAACAGAAGCTGTACTGAAAGGAATTGCTGAATCAATTGGAGGCAAAACTTATTTCCTGGATCAGGAAAACAGGAGGATGCTCCATCTGGCTGCAGTTTTTGTAAACAACTTTTCAAATTTCATGCTTACAGCCGGGAAAGAGATAACAATACAAGCAGGTCTGTCATTCGATCTTTTATTTCCGCTAATAAAAGAAACCTTCTCCAAAGCACTCGCTAATGGACCGGAATTTTCCCAGACAGGCCCCGCTTTAAGAAATGATATGAACACTATTGAAAAGCATTTGAATTTATTATCTTTCTCTCCGGAATTGCAGAACATTTACAGGGAAATTTCAGAATCGATAATTAAATACTATTATAACAGGAACTTATAATGACAAATTTCAAAGAGGATCTCAAAAAGGTCAAAGCCTTTGTTTTTGATATTGATGGAGTACTTTCACTGCAGACAATCAGTCTGAATGTTTTTGGTGTTCCTAACAGAACTGTAAACCTGAGAGATGGGTATGCCCTTCAGCTGGCTGTCAAGAAAGGTTATCACATAGGGATCATATCGGGTAGTAATTCAAAGGAGTATCTGAAAAGACTTAGAACCTTGGGTATTAATGATATATTTTTGAACAGCAAAACAAAACTTGAGCATTATAAGTTATTCAGGAAAAAATTCGGGCTGGAAGATCCGGAGATCATGTTTATGGGCGATGATATTCCGGACCTTGAAGTGATGAAGGTGACAGGAGTTCCTGTGTGCCCGTCAGATGCGGACAGTGAAATTAAACAGGCCGCATGTTATATTTCCGATAAGAAAGGCGGCGAAGGCTGTGTGAGGGATGTTATTGAACAGGTTCTCAGATTACATAATAAATGGCTTGATTCCGAAGCCTTTACATGGTAAGTATGAAAGGGTTTTTAAAACTCATAAGATGGCATAATCTGCTTATTGTGATCCTCACTATGGTGCTGATGAGGTATGGCATCATAGCTTCCCTTCTTGGCAAGATAAGCATAGTGGTGCTGAGCGGAACAGGAGAAGCTGAACAAATGGTGCTTCAGTTTCCCCTGTATGATTTCATTATCCTTGTAATTGCTACAGTTTGCATTACTGCAGGTGGGTATGTAATAAATGATTATTTCGATATAAAAACTGACATGATAAACAGGGGACAGGTAATTGTCGGGACAAAAATATCGCGGAGGAAAGCAATAATGTGGCATTCGGTATTCAATATAATAGGTGTAGGAGCAGGGTTCTATGTCTCATGGCGTGCAAATTATTTCTGGCTGGGCATCTTCTTCCTGATAGTTTCAGGTTTGCTTTATTTTTACTCGGCAAGCTATAAACGTCAGTTCCTCATCGGTAATGTTGTTGTTGCACTCCTTACTGCACTGGTGCCAATGCTTGTTGCTGTTTTTGAATGGGCAGCACTATACAGGCATTACGCTGCAGATGTTGTTGAAATGCCATCGCTTGGACTTATATTCGGATGGATAGGAGGGTTTGCAATATTTGCTTTTCTTACATCGATGACCCGTGAGATAATAAAGGATATAGAGGACTTCGAAGGCGACATGGCCTACGGCAGAAACACTGTTCCGGTAATAACAGGCATACCTGCTTCGAAGATAATTGTTGCTTCAATTTCCGGAATAACTATTGCTTTACTCTATTTCGTATGGTTTCGGTATTTACATGATAAGATCACACTGATCTATCTTACCGCTGCAATAATACTTCCACATCTGTACGTGCTCTATCAGCTTTTCAGAAGCAGGGATAGCAGAGAACTGCACAGCGCCAGTAATTTCATGAAAATCATTATGTTTGCCGGGATCTTATATTCTCTTGTTGTCAAGGCGATCCTTAACTGGAACCTTATCGGATGACAACACTTGATAAGATCAATAATTACCGGCTGATCCTTGCATCCCGGTCTCCAAGAAGAAAGCAGCTGCTAAGTGAACTGGGACTCAGGTTCGACATTATTGTAAAAGAGTATAATGAATCATACCCGGGGCACCTGAAAGGTGAGGAGATAGCTATATTCCTGGCACGCAGCAAGGCCGGCTGTTTCAGGGATGAGATAGGAGATAACGAAATTGTAATAACGGCTGACACAATTGTCTGGAGCAGGCAAAAAGTCCTCGGGAAACCAGCCGGTAAGAAAGATGCCTTCAGGATGATAAGAGAACTGTCAGGAGCTACTCATGAAGTAATAACAGGTGTCGTATTGCTTTCAAAGAAAGGAGAAAAAGCTTTTTCCGAAACTACAAGGGTGAGCTTCGATGAGCTTACTGATGAAGAGATTGAATATTATGTTGAAAAATACAAGCCTTTTGATAAAGCAGGTGCTTATGGCATTCAGGAATGGATAGGTATAGCAGGCTGCAGCCGTGTTGAAGGATCATATTTCAATGTTGTCGGCCTTCCCGTTCACAGACTCTACAGGGAATTGGTCGATCTCGTATCTTCTGCAGACAGATGATAAGCTAAAATCTTATTGTATACTTCACCTTAACCCTGGCTTCATATACCTCCGGCCTGAAACGTTCCATCGGATCCCTACATAAATATTGTTACGGTCAAAAAGGAAAAGGAATTCAGTTTTCTCTGTTACAGCCTCTCCGTTCCTTGGTAATTGCTGGAAAAAATCATCTACAGAAGAAGCTTCCTCCCATACATCATCATTCAAATATCCGTCAATTTCCGGAGGGATCCTGGTATATACTCCCTTTATTTCAGGTTGGGAAAAAAGACCGGATGAACTCAGGATAAAAAATATCAAAAATGAAACGGAGTATCTCAGCATCGCATAAAATAATTGCCGTCAAATATAACCTCAATTATTATGTTTTGCAGCTCAGACTCCGTAAATCGATATCGAATTAGTTGTAAGATCCCTTATCTGTAATTCCTTATAGTGTTAAGTTTATCAGCATATCTTTGCACAACAGCTTCCTGTGCAGCAATTTCTTCACTGTATTTCAACTGGATCCTGTCATTTCTCGGGATATTATTATTTGCCTTCTTTATTGTTCCCTGGGCTTTACTTATCTTTTTTTCTGAAGAAGCTATCGATCTGGTCATTCTTTTTCTTTGCTTTTCAAGGTCTTTCAGCAGATCCTCTTTTTCATCCCTCATCTCATCAGGATCCATTGTTGTCAGCTGAATTCTTTCATCAGCAATCCTTTGAGTAAGGGTTGAAAGCTGGGTATTGAGATCAAGCACTTTTTCCCTCTCGTTATCGATAGTCCTGTTGCTTTTCCTTATTGATTTTTCCATGCCGGATTGATCTCTCTGAAGCGATCCAAGTTCTTTTTCAAGGTCTTTAAGTTTGTTCTCTTCAGACTTCAGCTCTTCCGAAGCAAGATCAACATATTCCTGTTTCGCAAATTCGAACAAAAAGCTTTTTGCTCTTGATAGTTCTGTTTCTACGGATCTGTCTATATACTGGTCTTTTTTTAGTTCGAAAGAGGCTGCCAGATAAAGGGCGCTATCCCTGTCAGCAAGAATACTATAGACATTTAGTGCATTATCAGTAACGCTCTTTATAATTGCACCCAGTATCGACATTTCACTCCTTTCAGTCATTAATTTCGATTTTGTGCCGGTCTCAAGTAATTTAGTCCAGTCCCTGAGTGTCTTTTCATATTTGACTTCAGGTATCAGAACGGATATTGCAGGAAGCATTCCGTTACCAATCTTCAGACTGTCTTCCGCCATTATTATCGGCTTCTGGGCATGAACCCAGGCACACGAAATCAGGGTCAGTATTATAGCTAAACAAATTGTTTTCATTTTATTACGATTTAGAATTATTCAGGTCAGATATCATAGTAAAATTACAAAATAAAAATCCCATTTGCAAATGATTAATTCATCAGTGCCTTGCTGATTGATGCAACTGATACTTGCTGTATTTTGATGCTAACCTGATGCAAGGTAAGTATAAGAAAGGGAGAGTTTTTGGAAGCATATCAGTAATCACTATATATAAATCTCAGGGTATTTATATTATACTTTATAATTTTTTTATCCAAAAAATATTAAATTTGCAATCTAATTAGTGATATTTGTGTAATTTATAAATCTGGCATTATTTTGCCGGGGACCAAAGCTAACAAATTATTATGACTTTTCAGGCTGAGACAATACATATTTCATGTGCCAACGATATGCTCAAGACGGAGGAGATGATTGATTTCATAAAAACAAGATATGAGAAAACACTTGCTCAGAGTCTTAATATTATGAAAGTATCGGCCCCTGTTGTTGTCCCTGATGGTACAGGTATAAATGATGACCTGAGCGGAGTTGAGAAACCAATCAGTTTTCCCATAAAATCGCTTGATGGGCAGAAAGCTTCTATAATCCAGTCGCTTGCCAAATGGAAGCGTATGCGGCTGAGGTACTTTCACATAGAACCGGGAAAGGGAATCCTGACTGATATGCGGGCACTCCGTCCAAGTGAAAACCTGAGTCCAATCCATTCAGTATATG
>CAYNRI010000055.1:0-17363 GCA_964399575.1 uncultured Rikenellaceae bacterium
CTGTCTGTAAGCATTTTCCATCCTTCCCAGTCGCCTTCTGCCATTCCGTCCTCGACAGAGTCGATCGGATATTTACCAATCAGTTGTTCTATATAATCAACCTGTTCCTTTGATGTTCTCCTTGCTCCTTTTGGACCTTCAAATTTTGAGTAATCATAGATCCCGTCTTTATAGAATTCTGAAGCTGCACAGTCGAGAGCTATAGTAAGGTCACTGCCCGGTTTATAGCCGGCATCGTTTATTGCCTTAAGGATAGTTTCAAGAGCATCTTCTGTTCCTCCGAGTGTTGGTGCAAAGCCTCCTTCATCGCCAACAGCTGTACTCAGACCGCGGCCTTTAAGCACTTTCTTAAGTGAATGAAATACTTCTGCTCCCATTCTGAGGCCTTCCCTGAAATCAGGTGCTCCCACCGGCCTTATCATGAATTCCTGGAAAGCTATAGGAGCGTCTGAATGTGAACCTCCGTTGATTATATTCATCATTGGCACAGGAAGCGTAACAGCGTTTGATCCTCCAATGTAACGGAAAAGAGGAAGACCATGCAACTGAGCTGCTGCTTTTGCCACTGCAAGCGAGACGCCCAGAATAGCATTTGCTCCCAGATTGCTTTTCGTATTTGTCCCGTCAAGATCAATCATCCTTTTGTCAATTCCTGCCTGGTCAGTAACATCCATTCCATTCACCTCTTCAGCAATCACATTATTAACATTATGTACTGCTTTCAGAACACCCTTACCCAGGTAACGGTTCTTATCTCCGTCCCTAAGCTCAAGAGCCTCATTTTCGCCGGTCGATGCACCAGAAGGCACAGCAGCACGCCCAAAATAACCACTGGCTGTTGTGACATCTACTTCAATTGTCGGGTTGCCGCGTGAATCAAGGATCTCACGAGCATGAATGCTAACTATTTGACTCATAGAAATTTAAATTTATATTAAACAATATTGCAATATATACAAAAAAAGGGATACTGATTGTTTCAGACTATCCCTTTCTTTAAATATCATCAGATACTTATTTCTTTTCTTCTTCAGCAGCTGTCTCTTCAGAACTTTGCACAGCTTCTTCTGTGGTTTCAGCAACTTTATCCTCAGCCTTTACTTCAGCAACTTTGGCATCTGCCTTGGCAGATAAGGCTGCTTCAGCTTTTTTCTTCGCAGGTCTTCTTCTCCTTGCCTTGCCTTTGGCTGTTTCACCACCACCGAGCATCGCTTCGTTATAATCAACAAGTTCAATAATGCACATTTCTGCGTTATCGCCTATTCTGTTACCTGTCTTAAGGATGCGGGTATATCCTCCGGGCCTTTCAGCCACTTTTGGGGATATCTCCCTGAATAATTCAGCAACTGCTACTTTATCCTTCAGATAGTGAAAAACAACTCTTCTTGAATGAGTCGAATCCTCCTTTGATTTTGTAATAAGGGGTTCTACATAAGTCTTTAGAGCTTTAGCCTTTGCTGTCGTTGTTGTGATCCTTTTATGGAGAATCAATGATGTAGCCATATTGGCAAGCATCGCCTTCCTGTGTAAATTTGTCCTTCCTAAATGGTTTATGACTCTTGAATGTCGCATCTCTGTATCCTCACAATTTTCAAATTAATCTTTATCAAGCTTGTATTTGCTCACATCCATTCCAAAAGAAAGGCTCATGGATTCAAGCAATTCATCAAGTTCTGTAAGTGATTTCTTTCCGAAATTCCTGAACTTGAGAAGGTCATTCTTATTAAATTTTACCAGATCACCGAGTGTTTCCACTTCAGCAGCCTTAAGACAGTTTAAGGCTCTTACTGAAAGATCAAGATCAACAAGCTTTGTTTTAAGCAGCTGTCTCATATGCAAGATCTCTTCATCAAATTCCTCATTTGCCATCTTCTCGTCGGAATCGAGAGTGATCTTTTCGTCGGAAAACAGCATGAAATGATATATCAGAATTTTGGCTGCTTCTTTAAGAGCATCTTTCGGATGAATTGATCCGTCTGTTTCGATCTCAAGCAACAGTTTCTCATAGTCGGTTTTCTGTTCAACACGATAATTCTCTACTGAATATTTCACATTCCTTATAGGGGTGAATATTGAATCAATAGCAATAAGTCCGAACTCGCTGTCAGCCGGTTCATTCTCCTCGGCAGGGACGTATCCCCGCCCTTTACTTATCAGTATTTCTATCTGGAGCTTGACATCAGTCTCCATCCTCATAACAACAAGATCCGGATTGAGAACCTCAAAGCTGCTCAGAGAATTATTCAGATCTCCGGCTTTGAATACTTCCTTATTATGGATCTTAACAATTACTTTCTCATGGTCGGTATCCTCAACAGTTCTTCTGAACCTTATCTGTTTCATGTTAAGGATAATTTCGGTAACATCTTCAATGACCCCTTTTATTGTAGAGAACTCGTGGTCAATTCCATCTATCTTCACTGTTGTTATAGCAAATCCTTCAAGTGAGGATAAAAGTATTCTACGCAGGGCATTACCTACAGTAATGCCATAACCAGGTTCGAGAGGACGAAACTCGAATTTACCGAGCTTGTCAGTCGCTTCCAGCATTATTACTTTATCGGGCTTCTGGAATGATAATATGGCCATAGAATTTATCTTATATTATTATTTTGAATACAATTCGACTATTAGTTGTTCCTTAATATCTTCAGGAATATCGGAACGCAGAGGGATGTTCATGAATTTGCCAGCCATCTGTGCTTCATCCCACTCAAGCCAGGAAAGCTTTGAGGATCTTCTTGTTGTAAGAGTATCAACAACGACTTCAAGTGATTTTGATTTCTCACGAACGCCAATTATATCGCCTGCCTTAAGCTGAAATGACGGTATGTTTACAACATCTCCGTTCACTGTTATATGCCTGTGAGATACAAGCTGACGCGCAGATGCCCTTGAAGGGGCAATTCCAAGCCTGTAAACTACATTATCAAGCCTTGATTCAAGTATCTGGAGAAGCACCTCCCCTGTAACACCCTTTGTTCTTGATGCCTTCTCGAATGCATTACGAAACTGACGCTCAAGAACACCATAGGTATACTTGGCTTTTTGTTTCTCTCTCAGCTGAACACCATATTCTGATGTTTTCTTTCTCTTCTTGTTCAATCCATGCTGCCCCGGAGGAAAATTCTTCCTGTCCAGGTGTTTATCTGGACCGAAAATTGGATCTCCGAATTTTCTTGCGATTCTCGATTTTGGGCCGGTATATCTTGCCATTACTCTATTAATTTATATCAGACAAAAAATATATTCAAACTTATTATACTCTTCTTCTCCCCGGTGCGCGGCAACCATTATGAGGAAGCGGGGTTACATCGATTATTTCGGTCACCTCTATCCCGGTATTAGCTATTGCACGGATAGCTGATTCCCTTCCGGAACCAGGGCCTTTTACAAATACCTTCACTTTTCTCAATCCAAGGTCATAAGCTACTTTGCCACATTCTTCAGATGCCATTTGCGCTGCATATGGAGTATTCTTCTTCGAACCCTTAAACCCCATCTTCCCGGCAGACGCCCATGAAATGACCTGTCCGGAATTATTTGTAAGCGTTATTATTATGTTATTGAAAGATGAATGAACATGTGCCTGGCCAGATGGCTCAACTTTAACTATTCTCTTCTTTAATGCTCCGGTCTTCTTTGCCATAGTCTATTTATTTAGTAGCTTTTTTCTTGTTAGCAACAGTTTTCTTTCTGCCTTTCCTTGTTCTGGCGTTGTTCTTTGTACTCTGTCCTCTTACCGGGAGACCGAGTCTGTGACGCACACCACGGTAACAGCCAATATCCATAAGTCTCTTTATATTGAGCTGTGTCTCGGAACGAAGTTCACCCTCAAGCTTGTACTTTTCATTGAGGATCCGGCGGATGGAATTAATCTGATCATCAGTCCAGTCCTGAACCTTGACATCACGGCCCACTCCGGCTTCATCAAGTACCTTCTGAGCTATGCTTCTGCCTACTCCGTAGATATAGGTCAATCCTACCTCACCTCTTTTTTGTCTTGGTAAATCTACCCCAACAATACGTGCCATATATTAGTTTTCTTAAATAGGTTGCAAAATTAATCAAATTATCCCTGTCTTTGTTTGAACTTGGGATTTTTCTTATTAATCACGTAAAGACGTCCTTTTCTTCTGACTATCTTACAATCAGCACTACGCTTTCTTATAGATGCTCTTACTTTCATTATCGTAATATTTCTTATTTATATCTGAATGTTATTCTTCCCTTCGTAAGATCGTATGGTGACATTTCCACCTTTACCTTGTCGCCTGGCAATATCTTTATATAATGCATTCGCATTTTACCCGAGATATGGGCGGTAATTACATGGCCGTTCTCGAGCTCTACCCTGAACATCGCATTCGACAGAGCTTCAATTATTGTACCGTCCTGCTCAATTGATGGTTGTTTAGCCATACGATTACATTTTATTTAATATTTCTTCTACGAAATCAAATGTCGTTAATACGTCTGCCTTCCCCTTATCAACTGCAACTGCATATTCAAAATGTGCAGAAGGTTTTCCATCAGCGGTTCTTATTGTCCACCCGTCTCTTGACTGGACTGTTTCTTTCCTGCCCAGGTTGATCATAGGTTCAATACAAATGACCAGTCCTTCAGACATCCTGGGCCCGGATCCTTTTTTCCCGAAATTAGGTACTTCCGGAGGTTCATGCAGACGTTTCCCAAGACCATGGCCAACAAGTTCCCTCACAACTGAAAATCCTCCGCTCTCGGCCTTCGACTGTACTGCATGCGAAATATCTCCTATCCTGTTTCCTGCTACAGCCGCCTTCACACCTTCATTAAGTGAAGCTTTTGTGTACTCAATGAGCTTCCTGATCTCCTCTTTTATCTCACCTACAGCGAAAGTATATGCTCCATCCCCGTACCATCCGTTCAGAATAACTCCGCAGTCGATCGAGATTATGTCTCCGTCCTTCAGATAATAAGATGACGGGATCCCATGAACCACTTCATCATTGACCGACGCACAGAGAGTATTCGGGAAACCATTATAACCCTTGAATGCCGGAACTGCTGAATGATCCCGGATGAAAGTTTCTGCAATATTATCAAGATAAAGAGTAGTAACTCCCGGTTGTATGTGTCTTGCAACTTCAGCTAATGTCTTAGACACCAGTAAATTGCTTTCCCTCAACAACTCTATCTCTTCATCAGTCTTTAAATACAACATCAAAGAACGTAATATTTTATATCTAAATCGACGTAACAGCACCTGATCTTCCTTTAACCCGGCCTGATTTCATCAATCCATCGTAATGACGCATAAGCAAATGACTTTCAATCTGCTGTAAAGTATCAAGGACCACTCCAACAAGGATTAAAAGAGAAGTCCCGCCATAGAACTGTGCAAACTGCGGTGTCACTCCGGCCTTTACAGCAATAGAAGGAAGTATTGCAATTATAGCAAGGAATATTGAACCCGGCAGTGTGATCCTCGACATTATCATATCAAAGAATTCCACTGTCTTCCTGCCTGGTTTTATTCCCGGAATAAATCCCCCGTTCTTTTTCATATCCTCGGCCATCTGAACAGGATTGATAGTGATGGCTGTATAAAAATATGTAAAAGCAATTATGAGTATCGCTGTCACAAAATTATACCAGAACCCGTACATGTTTGAGAAAGCGACGACAAAGCCGGAGCTCGAATCTGTTGAGAATCCGGCAATAATAATTGGCAGCATCATGATAGCCTGTGCAAATATTATTGGCATTACGCCTGCTGCATTGACTTTCAATGGTATATACTGGCGAACACCGCCATACTGTTTATTTCCAATAATTCTTCTTGCATACTGGACTGGCACGCGGCGTGTTCCCTGAACAAGCATGATTGTCCCCAGCACAATAACAAACAGAATCACTATTTCGACTAAAACCCCTATTGCACCACCGGCTCCGCCTAGTCTTGTACCTGATTCAAAGACGAAGTTCGCAGGCATCCTGGCTATAATACCGATCATTATAATCAGTGAGATCCCGTTACCGATACCCTTATCAGTTATTTTTTCCCCAAGCCACATTACAAATATCGTACCTGCAGTAAGGATTATGACCGAAGATATCTGGAAGAAAGTGCCTTTCAGAATAAATGCTGAATCGGGAAGCTGGGCATGAAGGTTGACAAGATATGTTGGAGCCTGAAGGATTAGAATAATGACCGTAAGATATCGTGTATGCTGATTCATTTTGCGTCGTCCGCTCTCTCCCTCCTTTTGCAACTTCTGATAATATGGAAATACAATACCCAGAAGCTGAATTACGATAGAGGCAGATATATAAGGCATTATACCCAGGGCAAATACTGAAGCCTGTGAAAAAGCTCCGCCTGAGAACATATCAAGCAGTCCCATCAAACCTGAAGAAGTCTGGTTCTGCAACCCTTCAAGCTGTGCCGGATCAATACCGGGCAGGGTAACATATTTACCAAATCTGTACAACAAGATAATTCCCAGGGTATAGAGCAATCTTGCGCGAAGATCTTCTATCTTAAGGATATTCTTTATGGTTTGAATCAGTCTCATGAAATTAGATTTTTACAACGGCTCCGTTTTTAGCTTCAATTGCTGTGACAGCTGATTTGCTGAACGCATGAGCATGAACTTCCAGTTTCCTGTCAAGAGTACCTTTCCCAAGTATTTTAACAAGTGAATTTTTTGATATAAGCCCTGCTGAGATCATTACATCAGGATCTATCTTATCAAGATTTTTCTTTTCAGCCAGGTTTTGTAATACTACCAGGTTGATGCCCTTATATTCCTTACGGTTAATATTCTTAAAGCCGAATTTTGGTACGCGTCTCTGAAGAGGCATCTGGCCTCCTTCAAATCCGATCTTCTTTTTGTATCCGGAACGCTGTTTGGCTCCTTTATGACCTCTCGTAGAGGTACCTCCCCTGCCTGAACCCTGTCCACGACCAAGACGCCTGTTTTTTTTCACCGACCCTTTAGCAGGTTTTAAGTTGCTCAAATCCATGATTTTATTTATATATCGTTAATACCTTAAATATTCTCCACCCTTACCAGGTGTTTTACCTTATTGACCATTCCCAAGATCTGGGGAGTGGCATTATGTTCAACAGTGTGGTTTATTTTTCTTATGCCGAGAGCTAACAGAGTCCTTTTCTGTCTTTCCGGCTTCCTGTTTTCGCTTTTAACCTGGGTAATTCTGATCTTTTCCATTTGTATAATAGTTCCTAACCATTAAAAACTCTTTCCATCTTTATGCCTCTGTGTTCGGCTACTGCATATGGATCGCGGATCTGGAGCAGTGCCTCAAAAGTTGCTTTTACGAGATTATGGGGATTAGATGATCCCTTCGACTTGGCAAGCACGTTTTTGATCCCGACGCTTTCAAGAACAGCACGCATAGCACCTCCGGCCTTTACACCTGTACCATCTGAAGCCGGCTTTATAAATACTTTTGCACCTCCGAATTTTGCTTCCTGCTGATGAGGTATTGTACCGTTTATTACAGGAACCTTAATCAGGTTTTTCTTGGCATCTTCGATACCTTTTGCTATTGCAGTCGTTACTTCACTGGCTTTACCAAGACCATGACCGACTATGCCGTCTTCATTTCCAACAACAACAATTGCCGAGAAACTGAATGTGCGACCGCCTTTTGTCACTTTGGTAACTCTCTGGATGCTGACTAACCTGTCTTTAAGCTCCAGATCACTCGTTTTGACTTTTCTGATTCCTTCTGCCATAATGTGTTAAAATTTTAAACCGCCTTCGCGGGCTGCATCAGCCAATGATTTTACTCTGCCATGATATTTATATCCGCTTCTGTCGAACACTACGCTTTCAATACCTTTTTCCTTGCATTTCGAAGCCAGAAGCTTGCCGACAAGCTTAGCCTGTTCGGTCTTTTTGATACCAGTTTTACCTGCTATCTCCTTTTCTTTCGAAGAAGCTGATAAAATTGTGACTCTGTTCAGATCGTCAACAACCTGAACATAAATCTGTTTGTTACTGCGATATACTGCCAATCTGGGAATAGCAGTTGTACCGCTTATCTTTTTCCGGATCCTCAGTTTGATCCTTGTTCTTCTTTCCAGTTTTGTTAGAGCCATCTTATTAAACATTTTCAGCGTTATACACTAGCAGACTTCCCGGCTTTTCTCCTTAGCTGTTCTCCAACAAATTTGATCCCCTTGCCTTTGTATGGTTCCGGCGGACGGAGGGATCTTATTTTTGCAGCAACATGTCCGATAAGCTGTTTGTCAATAGAAGTAAGCGTTATTATCGGATTACTTCTTCTTTCAGTTCTTGTTTCGATCTTAACCTCGTCCGGCAGTTCGAAAATGATCTCATGTGAATAACCAAGGCTCATTTCCAGCTGCTGTCCTTTTGCTTCAGCACGGTAACCAACACCAACAAGTTCAAGCTCCTTCTTGTAACCCTCTGAGACACCAGTTACCATATTGGCAATAAGCGCCCTGTAAAGTCCATGAAGGGATTTATGGTTTTTTGAATCTGAGGGACGTAAAATATTTATCTCGTTGTCAGCGACCTCTATTTTCAGGTCCTTGTCAACAGTCTGGGTCAGTTCCCCTAAAGGTCCCTTTACGCTTACCATATTGGTGTCACTTATACTTACAGTGACGCCTTTTGGCAGAGCTACAGGTAATTTTCCTATTCGTGACATTAATTGTTCCTCCTTTTAGTAAACATAACATAAGACTTCACCACCAATATTTTCCTTCTTAGCCTCTTTGTCGGTCATCAGACCTCTTGAAGTAGAAATTATAGCTATTCCAAGTCCGTTCAATACCCTGGGCAGATCATCAACTCCTGAATAATATCGTAGTCCCGGACGGCTTGCACGCTGTAAGGTCTTGATAGCGGGTTTCTTATTCTTGGGATTATATTTGAGAGCTATCTTAAGAGAGCCCTGCTTGTTATCACTTTCAACCACTTTATAGCTGAGGATATACCCCTTTTCAAAAAGAATCCTTGCTATCTCCGTCTTTAATTTTGAAGAAGGAGTCTCCACCACTTTATGACCGGCCATAATGGCGTTTCTAATTCTGGTCAGTAAATCTGAAATCGGATCAGTCATTTCTTATTTATTAAATAGTTTATTTCTTTAATCATTACCAGCTAGCCTTCTTTACACCAGGTATAAGACCGAAGGATGCCATTTCCCTGAATGTTATCCTGCTAATCCCGAATTGTCTCATATATCCCCTGGTACGACCTGTAATCTTACAACGGTTCCTCTGCCTGTTAGGATTTGAATTCCTTGGCAGGCGGCTTAAAGCTATATAATTTCCGTCAGCCTTAAGCTGAGCCCTTTTCTCTGCATACTTCTTTGCCAGTTTTGCGCGTTTTACCTCGCGGGCTTTCATCGATTCCTTAGCCATATATCAGTTTTTTGATGTTTTAAAAGGTAATCCAAAGTTCTTGAGCAGTGCGAATGCCTCTTCATCGCTATTTGCTGAAGTAACGAAAGTAACCTGGAGCCCCATTATTTTTGTGACTTTATCAAGGTCGATCTCCGGGAAGATGATCTGTTCAGTTATCCCCAGGGTATAATTGCCGCGTCCATCAAGTTTCGGGTTTATCCCTTTAAAGTCGCGGATACGCGGTAGGGCAACAGATATCAGCCTTTCCAGAAATTCATACATCCTTTCTTCCCTCAGGGTGACCATAATGCCAATTGGCATATTTTTCCGCAGCTTGAAGTTAGAGATATCTTTTGACGAGTATGTAAGGACTGCTTTCTGGCCGGCTATGTCTGTTAATTCCTTAACACCTGATTCAAGAAGTTTCTTGTCAGCAATAGCCTGTCCTACACCCTGATTGATGACTATTTTCTTCAGCTTAGGGACCTGCATTACGGTCTTATAGCCAAATTCCTTTGTCAATGCCGGGATGATCTCGTTCTTATACTTGGTTTTTAGCTCAGGTACATACATTACTTAATCTCCTCTCCTGATTTTTTTGAATAACGTACTAATTTACTTTTATCATTAAGTCTCCTGCCAATACGGGTAGGCTTACCCGAAGCCGGATCAATGAGCATCAGGTTTGATATATTGATAGGGGCTTCCTTCTTCACGATACCACCCTGTGGCGCTTTTGAATTGGGTTTAGTATGTTTTGAGATCAGATTCAGACCCTCAACAATTGCATTGCCCTTTTTCCTGTCCACTTCCATTACACGACCTTTCTGGCCTTTTGATTCACCGGTTATGACCATTACCGTATCACCTTTCTTAATATGTATCTTCTTTTGCATTGTTGTGTATTTTTATTACAACACCTCGGGTGCCAGTGAAACAATTTTCATATACTTATCGCGGAGCTCTCTGGCTACAGGACCAAAGATACGTGTACCTCTTACCTCATCCTGATTAGTAAGGAGGACTACTGCATTATCATCAAATCTGATATAGGATCCATCGGGCCGGCGTATCTCCTTTTTTGTTCTTACAACAACAGCCCTGCTCACTGTTCCTTTCTTTGCTTCTCCTGATGGAAGTGCTGATTTAACACTGACAACTATCTTGTCTCCAACAGTAGCATATCTTTTTTTGCTACCGCCAAGCACCCTTATACATAATACCTCCTTGGCGCCTGAATTATCGGCTACTGTGAGCCTGGTTTCCTGCTGTATCATAATTACTTGGCCCTTTCGATTATTTCAACTACTCTCCAGGCTTTATTCTTACTCAGAGGCCTGGTCTCCGATATCCTTACTGTATCGCCTATATTGCAGCTATTCTCCTCATCGTGTGCCATCAGTTTCTTTGTCCTGTTAATGAACTTGGCATAGATTGGATGCTTTACTTTTCTTTTAACTGCAACGACGATTGATTTATCCATCTTGTTACTGATAACAATCCCTATTCGTTCTTTTCTGATATTCCTTTCCATTGCTGATTCCGGCTATTTAGATTTCTGTTTAAGTTCCCTGGAATGTAATTCGGTCAGTAAACGGGCTATAGTCATTTTTGCCTGTTTCAGTTTCTGCGGATTATCGAGGGGTGTTATTGCATGATTCATTCTCATCCGTACCAGCATAGTCCTCTCGGTATCGATACGCTCGATAAGATCAGGTGTGCTTAATTCCCTTATTTCTGATGTTTTCATCTGATAAATAGATTTATTACTCGACGTAATCGCGTCTTACTACAAATTTTGTTGTTATGGGCAGTTTCTGCGCTCCGAGACGAAGTGCCTCTTTGGCAATTTCGTAAGGTACACCTTCGGTTTCTATAAGGATACGTCCCGGTGTAACCGGTACAACAAACCCTTCCGGAGCACCTTTCCCTTTACCCATACGGACCTCAGCCGGTTTCTTTGTAATAGGTTTGTCGGGGAATACCCTTATCCAGAGCTGCCCTTCACGTTTCATATGACGGGTCACTGCCTGGCGGGCTGCTTCTAACTGCCTCCCGGTAATCCAGCACTGTTCCAGTGCCTTTATACCAAAGGACCCGAATGCCAGCTGGTTGCCTCTCTGGGCATTACCCTTCATCCTTCCCTTCTGGGCTCTCCTGTATTTGGACCTTTTTGGTTGTAACATCTTATAATATCTTAAAAATTATCACCTCGGTTATTTGCTCCTTTGTTTTGCTTTCTTGATTGCCTTGCCTTTAGCATTTCGTGCTCCAATATTAGGACTAAGATCTCTCTTCCCATATACCTCGCCATTGCAAATCCATACTTTGATGCCGAGGAGGCCGACCTTCGTATGTGCCTCTGCAAGAGCATAGTCTATATCAGCCCTAAAGGTATGGAGCGGTATGCGCCCCTCTTTGTAGGTCTCGGTTCTTGCCATTTCAGCTCCACCCAGACGCCCGGAGATCACAACCTTGATACCTTCGGCACCCATTCTCATTGTAGATGCTATAGCCATCTTGATTGCCCTTCTGTAAGAGATCTTGCCTTCTAACTGACGGGCTACGTTGTTTCCGACAATATTGGCATCAAGCTCAGGTCTCTTGACCTCGAAAATATTTATCTGAACTTCCTTTTTTGTAATCTTCTTAAGCTCTTCCTTAAGCTTGTCAACTTCCTGTCCTCCTTTTCCGATTATGATACCGGGGCGGGCAGTATTAACAGTTACAGTTATAAGCTTAAGAGTTCTTTCAATAACTATTTTTGAAATACTTGCCTTTGCAAGCCTGGCATTCAGGTATTCCCTGATCTTTGTATCCTCGACCAGCTTACCGGAGAAATCTTTTCCACCGTACCAGTTCGAATCCCAGCCTTTAATTATGCCTAATCTGTTACCTATCGGATTTACTTTTTGTCCCATCTGAATTATTTTGATGTATTTTCTATTTCCTTATTCTTGCTGTCAAGGACAAGTGTCACATGGTTGGATCTCTTCCTCAACCGGTATGCCCTTCCCTGGGGAGCTGTCTGGAGTCTCTTCATCGTACGGCCGCCATCAACATGAACAGTCTTAATATAAAGGTTGCTCTCTTCTATTCTTACTCCTTCATTCTTGGATTGCCAGTTAGCAATTGCGGAAAGCAGTAGTTTCTCCAGTCTGCGGGAAGCATCCTGAGAACTGTATTTCAGTATATCAAGGGCTCTGTTGACTTCCTTTCCGCTGATCAGGTCTGTAACCAGCCTCATCTTCCGGGGTGAGGTAGGACAGTTCCTGAGAATAGCCTGGTACTGTGTTTTTGAGGCTTCCTTTCTCTGCTCAGCTGTATTTCTTTTTCTTGCACCCATCTCTTATAATTTTGTAATTATTATTTATTCCCCGAGTGTCCTCTGAATGTACGTGTAGGTGCAAATTCTCCAAGTTTATGACCTACCATGTTTTCTGTTATGTACACAGGGATAAACTTATTCCCATTATGAACTGCTATAGTATGTCCCACAAAGTCAGGAGATATAACTGATCTCCTTGACCAGGTTTTTACTACTGATTTCTTCACTCCCTCATTCATTTCAAGAAGTCTCTTCTCGAGTTTAAATTCAATAAAAGGGCCTTTTTTAATTGATCTGCTCATATTATATCAGTTATTTTTTCCTTCTCTCGAGGATTTGTTTTGCAGAATATTTTTTTCTGTCCCGGGTCTTGAATCCTTTTGCCGGAATACCTCTGCGTGATCGCGGATGACCACCCGAAGCTCTTCCTTCTCCACCACCCATTGGATGATCGACAGGGTTCATAACAACACCTCTTACCCTTGGGCGACGGCCTTTCCAGCGTGAACGGCCTGCTTTGCCTGACTTCTCAAGGTTATGATCAGGATTGGATACTGCCCCGATTGTAGCTCTGCAGGTAGTAAGGACCATTCTTGTCTCGCCTGAGGGAAGCTTCAGAATTGCATATTTACCTTCACGGGCCGACAGCTGCGCATATGTTCCGGCACTGCGTGCCATTGCTGCTCCCTTCCCTGGTTTCAGCTCAATATTGTGTATAATTGTTCCAAGAGGTATGTCACTGAGAAACAATGTATTCCCTACTTCAGGAGTAGCATCTTTACCTGATACTACAACCTGTCCGGGTTTTAAACCGGCAGGAGCCACTATATACCTTTTTTCCCCATCCGTATAAACAACAAGTGCGATCCTGGCTGATCTGTTTGGATCGTACTCTATTGATTTCACTGTTGCATTTATGCCATCTTTTTCCCTCTGGAAATCGATAACCCTGTACATCTGTTTGTGACCGCCTCCGATGTACCTCATTGTCCTGTGACCGTTAACATTCCTTCCTCCGGTTTTTCTAAGCGGTCGGAGGAGGGATTTCTCCGGTACAGTGCTTGTGATATTGTCAAAAGCACTGATGATCTTGTTTCTCTGGCCTGGTGTTACAGGCTTGATCTTTCTGACTGCCATACTTGTCTTTAAATATTGCTATAGAAATCTATTTTATTGCCTTCAGCAAGCGTAACTATCGCTTTCTTAACAGCATTTGTCCTGCCGACGAGAAGACCTGATTTTGTGTTACGGGATTTTATCTTGCCTCCGTAACGAATTGTATTTACCGAATCAACGGTAACACTGTAAAGCTCTTCAACGGCTTTCTTGATCTGTAACTTGTTTGCATCCCTGGCAACAAGAAAACCATAGCGATTAAATTTATCGCCCTGGCTTGTCATTTTTTCAGTTACAATCGGTTTAATTAAAATATCCATCACTTAAAATTTCTAATTTTCAAAAGTTGCCTGCAAAACGTCAATTGCGCTTTCCACGAGTACCAAAGTTGAAGCATTCATAATCTCATAAGTGTTTAATTCACTAGCAGTTATAACTTCAACCCCTTGTACATTTCGGGATGACAAATATATATTTTTATTTTGTTCCCGTAAAACAAATAGTATTTTTTTATCAGCAACATTGAGCTTATTGCCTATATTCAGCACCTGGCTTGTCTTTGGAGCTTCAAATGAAAAGTCTTCCAGGACTATTATACTATTTGAAGATGCCTTATATGATAGTGCTGATTTTCTGGCCAGTTGTTTCACTTTTTTGTTAAGCTTGAAACCATAGTATCTTGGTTCCGGACCAAATATTCTGCCTCCTCCTCTGAACAGCGGGTTTTTTATACTGCCTGCACGGGCTGTCCCTGTGCCTTTCTGTCTTTTCAGCTTCCGGGTGCTGCCGGAAACTTCACCCCTGTGTTTCGACTTGTGAGTTCCCTGGCGCTGGTTTGCCATGAACTGCTTAGTGTCGAGGTATATAGCATGATCATTAGGTTCTATTCCGAATATAGAATCGTTCAGTTGAACTTTCCTTCCGGTTTCCTTACCACTAATATTTACGACTGCTAATTCCATTATCTTGTAATTATTACGTAACCACCTTTAGGACCAGGAACTGATCCTTTTACTATTAATATATTGTCTTCTGCCATTATTTTCATAATCCGCATGCTCATAGCCATAACTTTATCGCCTCCCATACGACCGGCCATTCTCATACCCGGAAGAACCCTTGAAGGGTATGAAGAAGCACCGAGAGAACCGGGCGCTCTGCCCCTGTTATGCTGGCCATGGGTCTGTCCGCCTACACCACCAAAACCATGACGTTTCACAACGCCCTGAAAGCCCTTTCCCTTTGACCAGCCCCTTATGTCAACCCAGTTGGCAGTCCTGAATAGTTCTGTAGTAACTACTTCACCTTCTTTTACCTGATCCTCTTTAAAACCTGTGAACTCAATAATTTTTCTTTTCGGCGTAGTGTTAACTTTCCTGAAATGACCCATTTCAGCCTTTGTTGTATTCTTCTCTTTCTTGTCGTCAAATCCAAGCTGAACGGCAAAATAGCCATCCTTCTCAACTGTCTTGATCTGTGTAACAGTACATGGACCTGCCTGGAGAACCGTGCACGGGATGTTCTTTCCCTCTTCATCAAAAAGAGAGGTCATCCCTATTTTTTTTCCTATTAATCCCTGCATCTCGCTAATAAATTAACTGGTTTCAAACTTTAATCTCAACTTCAACACCGCTTGGAAGTTCAAGCTTCATTAGAGCATCAATAGTCTTCGGTGTGGAGCTGTAAATATCGAGCAGCCTCTTGTAAGAGGACAGCTGGAATTGCTCTCTGGCCTTTTTGTTGACAAAGGGCGACCTGAGAACTGTAAAAATCTTTTTGTGGGTCGGAAGAGGAATCGGACCACTTACAACAGCACCTGTAGATTTCACTGTTTTCACGATCTTCTCTGCTGACTTGTCAACCAGATTATGATCGTAAGATTTCAGTTTAATACGTATTTTCTGACTCATCTTTTATAGAATTTTTCCTTTTGTAATTTCAATAATCCTGTTTGCTATTTCTGTTGGAACTTCTTCATAATGTGAAAATTCCATTGTTGAGGTCGCCCTTCCCGATGTAAGAGTGCGGAGCACTGTTACATATCCGAATTTTTCTGCAAGCGGCACCTTGGCCTTAACAACCCTCAGACCGGCTTTCGATTCCATTCCTTCAACCCTGCCTCTTCTCCTGTTGAAATCGCTTATAACGTCACCGACATATTCCTCAGGGGTGACAACTTCCGTCGACATTATCGGTTCCAGTATAACGGGGTGGCACTTACCTGCATGTTTCCGGAAAGCCTGCTTAGCTGCTATCTCAAAAGAGATTGAATCTGAATCAACCGGATGGTATGAACCATCTTTAAGGATCGCCTTAAGGTTTTCCATCGGGAATCCTGCAAGCGGGCCGTTTGACATTGATTCACGTAATCCCTTTTCAACAGCCGGTATGTATTCCTTCGGCACATTGCCGCCTTTCACTTCGTTCACAAACTGAAGTCCTCTGAATCCGTTTTCAGCAGGAAGCAGTTCGAGAGTTATATCCGCGAATTTCCCTCTTCCTCCCGTTTGTTTCTTGAAAACTTCCCTGAATTCAGCAGAGCTTGTAATAGCTTCCTTATAAGCTACCTGAGGCGGACCCTGGTTACATTCAACCTTGAATTCCCTTCTCAGACGGTCAATAAGTATCTCGAGGTGAAGTTCACCCATTCCGTTAATTATAGTCTGCCCGCTATCCGGATCGATCTTGACCTGGAAAGTAGGATCCTCTTCTGCAAGTTTCTGAAGAGCAAGAGATAACTTATCTACATCAGCCTGGGTCTTTGGTTCAACAGCTACTCCAAGAACAGGTTCCGGAAAATCCATCGATTCAAGCAGAATCGGCTTATGAATAGCACATAGTGTATCACCTGTCTTAAGATCTTTAAATCCGACACCGGCACCTATATCTCCTGCTGCAACCTGTTCGGTCGGGTTCTGCTTGTTCGCATGCATCTGGTAAAGACGGTTTATCCTTTCCCGTTTTCCGGTTCTTACATTATACACTGTATCGCCAGCATGCAGAACTCCCGAATAAACCCTTACAAATACAAGCCGTCCCACAAAAGGATCTGTTGCTATTTTAAAGACAAGGGCTGCCAGCGGAGCCTGGTCATCAGGTTCGCGTGTTATCTCACTGTCATCTCTCGGATCAATGCCTGTAACAGCACCCTTATCTATCGGTGAAGGCAGATAAGCTGCAACTGCATCGAGGAGGCTCTGAATACCTTTATTCTTGAATGAAGCACCGCACAGTACCGGGACAGCTTTTCCCGATATTGCCGATTTTCTTAGAGCTGCAAGGATCTCATCAGCTGTAATTGACTCATGATCCTCAACATATCTTTCAAGAAGAGTTTCATCGACTTCCGCCACGGCTTCAACAAGCTTTCCTCTCCATTCCTCAGCTTCCTTGATAAGTTCATCGGGAATATCCTCAACTTCATATTTAGACCCGAGATTATTCTGATCCTCATAAACAAGGGCTTTCATTTTTACAAGATCAATGATCCCCCTGAAGTTCTCTTCATTGCCGATAGGAATCTGCACGGGGACT